>NZ_CP007440.1:4811944-5119394 GCF_001579845.1 Rhodoplanes sp. Z2-YC6860
CGAAACCTTGATGCTGCGGCGCGCCGCGACCGAGCGCGGCGAATCCTGGTGCTTCAGCGCGTCGAAAGTCGCGCGCACCATGTTGTAGGGGTTCGACGAGCCGATCGACTTCGCGACCACGTCCTGCATTCCAACCGACTCGAACACCGCGCGCATCGGGCCGCCGGCGATGATGCCGGTTCCCGGAGGCGCCGCGCGCAGGAACACCTTGCCGGCGCCATGACGTCCGAACACGTCGTGGTGCAGCGTGCGGCCTTCGCGGAGCGGCACCCGCATGACGTTGCGCTTGGCGGCATCAGTGGCCTTGCGGATCGCCTCCGGCACCTCGCGCGCCTTGCCGTGGCCGAAGCCGACCCGGCCCTTCTGGTCGCCGACGATGACGAGCGCGGCAAAGCCGAAGCGCCGGCCGCCCTTCACCACCTTGGCGACGCGATTGATGTGGACGAGCTTGTCGATGAACTCACTCGGCTCGCGGTCGGCTCCGCGATCACCGCGGCGGTCGCCACGGCGCTCGCGATCGCCGCCTTCGCGCTCTCGTCTTGGTTCATGTGCCATAACGGTCTTCTCTCTCTTCGGGCGATCAGCCCGTAATCATCCGTTAGAAGTTCAGGCCGCCTTCGCGCGCGGCATCGCCGAGCGCCTTGATCCGGCCGTGGTAGCGATAGCTGCCGCGATCGAACACGACGTCCTTGACGCCCTTCTCGACCGCGCGCTTGGCGACCAGCGAGCCGACCGCCTTGGCGGCGTCGACATTGGCGCCTGACTTCGCCCGCATATCCTTCTCCAGCGAAGATGCCGACGCGAGCGTCAGCCCCTTCACGTCGTCGATCACCTGGGCATAGATGTGCTTGCCCGAGCGGTGCACAGAAAGCCGCTTGCGTCCGTTGGCGGCGGCCTTTACGGCGCGGCGCACGCTTCCTTTGCGGCGCTGGGCCCGGTCCTTGACTGTCGGCATGGCGCGCTCCGTTACTTCTTCTTGCCTTCCTTGCGGAAGATGTATTCGCCGACGTACTTCACGCCCTTGCCCTTGTAGGGCTCTGGCGAGCGGAAGTCGCGGATTTCGGCGGCCACCTGGCCGACCTTTTGCTTGTCCGAGCCGGTGATGGTGATCTCGGTCGGCTTCGGCGTCACGATCGCGATCCCTTCCGGGATCGGATAAACCACGTCGTGGCTGTAACCGAGCTGGAGCTGCAGGTTCTTGCCCTGCACCGCCGCGCGGTAGCCGACGCCGTTGATCTCGAGCTTCTCCTCGAAGCCCTTGGTGACGCCGGTCATCAGATTGCTGACCAATGTCCGCGCCGTACCCCACTGCGAGCGCGCACGCTTGGTCTCAAAGCGCGGATCGACCTTGATCGCGCCCTTGTCCATCGTGGCCTTGACGTCGTCATGCAGCACGAGCTGCAGCGCGCCCTTCGGACCCTTGACCTTGATGGTCTGGCCTTCGACGTTCGCAGTGACGCCGGAGGGGACCGAAACTGGTTTCTTACCGATACGGGACATGATGTTTCCCTAAATCTCGCGCTTCCCGATCAGAACACCGTGCAGAGCAGCTCGCCGCCGACGTTCGCATCGCGAGCATCGTGGTCGGCCATCACGCCCTTGGGCGTCGAAATGATCGACATGCCAAGGCCGTTGTTGACGCGCGGCAGGTTGCGGACTGCGACATAGACCCGGCGGCCCGGCTTGGAGACCCGCGAAAACTCGCGGATCACCGGCTGGCCGTCGAAATACTTCAGCTCGATCTCGAGCTCGCTGCGGCCGTCGGCATGATCGACTTTGGCGTAGCCGCGGATGAAGCCCTCGCTCTTGAGAACGTCGAGCACGCTGACGCGGAGACGCGAGCCCGGCGTCGACACTTTCGGCTTCTTACGCATCTGCGCGTTGGTGATGCGCGCGATCATATCGCCGAGTGGATCGTTCAACTGCATATGCGCCTCCTCACCAGCTCGACTTCACGAGGCCTGGAATCAGGCCCTTGGAACCGAGCTCGCGCAGCGCAATACGGCTGAGCTTGTGCTTGCGGTAGAATGCGCGCGGCCGCCCCGTCACCTCGCAGCGGTTGCGGATGCGGGTCTGGCTGGCGTTGCGTGGCATCTCGGCAAGCTTGAGAGAAGCGGCGAAGCGCTCCTCCACCGGCTTGGTCTTGTCCATGATAATCGCTTTCAAGCGGTCGCGACGGCCACGCGCTTGCTTCGCCATCTTGCGACGGCGATTGTTCTTCTCGATCGAACTCTTCTTCGCCATTAGGCTCTCCTGGTGATCCGCGTCTGAAGGTCTTGCCGGTTAGGCCCTACCCTCACTGCCGGAACGGGAAGTTGAATGCGGTCAGCAGCGCACGCGCCTCATCGTCGGTGCGAGCGGTCGTGCAGACCGTGATGTCCATGCCCCAGACTTCGTCGATCTTGTCGTAATCGATTTCCGGGAAAACGATGTGCTCCTTGATGCCGAGCGAGTAGTTGCCGCGGCCGTCAAAGCTCTTCGGGTTCAGACCGCGGAAGTCGCGCACGCGGGGCAGCGCGATGTTCACGAGACGGTCGAGGAACTCGTACATCCGCGCCTTGCGCAGCGTGACCTTGCAGCCGATCGCCTGGCCGTCGCGCAGCTTGTAGGTCGCGATCGACTTGCGCGAGCGGGTGATCACGGCCTTCTGACCGACGATCGCGGTCAGCGCCTCGGCCGCCTGCTCGACCTTCTTGCGGTCGGCCACGCCCTCGCCCACGCCCATGTTGAGGACGATCTTGTCGAGGCGCGGCACCTGCATCGGGTTCTGGTAGCTGAACTTCTCGACCAGGGCCTTGCGGATGACCTGGTCGAAATGCATGCGCAGCCGCGGCGTCACCCGCTCCTCGGGCTCACGCTGCTTCTTCTCGCCGCCTTCGGCCTTCTTCTTGGCCGCAGCAGCCTTGTCCTTTGCAGCCTGAGCCTTCTCGGCGCGAGCTTGCGCCTCCGGAGACTTGTCGGCCTTCGGCGCAGCCTTGGCTTTGCCGGCGTCTTTCTCTTTGTCAGCCATCGATCTCGACTCCCGAGCGCTTGGCGATGCGAACCTTCTTGCGGTCGTCGCCCGCACCCACGAACTTGAATCCCACGCGCGTCGGCTTGCCGTCCTTCGGATCGGCAATCGCGACATTGGACAGATGGACCGGCGACTCCTTGGAAATGATGCCGCCTTCCTGCTGCGCCGTCTGCTTCTGGTGGCGCTTCACCATGTTGATGCCGCGCACCAGGACGCGATCGTCGTCCGGACGCACCTCAATGACCTCGCCGGTGCGACCCTTGTCGCGGCCGGTGAGCAGAACGACCTTGTCGCCCTTTCTGATCTTGGCCGCCATCACAGCACCTCCGGCGCAAGCGAAATGATCTTCATGTGGTTCTTGGCGCGCAGCTCGCGCGGCACCGGCCCGAAGATACGAGTGCCGACCGGCTCCATCTGCGGGTTGATCAACACCGCAGCGTTCCGATCGAAGCGGATCACCGAACCGTCCGGGCGCTTGATGTCCTTGCGGACCCGCACCACCACGGCCTTCATGACCTCGCCCTTCTTGACGCGACCGCGCGGGATCGCCTCCTTCACCGAGACGACGATGACGTCGCCGATGGTGGCGTACTTGCGCTTGGAGCCGCCCAGCACCTTGATGCACATAACGCGGCGCGCGCCGGAATTGTCCGCCACGTCGAGGTTGGTTTGCATCTGAATCATCAGGAGCCTCGCAATTCTTTCTTCTTACGTGTCACGACGCTCAGTTTGCCGGGGCGGCGGCTTCCGCCTTGCCGGCCTTCTTCTTCGACGCGCGCTTGCCGCTGTCCACGACCGGCGCATCGATCTTCGCGCGCTTCTCGCCCTGGGTGACGATCCAGCGCTTGAGCTTGGAGATCGGCTTGTGCTCCTCGATCCACACGATATCGCCGACCGAGAACTCGTTCTTCTCGTCGTGAGCGTGGAACTTGTTGGAGCGGCGCACGGTCTTCTTCATGACCGGGTGCGTGAAGCGGCGTTCGACGCGGACAACAACGGTCTTGTCCTGCTTGTCGCTGACCACCACGCCCTGGAGCGTTCGCTTCGGCATGAGATCCTCTTACTTTTTCTTCGCTTTGGCGCGGGACGCCAGGCGCGGCTTGGAACGGTTGGATACGGGCGGACGCGCCTTCGGCGTACGGCGAACCGAGGTGCGCTCGGTCGCGGCCGAAGCTGCGGCCTTCGCCTTCGGCGCCTCGCCGGCGCGCTTCTGCTTGGCGATCGTCATCATGCGTGCGACGTCGCGACGCACTTCGCGCACGCGCGCGGTGTTCTCGAGCTGTCCCGTCGCCCGCTGGAAGCGGAGATTGAACTGCTCCTTCTTGAGCTTGAGCACCTCGTCGTCGAGCTGGTCGACGGTCATGGCGCGCACATCGGAAGCTTTCATGGCCCTGATCCCTTATGCCGCGATGCGCGTCACGAAACGGGTTTTGATCGGCAGCTTGGCGGCGGCAAGCGTGAGCGCCTCCTTGGCGAGCTCGACCGAGATGCCGTCGACTTCGAACAGGATGCGGCCCGGCTTGACGCGGCAGACCCAGAGCTCGACCGAGCCCTTGCCGGAGCCCATGCGGACTTCGAGCGGCTTCTTCGACACCGGCACGTCCGGATAGACGCGGATCCACACCTGGCCGGCGCGCTTCATGTGACGGGTGAGCGCGCGGCGGGCGGCTTCGATCTGGCGCGCGGTGACGCGATCCGGCTCGGTCGCCTTCAGCCCGAACTGGCCGAACGCCAAATTCTGTCCGCTGGTCGCCAAGCCGTGAATGCGGCCTTTGTGCGCCTTCCGGAACTTGGTTTTCTTCGGCTGCAGCATAACGAGTCCTCTTACTGTCCCTTGTCCAGCGCGTTACGCGTCACGACGCGACGGGCGACCGGCTTCGGCCTCGGCGAGGCGCTTATCCTGCGCCATGGAGTCGTGCTCCATGATCTCGCCCTTGAAGATCCAGACCTTCACGCCGCAAGTGCCGTAGGTGGTGAAGGCGGTCGCAACGCCGTAATCGACGTCGGCGCGCAGCGTGTGCAGCGGCACGCGGCCCTCGCGATACCACTCCATGCGCGCGATTTCGGCGCCGCCGAGACGGCCCGAGCAGTTGATGCGGATGCCCTGGGCGCCAAGCCGCACCGCCGACTGCACGGCGCGCTTCATGGCGCGGCGGAACGCCACGCGGCGCTCGAGCTGCTGGGCGATCGACTCGGCGACCAGCGTCGCATCGAGCTCAGGCTTTCTGATCTCGACGATGTTGATGACGACGTCGCTCGGGGTGATCTTGGCGACAGCCTTGCGCAGCTTCTCGATATCGGCGCCCTTCTTGCCGATCACCACGCCGGGGCGCGCCGAATGCACCGTCACCCGGCACTTCTTGTGCGGGCGCTCGATCACGATCTTCGAGACCGCGGCTTGCTTGAGGGCCTCCATCAGCGCCTCGCGGATCTTGATGTCCTCGTGCAGCAGCCCGCCGTACTCATTCTTGCCGGCGTACCAGCGCGAGTCCCAGGTGCGGTTGATGCCGAGCCGCAGACCGATCGGGTTGACCTTCTGACCCATGACTTCTCCTTAAGCCGCCTTGCTCTCGACCTGACGCACGACGATGGTCAGATGCGAGAACGGCTTCAAAATCTTGCCCATGCGGCCGCGGCCGCGCGGATGGAAGCGCTTCAGAACAAGCGCCTTGCCGACATGTGCGTGAGCGACGATCAGATCGTCGACGTCGAGATCGTGATTGTTCTCGGCGTTGGCGATCGCCGACTCCAGACACTTCTTCACGTCCTTCGCGATCCGCTTCTGCGAGAACTGCAGATCGGACAGCGCGGTCGCAACCTTCTTACCGCGGATCAGCTGCGCGACCAGATTAAGCTTCTGCGGCGACACCCGCAGCATGCGGGCGACGGCCTTAGCCTCGTTGTCCGGCAGGTCCCGTTCGCGTGCGCTCTTGCCCATGATGGTTTCCCTAAAGCTCGCTCATCAACCGCCGGCCGCGGCCGGCTTGCGCGTGGCCTTGCGGTCCGAGGTGTGGCCATGAAAGGTCCGCGTCGGCGAGAACTCGCCAAACTTGTGTCCGACCATTTCCTCGGTGACGGCGACCGGAATGTGCTTCTGGCCGTTGTAGACGCCGAACGTCAGTCCCACGAACTGCGGCAGGATCGTCGAGCGGCGGCTCCAGATCTTGATGACTTCGTGGCGGCCCGAGCCCCGCGCGGCGTCTGCCTTCTTGAGCAGATAGCCGTCGACAAACGGGCCTTTCCAAACCGATCGTGACATGCGCGCGATCCCTTACGATGACTTCTTGCGAGCGTGACGGCTCAGCATGATGAACTTCTGAGTGGACTTGTTCTTGCGGGTCTTCTTGCCCTTGGTCGGGAAGCCCCACGGCGTCACCGGATGGCCACCGCCCTTGGTGCGGCCACCGTGCGGATGGTCGACCGGGTTCATGGTGATGCCGCGGTTGTGCGGCATGCGGCCCTTCCAGCGTTGACGGCCGGCCTTGCCGATCGTCGTGTTCATGTTGTCGGGGTTCGACACCGCGCCGACGGTCGCGAGGCAGCGGCCATGCACCAGGCGCTGCTCCGACGAGTTCAGACGCAGGATGACGTATTCCTGGTCGCGGCCGACGATCTGCGCGTAGGTGCCGGCCGAACGCGCGATCTGCCCGCCCTTGCCGATCTTGAGCTCCACGTTGTGGACGATGGTGCCGACCGGCATGTTGCCGAGCGGCATCGCGTTGCCCGGCTTGATGTCGACCTGCTCGCCCGCGACGATCACGTCGCCGGCGGCGAGCCGTTGCGGCGCGAGGATGTAGGACTGCTCGCCATCCTTGTACTTCACCAGCGCAATGAACGCGGTGCGGTTCGGGTCGTATTCAATGCGCTCGACGGTCGCGGTCTCCTCGCGGCGCGTGCGCTTGAAGTCGATGACGCGGTAGGCCTGCTTGTGACCACCGCCGCGGAAACGGCTGGTGATACGGCCGTGGTTGTTGCGGCCGCCAGACGAATGCTGGCCTTCCACCAGGCCCTTCACCGGCTTGCCCGAGTGCAGGCCGTCACGATCAACGATGACCAAGTGGCGCTGGCTCGGCGTGGTCGGCTTGTAAGTTTTAAGTGCCATAACTTTACCCTGCCCTTACAGCCCGGTGGTCACGTCGATGCGGTGACCTTCTTCGAGGGTCACGACTGCGCGCTTGCTGTCCTGCAGCTCGCCCGGACGGCCCTTGAAGAAGCGGACCTTGCCCTTGCGGACGAGCGTGTTCACGGCCTTCACCTTGACGTCGAACAACTTCTCGACGGCTTCCTTGATCTGCGGCTTGGTGGCGGTGCGCGCGACCTTGAAGACGACCTTGTTGTGCTCGGACGCCATCGTCGCCTTTTCGGTGATCACCGGTGCGATCACCACGTCGTAGTGGCGCGGATCGTTGGTGCTCATTTGAAGCGCGCCTCCAGCGCATCGACTGCGGCCTTGGTCAGCACGAGCTTGCCGCGGCGCATGATGTCGTAGACGTTGATACCCTGGATCGGCAGCACGTCGATGTTCGGGATGTTGCGCGCGGCATTGCGGAAGCCCGCCTCGATCTCGGCGCCGTCGATGATCAAGGCGCCGGTGTGAACGCCGAGCTTCTCGAAGTGCGCCGCGAGCTGCTTGGTCTTGGCGTCCTTCACAGTCGCCTTGTCGAGCACGATGATGCCGCCGTCCTTGGCCTTGGCGGACAGAGCATGCTTGAGAGCGAGGGCGCGAACCTTCTTCGGCAGGCCGATCTCGTGGCTGCGCACGACCGGACCGAACGCACGGCCACCGCCGCGGAACTGCGGCACGCGAGCCGAACCGTGACGGGCACCGCCGGTGCCCTTCTGCCCGTACATCTTCTTGCCGGTGCGCCAGATGTCGGCGCGGTTCTTCACCGCGTGCGTGCCGGCACGGCGCTTGTTGAGCTGCCACACGACACAGCGCTGGATCAGATCGGCGCGCGGCTCGAGGCCGAAAATCGCATCCGAGAGCGTGACCGAACCGGCCTCGCCGCCATCAAGGGTGGTGACCTTCACATCCATGTCACGCGCCCTCCTTCGGGGCTTCGGCCGCAGGCGCGGCTTCAGTCTTCGCTGGCGCTGCTTCCGCAGCCGGCGCCTTGAACTTGCCAGGCTTCGGCAGGTCCTTAGGCGGCGCCTTTTTCACCGCGTCGCGCACGGTGATCCAGCCGCCCTTGTGACCGGGAACCGCGCCTTCGATCATGATCAGGCCGCGCTCGACGTCGGTCTGCACGACGCGCAGATTGAGCGTGGTGACGCGGTCGGTGCCGAGATGGCCCGGCATCTTCTTGTTCTTGAACGTCTTGCCTGGGTCCTGGCGACCACCGGTCGAACCGATCGAACGATGCGAGACCGACACGCCGTGCGTGGCGCGCAAGCCGCCGAAGTTCCAGCGCTTCATGCCGCCGGCATAACCCTTGCCGATCGAGGTGCCGGTGACGTCGACGAACTGACCGACCAGAAAGTGGTCTGCCGTGATCTCCGCACCGACCGGGATCAGCGAGTCATCGCTGACTCGGAATTCGGCGATCGTGCGCTTGGGCTCGACCTTGGCAACGGCGAAACGGCCGCGTTCAGCCTTGCTCACGTTCTTGACCTTGCGGGTCCCAGAACCGAGCTGGAGCGCGACGTACCCGTCCTTTTCCTTGCTGCGATGCGAGATGACCTGGCATTGCGCAAGACGCAGCACCGTGACCGGCACGTGCTCGCCGGCATCGGTGAATAAGCGGGTCATTCCGACCTTCTGTGCGATCACACCGGAGCGCATAATTGGTTACCCTTCTCGTCCTGACCGGCTCAGAGCTTGATCTCGACGTCGACACCAGCAGCGAGGTCGAGCTTCATCAGCGCGTCCACGGTCTGCGGCGTCGGATCGACGATGTCCAAAAGGCGCTTGTGGGTGCGCATCTCGAACTGTTCGCGGCTCTTCTTGTCGACGTGCGGCGAACGGTTCACCGTAAACTTCTCGATCCTAGTCGGCAGCGGGATTGGTCCACGCACCTGCGCACCCGTGCGCTTGGCGGTGTTGACGATCTCGCGGGTCGACGCATCGAGGATGCGGTGATCGAACGCCTTGAGCCGGATCCGGATATTCTGGCCGTTCATTGCCGTTGTCTCTTTCTCAGATCGTCACCATCGCTGACCACAGGCATCCAAGGCTTGGGGCCGCGAGTGGCGAACGGCGAACAGCAATTTCTCGCCATTCGCCATTCCCTGTTCGCTCGTTACTCGATGATGCTTGCGACGACGCCCGCGCCGACGGTGCGGCCGCCCTCACGGATGGCGAAGCGGAGCTTCTCTTCCATCGCGATCGGAACGATCAACTGCACTTCCATGGCGATGTTGTCGCCCGGCATCACCATCTCGGTGCCGGCCGGCAGCGTCACAACACCGGTCACGTCGGTGGTGCGGAAGTAGAACTGCGGACGGTAGTTGGTGAAGAACGGGGTATGACGGCCGCCCTCTTCCTTGGTGAGGATGTAAGCCTCAGCCTTGAACTTGGTGTGCGGCTTCACGGAGCCCGGCTTGCACAGCACCTGGCCGCGCTCGACGCCCTCGCGGTCGATACCGCGGAGCAGCGCGCCGATGTTGTCGCCAGCCTGACCCTGGTCGAGCAGCTTGCGGAACATTTCGACGCCCGTGACGGTGGTCTTCTGCGTCGCCTTGATGCCTACGATCTCGACTTCCTCGCCGACCTTGATGATGCCGCGCTCGACGCGACCCGTGCACACCGTGCCGCGGCCCGAGATCGAGAACACGTCTTCGACCGGCATCAGGAACGGCTGATCGATCGGACGCTCCGGCTGCGGGATGTAGCTGTCGACGGCTTCCATCAGCTTGAGGATCGCGTCATGGCCGAGCTCGGGGCTCTTGCCTTCGAGCGCGCACAGCGCCGAACCCTTGACGATCGGAATCTTGTCGCCCGGGAAATTGTACTTCGACAGAAGCTCGCGAACCTCGAGCTCGACGAGGTCGAGGAGCTCCGGATCGTCGACCATGTCGACCTTGTTCATGAACACGACCAGCGCCGGCACGCCGACCTGGCGGGCAAGCAGGATGTGCTCGCGGGTCTGCGGCATCGGGCCGTCGGCAGCCGACACGACCAGGATCGCGCCGTCCATCTGGGCCGCGCCGGTGATCATGTTCTTCACGTAGTCGGCGTGGCCGGGGCAGTCGACGTGCGCATAGTGGCGCTTCTGGGTCTCGTACTCGACGTGCGCCGTCGCGATGGTGATGCCGCGCGCCTTCTCTTCCGGCGCCTTGTCGATCTGGTCGTAGGCAGTGAAAGTCGCGCCGCCGGTCTCCGCCAGCACCTTGGTGATCGCTGCCGTCAACGACGTCTTGCCGTGGTCGACGTGACCGATGGTGCCAACGTTGCAGTGAGGCTTATTGCGGTTGAATTTCTCTTTGGCCATTGAAGTCTCCCGGCGCTCCGGTGGATTGAAAGTTGGTCGTAAAGTTGGACTTTGAGTTAGGCGTACTTCGCCTGAACTTCGTCTGCGATCGCTTTCGGAACTTCCTGATAGTGATCGAATTGCATGGTGAAGGTGGCTCGACCCTGGCTCATCGAGCGCAGGTTATTGACGTAAGAGAACATGTTCGCGAGCGGCACCATCGCGGTGATGACGTTGGCGTTGCCGCGCATGTCCTGGCCCTGAATCTGGCCGCGCCGCGAGTTGAGATCGCCGATGACCGAGCCGGTGTAGTCTTCCGGCGTCACCACCTCGACCTTCATGATCGGCTCAAGCAGCGTCGCACCGCCCTTTTGCAGCGCATCGCGAAGCGCCATGCGCGCCGCGATTTCGAAGGCCAGAGCCGACGAGTCGACGTCATGATACTTGCCGTCGATCAGCGTCACCTTGAGATCGACCACCGGGAAGCCGGCAAGGATGCCCGCGCCCAGAACCGACTCGAGGCCCTTCTCTACGCCCGGAATGTACTCCTTGGGCACCGCGCCGCCGACGATCTCGTTCTCGAACTCGAAGCCCGTGCCCGGCGGCAGCGGCTCGACGACGATCTTCACCGCCGCGAACTGACCGGTGCCACCGGTCTGCTTCTTGTGGGTGTAGTCGACCGTCACCGGCCGGCTGATGCGCTCACGATAGGCCACCTGCGGCGCACCGATGTTCGCTTCAACCTTGTAGGTGCGCTTGAGGATGTCGACCTTGATATCGAGGTGCAACTCGCCCATGCCCTTGATGATGGTTTGGCCGCTCTCCTGGTCGGTCGACACGCGGAACGACGGATCCTCGGCAACGAGCTTTGCCAGCGCCACGCCAAGCTTTTCCTGGTCGGCCTTAGACTTCGGCTCGATCGCGATCTCGATGACCGGATCGGGGAATTCCATCTTCTCCAGGATCACCTCATGTGCCGGATCGCAAAGCGTATCGCCGGTGCGGGTGTCCTTGAGGCCTGCCAGAGCAACGATGTCGCCGGCGTAGGCTTCCTTGATGTCCTCGCGGTTGTTGGCGTGCATCAGCAGCATGCGGCCAATGCGCTCTTTGCGCTCCTTGGTCGAGTTGATGACGCCGGTGCCGCTCGACAGCGTACCAGAATAGATGCGGCAGAACGTGATCGTGCCGACGAACGGATCGTCCATGATCTTGAACGCCAGGAGCGACATCGGCTCCTTGTCGTCAGGATGACGCTCGATCTCATTGCCCTTCGGATCGACGCCCTTGATCGCAGGCACGTCGAGCGGCGACGGCAGATAGTCCACCACGGCGTCGAGCAGCGGCTGCACGCCCTTGTTCTTGAATGCCGAGCCGCACAGCACCGGGTAGAACGCGCCGGTGATGACAGCCTTACGGAGCAGCCTCTTCAGTGTCGCCTCGTCCGGCTCCTTGCCGTCGAGATAAGCAGCCATCGCATCGTCATCGAGCTCGACAGCGGCCTCGACCAGCTTCTCACGATATTCCTTGGCCTGATCGAGCAGGTCGGCCGGAATATCGATGTCGTCGTATTTCGCACCGAGCGACTCGTCGTTCCAGACCACGCCCTTCATGCGCACCAGATCGACCAGGCCTTTGAACTGGCTCTCGGCGCCAATCGGCAGCTGAATCGGAACGGGCTTCGCGCCTAGGCGATCGACGATGTCCGTCAGGCACTGGAAGAAGTCAGCGCCGATCTTATCCATCTTGTTGGCGAAGACGATGCGCGGAACCTTGTACTTGTCGCCCTGACGCCACACCGTCTCGGTCTGCGGCTCAACACCCTGGTTCGAATCGAGCACCACCACCGCGCCGTCGAGGACGCGCAGCGAACGCTCCACCTCGATGGTGAAGTCGACGTGACCTGGGGTGTCGATGATGTTCAGACGCTTGCCGTTCCAGAACGCGGTGGTCGCGGCCGACGTAATGGTGATGCCGCGCTCCTGCTCCTGCTCCATCCAATCCATCGTCGCGGCGCCTTCGTGCACCTCGCCGATCTTATGGTTCTTGCCGGTGTAATAGAGGATCCGCTCAGTGGTCGTGGTCTTGCCGGCATCGATGTGCGCCATGATGCCGAAATTGCGGTAGTCCTCGATGGGGTGAGCGCGGGCCATGACAGTCTGTCTTTCGTTCGAATTCCGTTCGTACGCTGCAATTACCAGCGGTAGTGCGAGAACGCGCGGTTGGCTTCCGCCATCCGGTGCGTGTCTTCGCGCTTCTTGACGGCGTTCCCCCGATTGTTGGACGCATCGAGCAACTCCGCCGAGAGCCGCTCGGTCATCGTCTTCTCGCTGCGGTCGCGCGCAGCGGAGATGATCCAGCGAATGCCAAGCGCCTGACGCCGCGAGCTGCGGACTTCGACCGGCACCTGGTAGGTGGCACCACCGACGCGGCGCGAGCGCACTTCGATCGACGGCATGACGTTTTCGAGCGCCTGCTCGAACACCTTCAGCGGATCGCCCTTGACCTTGCCCTCGATGGTGTCGAGCGCACCGTAGACGATGCCTTCGGCAACGGACTTCTTGCCCTCGTACATCACCGAGTTCATGAACTTGGAAACGACCAGGTTGCCGTACTTGGCATCCGGGTTGATCTCGCGCTTGTCGGCTGAATGGCGACGGGACATGACGATCGATCCTTACTTCGGACGCTTGGCGCCGTACTTCGAACGGCGCTGCTTGCGGTTCTTGACGCCCTGGGTGTCGAGCACACCGCGCAGGATGTGATAGCGCACGCCCGGCAGATCCTTGACGCGGCCGCCGCGGATCATGACCACCGAGTGCTCCTGAAGGTTATGGCCTTCACCCGGGATGTAGCCGATCACCTCGAAGCCGTTGGTAAGGCGCACCTTGGCGACCTTGCGCAGCGCCGAGTTCGGCTTCTTCGGGGTCGTGGTGTAGACGCGCGTACAGACGCCGCGCTTCTGCGGGCTCTGCTGGAGCGCTGGCACCTTCTTCTTCGCCTTTTGCACCACCCGCGGGTGGCGGATCAGCTGATTGATCGTCGGCATTCGCCTGTTGCCTCTTCGAAGCTTCCTGAAAGCCCTCGCCCGAACCTTCGTCCGGACCTTCGCCAGAGCACGCCTCGCGCCCTGGCAAACCGATGCGGCCCGGACCCGCGCAAACGAAACCGCGCCATCCACCCCGGCGGTGGAAGGCGCTCATCGGCTCAGAGGACCACGCCAAAGGCGGCGCGGTCATGCACCAGAATTCTGACTATCGTTCGACGTCAGCGGCAGCGTTTGAGCTTCATTTGTCGAGGCTCGGAGTTGCCTCACTCGCAGCCGATAAGATCAAAAAATCTCAAAGGCTTGGCGGATTTGCAAGGCAGGCCGTTCCGACTGGCGAAGCTCACCGCCTGCCGAAAGTGGGGCGTATTTATCGGTGCTTGACCGGGGTGTCAAGGCAGAACGGGCCGGAAATGCTGCAGTTTCTGGCATTCCGCAGCCCCTTTCCGCTGAAGCCTCGACGCGGAAGAGGCCCTGTTGCGCCGCGAGTCAACGCCCCAAGTCGGAGCAAGCCGGTGCCTCGTACAGTCGCTTTCGGCCGTCGTTATCCAACAATAATATCAGAATACTCTTATAAGCCGCTGAATTAACACAAGAATCGCAGCGAAATTTTTCCGGCACCGTGAAATTTTGAAACACCGTTTGTGCATGACGCCAGATGCAGGTCACGCCTGCAAGGCGTAGCGGCGTGATTCCAAAACGAACCACTCCATCCGGCTACGAAAAACAAAACGGCCGCCCGGAGGCGGCCGCTTGCTTTCGTGAGTCGATAACGGCGGAGAATCACTCGGCCGCAGGCAGTGCGACAGGCTCCTCGGCGGGCGCCGCCGGGGTCACGGGTGCAGCCTTCGCTGCGTCCTTCTCCCGTTCGTCGAGGATGAGCTGATCGCGCTTGGTCGCAACCTCGCGCAGCTTGCTCATCATGGCGCCGGTTCCGGCTGGAATCAGGCGTCCGACGATGACGTTCTCCTTGAGACCGTCGAGCGTATCCGCCTTGCCGTTAACGGCGGCTTCGGTGAGCACGCGGGTGGTCTCCTGGAACGACGCTGCCGAGATGAACGAGCGGGTCTGCAGCGAGGCCTTGGTGATGCCGAGCAGCACCGGGTGCGCCGTCGCGGGCTTCTTGCCCTCGGCCACGAACCTGGCGTTGATCTCGTCGAACTCGATCTTGTCGATCTGCTCGGCGTGGATCATGTCGGTCTCGCCAACGTCGGTGATCTCGACCTTCTGCAGCATCTGGCGAACGATCACCTCGATGTGCTTGTCGTTGATCGCCACGCCCTGCAGCCGGTAGACGTCCTGGATTTCGTTGACCAGGTAGTTCGCCAGCTCCTCGACACCCTTAATCGCCAGGATGTCATGCGGCGCAGGATTGCCGTCGACGATATAGTCGCCCTTCTCGATCAGATCGCCGTCCTGCAGGTGGATGTGCTTGCCCTTGGGGATCAGATACTCCACGGGCTCGCCGCCACCCTCGGTCGGCGTGATGCTCAGGCGCCGCTTGTTCTTGTAGTCGCGGCCGAACTGCACGGTGCCGGTCATCTCGGCAATGACGGCGGCCTCCTTCGGCCGACGCGCCTCGAACAACTCCGCCACCCGCGGCAGACCGCCGGTGATGTCGCGGGTCTTGGCGCTCTCGGTCGGGATACGGGCGATGACGTCGCCGGCCTTCATGTGCTCGTTGACGTCGGCCGACAAAATCGCATCGACCGCGAGCATGTAGCGGGCATCGCCGCCGCGCGCGAGCTTCTGCACCTTGCCGTCCGCGCCCTTGATCACGATCGCCGGACGAAGGTCCGCCGCCCGTGTCGAGGTCCGCCAATCGATGACCACACGCTTGGCGATACCGGTCGACTCGTCGACCGATTCCGACATCGACTGCCCTTCCACCAGATCCTCGAAGCCGACGGTGCCGTCGACCTCGGTGAGGATCGGCCGGGTGTAGGGATCCCACTCGGCGATACGCGTGCCGCGCTTGATCTCCTGACCGTCCGTGACGCGCAGCCGCGCGCCGTTCTGGATGCGGTGCGTGGCGCGTTCGGTGCCGTCGGGGTCTGCCACAGCGATCACGATGCTGCGGCCCATGGCAATCCAGTCGCCGTCCGAGTTCTTGACGACGGCATTCTTGCCCTTGGTCTTGATGACGATCTTGCCGTCGAAGTTCGACTCGATGAACGACTGCTCGGAGATCTGCGCCGCGCCGCCGATATGGAACGTGCGCATGGTCAGCTGGGTGCCCGGCTCACCGATCGACTGCGCTGCGATCACGCCGACCGCCTCGCCCATGTTCACCGGTGTGCCGCGGGCAAGATCGCGCCCGTAGCAGGCTCCGCAAACGCCATTGATCAACTCGCAGGTCAGCACCGAACGGATGCGCAGCTCCTGCACGTTGGCCTGGACGATCTCCTCGACTTCCTTTTCGCTCAGCAGCGTGTTCCGCTTGACGATGACGCGAGTGCCCGCCGGATCCTTCACATCCTCAGCCGTGGTACGGCCCAGGATGCGACTCGCCAGCGACGCCACCACCGTGCCGGAGTCGATGATGGCTCGGACCGCAATGCCGTCCTTGGTGCCGCAATCGAACGACGTGATGATGCAGTCCTGCGCGACGTCGACGAGACGCCGGGTCAGGTAACCCGAGTTCGCAGTCTTCAGCGCGGTGTCGGCCAGTCCTTTGCGGGCGCCGTGCGTGGAGTTGAAGTACTCCATCACGGACAGGCCTTCCTTGAAGTTCGAGATGATCGGGGTCTCGATGATCGAACCGTCAGGCTTGGCCATCAGGCCGCGCATGCCGGCGAGCTGACGCATCTGCGCGGGTGAACCGCGCGCGCCGGAGTGCGCCATCATGTAGATGGAGTTGACCTGAGCCTGACGGCCGGTCTTCTCGTCGCGCTTTGCCGCCGAGATTTCCTCCATCATCTTGCCGGCGATCTCGTCGGTCGCCTTCGACCAGGCATCGACAACCTTGTTGTACTTCTCGCCCTGAGTGATCAGGCCGTCGTTGTACTGCTGCTCGAAGTCCTTGGCCTCCGTGCGGGTCTTCTCGACGATGTCCCACTTCTTCTTCGGCACGACCATGTCGTCCTTGCCGAACGAAATGCCGGCGCGGAACGCGTGATAGAAGCCGAGCGCCATGATGCGATCGCAGAAGATCACCGTGTCCTTCTGACCGCAGTGGCGATAGACGGTGTCGATCATTCCGGAGATTTCGCGCTTCGTCATGAGCTTGTTCACGACGTCGAACGGAACCTTCGAGGAGCGCGGCAACACCTGACCGAGCAGCGCACGGCCGGGCGTGGTCTCGTACCACTTGTTGTACTCCCCGCCCTTCTCGTCGATGCCGACCCAGCGGAACTTGATCTTGCTGTGCAGATGCACGCCGCCCTGGTTGAGCGCGTGCTCGACCTCGGCGATGTCGCGGTAGAAGCCGCGCACCGTGTTGACCTTCTTCGGGTCCTTCTTCAGCTCCTCCTCCGAATGGATCTCGTACTTCCACTCGCCCGGATGACCGTCGGCCATAATGGTGAGGTAGTAGAGGCCCAGCACGATGTCCTGCGACGGCACAATGATCGGCGAGCCGTTCGCGGGATGCAGGATGTTGTTCGTGCTCATCATCAGCACGCGAGCTTCGAGCTGTGCCTCGAGCGACAGCGGCACGTGAACGGCCATCTGGTCGCCGTCGAAGTCGGCGTTGAACGCGGCGCAGACCAGCGGATGCAGCTGGATAGCCTTTCCCTCAATGAGGACCGGCTCGAACGCCTGAATGCCGAGACGGTGCAAGGTCGGCGCGCGGTTGAGCATGACCGGATGTTCGCGGATCACCTCGTCGAGAATGTCCCAAACCTCCGGCTTCTCCTTCTCCACGAGCTTCTTCGCCTGCTTCACCGTGGTCGACAGACCCTTGGCGTCAAGCCGCGAGTAGATGAACGGCTTGAACAGCTCGAGCGCCATCTTCTTCGGCAGACCGCACTGATGCAGCTTGAGCTCCGGACCGACCACGATCACCGAGCGGCCCGAATAGTCGACGCGCTTGCCGAGCAGGTTCTGACGGAACCGGCCCTGCTTGCCCTTGAGCATGTCGGCGAGCGACTTCAACGGACGCTTGTTGGCGCCGGTGATGACGCGGCCGCGACGGCCGTTGTCGAACAGCGCATCGACCGCCTCCTGAAGCATGCGCTTCTCGTTGCGGATGATGATGTCCGGCGCACGCAGCTCGATCAGCCGCTTCAAGCGGTTGTTGCGGTTGATGACGCGGCGATAGAGATCGTTGAGGTCGGACGTGGCGAAGCGGCCGCCATCCAACGGAACGAGAGGTCGCAGATCCGGCGGGATCACCGGCACTTGCGTGAGGATCATCCACTCCGGCTTGTTGCCGGACTGGGTGAAGGCCTCGATCAGCTTCAACCGCTTGGCAAGCTTCTTCGGCTTGAGCTCGGACTTCGACTCCGCGATCTCGACGCGCAGATCCGCGGCGAGCTTCTCGAGGTCGAGGCCCTTCAGCATCTCGCGGATGGCTTCCGCCCCGATCAGTGCCGTGAAGCTGTCCCCGCCGTACTCGTCCTGCGCCTTGAGGTACTCGTCCTCCGACAGGAGCTGACGGTCCTGCAGCGGGGTCAGACCCGGCTCCAGCACCACGTAGTACTCGAAGTACAGAATGCGCTCGAGATCCTTCAGCGTCATGTCGAGCAGAAGGCCGATGCGCGACGGCAGCGACTTCAGGAACCAGATGTGCGCAACAGGCGCCGCGAGCTCGATATGGCCCATACGCTCGCGCCGCACGCGGCTGAGCGTCACTTCGACCGAGCACTTCTCGCAGATGATGCCCTTGTACTTCATGCGCTTGTACTTGCCGCACAAGCACTCGTAGTCCTTGATCGGCCCGAAGATGCGCGCGCAGAACAAGCCGTCGCGCTCGGGCTTGAAGGTACGGTAGTTGATGGTCTCCGGCTTTTTGATCTCGCCGTAGGACCAGGACAGAATCTTTTCCGGGCTCGCGATCGAAATCTTGATCTGGTCGAACACCTGCGCAGGAACCTGCGGGCTGAAAAGATTCATGATTTCTTGGTTCATCGTCTTCTCCGCTTGCCGACCGTGTCGGCCGCTAAAGTCATTCCAGGTTCGCCGTCGCGCTTCTGGGGGCGGAAGCGAGACGGCCTTGGGAGCGGCGCACCCGCCGCTCCCCGCCGCTTAGATCACTCGGCCGCCTCGGCCGTGCCGCTTGGCGTTTGCGCCTTGGAGTTATGCAGGTCGACGTTGAGGCCGAGCGAGCGCATCTCCTTGACCAGCACGTTGAAGCTCTCGGGGATGCCGGCTTCGAAGGTGTCGTCGCCGCGGACGATCGCTTCGTAGACCTTGGTGCGGCCGGCGACGTCGTCCGACTTCACCGTCAGCATCTCCTGCAGCGTGTAGGCTGCGCCGTAGGCTTCGAGCGCCCAGACCTCCATTTCGCCGAAACGCTGGCCACCGAACTGCGCCTTGCCGCCCAGCGGCTGCTGGGTGACGAGCGAGTACGGGCCGATCGAGCGCGCGTGGATCTTGTCGTCCACGAGGTGGTGGAGCTTGAGCATGTAGATGTAGCCCACCGTGACATTGCGATCGAACTTCTCGCCGGTGCGGCCGTCATAGACCGCCGATTGGCCAGAGTGGTTCATACCCGCCATGTCGAGCATGCTCTCGATGTCGGCTTCCTTGGCGCCATCGAACACCGGCGTTGCAATCGGCACGCCGTGCTTGAGGTTGGTGCCAAGTTCGATGAGATTGTCCTCGTTCATCGACTTGATGTCGTCGTCGTCGCCGTAGATCTTCTTCAACGTCTCCTTGAGCGGCTTGACGTCGCCCTTGCTGTTGTAGAGCTCGACGGCCTGCCCGATCTTGAGACCCAGGCCGGCGCAAGCCCAGCCCAGATGCGTCTCGAGAATCTGGCCGACGTTCATGCGCGACGGCACGCCCAGCGGGTTGAGCACGATGTCGACATGGGTGCCGTCCTCGAGGAACGGCATGTCCTCGATCGGCACGATGCGCGACACCACGCCCTTGTTGCCGTGGCGGCCGGCCATCTTGTCGCCGGGCTGAATCTTGCGCTTCACCGCAACGAAGACCTTGACCATCTTCATCACGCCCGGCGGCAGCTCGTCACCGCGCTGCAGCTTCTCGACCTTGTCGAGGAAGCGCTGTTCCAGACCCTTCTTCGACTCGTCGTACTGCTTCCGGATCGCTTCGATCTCGGCCATCAGCTTGTCGTTCGGCGAGGCAAACTGCCACCACTGCGCGCGCGGATACTCTTCCAGCACCGCACGGGTGATCTTGGAGTCCTTCTTGAAGCCCTTCGGACCGGCGATGCCTTGGCGGCCTTCGAGAAGCTCCGCCAGACGGCCATAGACGTTACGGTCGAGGATCGCCTGCTCGTCGTCGCGGTCCTTGGCGAGGCGTTCGATTTCCTCGCGCTCGATCGCCAGCGCACGCTCGTCCTTGTCGACGCCGTGGCGGTTGAACACGCGGACTTCGACGACGGTGCCCTGCACGCCCGGCGGCACGCGAAGCGACGTGTCGCGAACGTCCGAGGCCTTCTCACCGAAGATGGCGCGCAGAAGCTTCTCTTCCGGCGTCATCGGGCTTTCGCCCTTCGGCGTGATCTTGCCGCACAGGATGTCGCCGGCGCGGACCTCCGCACCGATGTAGACAATGCCGGCTTCGTCGAGGTTCTTCAGCGCCTCTTCCGAGACGTTCGGAATGTCGCGCGTGATTTCCTCGGGGCCCAGCTTGGTGTCGCGGGCCATCACTTCGAATTCCTCGATGTGGATCGAGGTGAAGACATCGTCCTTCACGATCCGCTCGGAGAGCAGGATCGAGTCTTCGAAGTTGTAGCCGTTCCACGGCATGAACGCGACCAGCACGTTCCGGCCGAGCGCGAGCTCGCCGAGCTCGGTCGACGGGCCGTCGGCGATGATGTCGCCCTTCTTGACCTGATCGCCCACCTTCACCAGCGGACGCTGGTTGATGCAGGTGTTCTGGTTGGAGCGCTGGAACTTCATCAGCCGGTAGATGTCGACGCCGGGCTTGGTCGGGTCGGTCTCGCCGGTGGCGCGGATGACGATACGGGTGGCGTCCACCTGATCGATCACGCCGGTACGGCGCGCAGCGATCGCCGCGCCCGAGTCACGAGCCACCACGCCTTCCATGCCGGTGCCGACGAACGGCGCCTCGGCGCGAACCAGCGGCACCGCCTGGCGCTGCATGTTCGAGCCCATCAGCGCGCGGTTGGCGTCGTCGTTCTCGAGGAACGGGATCAGCGCCGCAGCCACCGAAACGAGCTGCTTCGGCGACACGTCCATGTAGTCGACCTTCTCCGGCGGAAGCTGGAGCACGTCGCCGGCATGGCGGCACTGAATCAGGTCTTCCGTGAACCGGCCCTTGGGATCGATCGGAGCGTTAGCCTGAGCAACCGTGTAACGGCCCTCCTCCATCGCCGAGAGATACACGACCTCGTCGGTGACGCGGCCGTCCTTGACCTTGCGATACGGCGTCTCGACGAAGCCGTACTTGTTCACGCGCGCGTAGGTCGCGAGCGAGTTGATCAAGCCGATGTTCGGACCTTCCGGCGTTTCGATCGGGCAGATGCGGCCGTAATGCGTCGGGTGCACGTCGCGCACCTCGAAGCCGGCGCGCTCGCGCGTCAGACCACCCGGGCCGAGCGCAGACAGGCGCCGCTTGTGGGTGATCTCCGACAGCGGGTTGGTCTGGTCCATGAACTGCGAGAGCTGCGAGGAGCCGAAGAACTCGCGCACCGCGGCAGCCGCGGGCTTCGCGTTGATCAGGTCCTGCGGCATGACGGTGTCGATATCGACCGACGACATGCGCTCCTTGATGGCGCGCTCCATGCGGAGCAGGCCGATGCGGTACTGGTTCTCCATCAGTTCGCCGACCGAACGCACCCGGCGGTTGCCGAGATGGTCGATGTCGTCGATCTCGCCCTTGCCGTCGCGCAGGTCGAGCAGCGTGCGGATCACAGCGATGATGTCTTCCTTGCGCAGGACGCGCATGGTGTCCGGCGCGTCGAGGTCGAGGCGCATGTTCATCTTGACGCGGCCCACGGCCGAGAGGTCGTAGCGCTCACTATCGAAGAACAGCGACTGGAACATCGACTGCGCGGTGTCGAGCGTCGGCGGCTCGCCGGGACGCATCACGCGATAGATGTCGAACAGCGCCTCCTCGCGCGACATGTTCTTGTCGACCGCGAGGGTGTTGCGGATGTAGGCGCCGACGTTGACATGGTCGATGTCGAGGATCGGGATTTCCTTGTAGCCCTCTTCATTGAGGAGCTTCAGGAGCTTCTCGGTGATCTCCTCGCCGGCCTCGGCGTGGATCTCGCCGGTCTTCGCGTTGACGAGGTCTTCGGCGATGTAGTGGCCGATGAGTTCATCATCGGTCATGCGCAGCGCCTTCAGCCCCTTCTCGGTGAGCTGACGGGCCTGGCGGACCGTGATCTTCTGGCCGGCCTCGACCACCACCTTGCCGGTGTCGGCGTCGACGACGTCGTTGACGGCCTTGTAGCCCTTGAGGCGGTTGCCATCGAACGGCACGCGCCAGCCGTCCTTCTGCCGCTTGTACGGGATCTGCTTGTAGAAGGTGTTGAGGATGGTTTCGCCGTCGAGACCGAGCGCGAACAGCAGCGACGTCACCGGAATCTTCCGGCGCCGGTCGATACGCGCATGGACGATGTCCTTGGCGTCGAACTCGATGTCGAGCCAGGAGCCGCGATACGGAATGATGCGGGCGGCGAACAGGAGCTTGCCCGACGAATGCGTCTTGCCCTTGTCGTGGTCGAAGAACACGCCAGGCGAACGGTGCATCTGCGAGACGATGACGCGCTCGGTGCCGTTCACGATGAACGTACCGTTGTTCGTCATCAGCGGGATGTCGCCCATGTAGACATCCTGCTCCTTGATGTCCTTCACGGAGCGGGCGCCGGTCTCTTCGTCGACATCGAACACGATCAGCCGCAGCTTCACCTTGAGCGGCGCGGCGAACGTCATGCCGCGCTGGCGGCACTCGTCGACGTCATACTTCGGCGGATCGAATTCGTAGGCGACGAAGTCGAGCTGCGAGGTGTTCGAAAAATCGCGGATCGGGAACACCGACTTGAACACGGCCTGCAGGCCCTCGTCAGGACGACCGCCGGGCGGTTCCTGCACCAGCAGGAACTGGTCATAAGATGCCTTCTGAACCTCGATGAGGTTCGGCATCTCTGCGACTTCCTGGATTTTTCCGAAAAACTTTCTTACGCGCTTGCGACCCGTAAACGTCTGCGCCATCGTTCTCTCTCTTTATGTCGTTCGGTCGGAAGCACCGGGGACGACTCTCCAAAAAGCCGCTATCCATCGCGACTATCTGGACAGGCGTTCGAGTGCCTATCTATGAGGCGATTCGGGTGGCCGAACCGCCGACTCCACACGGCCAAACACTAGGCTAGGCCGCGGCCCTTCTCTCGCGACCGCAAAAAATGCGGTCCTCTCTCGCTCACCAAAGGCCGGCAAACCGGCCTTATTGGCTGCCGCTGAACGGCAAACACGGTGATTCCGGGGCGGAAACCCCGAAATCACCGGATTTTGTTTGCAATCCCTGGACCATCCCCAGGGACCACTCAGATAAGCACTGCTTACTTGAGCTCAACCTTCGCACCCACCTTTTCCAAGGTGGCCTTGATCTTGGTCGCCTCGTCCTTGGACACGCCTTCCTTGACGTTCTTCGGAGCGCCCTCGACGAGGTCCTTGGCTTCCTTGAGGCCGAGACCCGTGAGCGCACGGACCTCCTTGATGACCTCGATCTTCTTGTCGCCGGCAGCGGCGAGAACGACCGTGAACTCGGTCTTCTCCTCGGCCGGAGCCGCAGCGGCGCCAGCCGGACCCGCGGCAACAGCCACGGCAGCCGCGGCGCTCACGCCCCACTTCTCTTCGAGCATCTTGGCGAGCTCAGCCGCCTCGAGGACGGTGAGCGTCGACAGCTCGTCTACGATCTTGGACAAATCAGCCATTGATAGAGTTCCTTTTTCGATTCGAACCAGTTGAGTTTGGAGCCTCGATTAAGCTTGGCTCTTGCTGGCATAGGCCTGAACCACACGGGCCACCTTCGCCGCCGGGGCGTTGGTGAGCTGCGCAATCTTGGTCGCCGGCGCCACAAGGAGGCCGACGATTTTGGCCCGGAGCTCGTCGAGCGACGGGAGGGCGGCAAGCGCCTTCACGCCATTCGGGTCGAGCGCGGTCTTGCCCATCGCTCCGCCGAGGATGACGAACTTGTCGTTCGCCTTGGCGAAGTCGGAGGCGACCTTGGACGCACCAACGGGATCGTTTGAGTAGGCGATCACGGTCGGCCCCTTCATCAGGGAACCGATGCTGGCCACGTCCGTGCCATCAAGAGCGATCTTGGCGAGGCGGTTTTTGGCGACCTTCACAGTGGTTCCAGCCTGCCGAGCCTGCTTGCGCAGGTTCTGCATCTGGGCAACCGTGAGGCCGGCATAGTGAGCAACGACGACGGTGTTGGTGGTCTTGAAGACCTCTTTCAACTCCGCGATCTGCTCGGCTTTAGCCGCTCGTTCCACAAGCTCTCTCCGGTTGGCGGCTTGGCGTCACTTGAGACGAAGCCGCCGGTTGCGATGTGCCGTCCCGGCTGTCGCAACGCGAACGCAGGGACGACGCTTTCGTGCCCTGCCTCTCGCCTGGCTCACGCCAAACAAGGTCCAACGGTTCGAACCGATTCCAGCCCGGTTGCCCGAGCCGCTATCGGCCTTACCCGTCTGTGCAGGTGGTCAATTAAGCCGGCAGTCCCGGCACCCGCAGTCTCGGACAGGACGCGGCTAAACGAAGGTCGCAGCGTTGGTTTCCCGGCTCCCTTTCAGATGTCCCGGAGGATGTCTAAAAGGAAAGGGTTCCTTCTGCTGTGGCTTTCATGAAGCGCGCAAAGGCGCGCCGACAAGTGAGCCAGCACGCCCGTGGGCCTTACTTAGAGCGTTTGAACCGGTTTGCCAAGACCTTAGGCGCGGCCGCCCAAAGGCGGCGCCGGCTGCCTGGTAGCGGAATGCGGGTGCCGCAGCTTCCTCTTCCAGCTAACATGCCCGCCAAAGCGCGAAAAACAAGCCTTTCAGGAGGATACCCATGGCCGATAGTCCCGACCGCATCCCGGTAACCCATGTCGGCAGCCTGGTTCGACCGCCCGACCTGGTCGAGTTCCTCAAGCAGGTCGAGGCCGGCCAGCCTTACGACTCGGCGGCCTATGAGGCTTGTCTGAAGGCCTCCATCGACGAAATCGTCCACCAGCAGGTCGAGGCCGGCGTCGACATCGTCAGCGACGGTGAGTTCAGCAAGGGCCGGAATTGGGCATTCTACGTGCACGCCCGGATCAGCGGGATCACGACAAGGCCTGCGACACCGCAGGAGATGAAGGACCCGCTCACCTCCGCGGGCGGCGGCCAGGATCAGGTGGCGTTTCCGGAATTCTATGCCGAATACAATCGCGCCTCCGGCCTTGGCGCGCGGCTTGGCAACCGCTTCGTCGTCAACGGCCCCCTCACCTACAACGACAGCTCGGTCAAGCGCGATATCGCCACGCTGAAAGCCGCAGCGGCCAAACACAAGGCGGCCGGCGCATTCCTGCCCGTGGTCGCGCCCGCAAGCGCGCTGCCCGGCGCCAAGAACGAGCACTACGCCGACGAGAAAGCGCTCCTCTTCGCCCTCGCCGATGCGCTGCACGAGGAATACAAAGCCATCGTCGATGCCGGACTTTACGTGCAGATCGACGACGCCTTCCTGCCGTATATGCACGAGAAGATGGTGCCGCCGATGAGCGAGCCGCAGTACCGCGCCTGGGCACAGCTTCGCATCGACGCGCTCAATCATGCCTTGCGCGGCATCCCTGAAGAGCGATCGCGCTATCACATCTGCTGGGGCAGCTGGAACGGGCCGCATGCCTTCGACGTCCCGTTGAAGAGCATCGTCGACCTCCTGCTGCAGGTGAAGGTCGGCGCCTACAGCGTCGAGCAGGCCAACCCGCGCCATGAGCACGAATGGACGGTGTGGAAAGACGTCAAACTGCCGGCCGGCAAGAAGCTCATTCCCGGCGTGATCAGCCACGCCACCAACATCGTCGAGCATCCGGAGCTGGTGGCCCAGCGACTGGTCCGGCTCGCCAACATCGTCGGCCGCGAGAACGTGATGGCCGGCACCGATTGCGGCTTTGCCCAGAGCCCGTTCGCCAAGCGGGTCCACGAAAGCATCATGTGGGCGAAGCTGCGCTCGCTCAGCGAGGGTGCGCGGCTTGCGAGCGCCGAACTCTGGGGCAAGCGCAGCGCCGCGTAGCTGCTACGACGCCTTGCGCACCTCGGGATAGAACTGCGGCGCCTCGCGGCGCTCGAACATGCCGTAGTCGCGGATGATGCGGACGCTGCGGTGGCGAAGTGACTTCGCGCCAGCCGGCGGCCTTGGCGGGAACGCTTCGGCCGCCTGGGCGTCGCGCCACGACGTCAGCAGCAGAAGCTTGCCCGGCACGTAGATGCTTTCGAATATCTCGCTTGCGATCAGCCCGCCGTGGCCGCCAAGGCCGAGTTGCTCGCCAAGCGTATCGCCCGAGACGTCACCCTTCTGTTTGGGTTCGACCTCGGTCAAGCTGACGACCTTCGCGGCGCCGATCTCGGTTTCGTCGAAACGCAGTTGCTTCGTTGCCGGCGCCTGACTGTCGACGAAAATCTCGCCGACCCGGAGATGATAGTCCTCGAACACCTCGAAGCGTCCTTTTTCCTGGACGCCGTGGTGCTCGCCCTGCGTCCGCCAACGGATCACCGCTTTCTCGTCGCGCCACGTCGATAGCGACACCAGCCGCCGTTGATCGCGCAGGCTTTTGAAGCGCTCGTTGTCGATGAACCCGTCAATGGCTTCGAGCTTCGGCTTGAGCCCCTTCGCAAGCTCCAGATATTCGTCGAAGCGCTCCTGCTTGGGTTGGACTTCGAAGATCACGGCAAACATGAATTCCTCCGTGTCGTCTGATTATCACGCTGCAGCGTAGATGACGCCTGGGGATTCGGTGAGAAACGCGATGCTCTCCCGGTACAACGCGCCACGCATGACTTCGAGATGCATCAGATGCGTGCCGCGGCCGATTTTAATGTCGCGCTTCTCGGTTGAGGTCTTCAAGGCGCCAAACAGCCAATGGGCATCGGCATCGTTGCAAAAGCTGTCCCATTCGCCGCGAATGATCGCGACCGGCGCGCGGACCAATGCCGGCTCGTAAGCAAGCCCACCCGCCCAGGCGTCGAAGATGTCCTGGAACGCCCCGCTCGGCACCTGCACGGCCGCGGGCAGGCGCATGCGGCTTGCCGCGTCGGTGTCGAGATAGCACTCACCCCATTCGTCGAAGTGGCGGCGCGACAGCACCGCCCCCTCGCCCTTCGGCACCGTTTCGGTGAAACGGTCCCACTGGTCCTTCAGCGAGACGAGGCGCCAGCCGGGTAATTTTTGCGCCTCCGCCGTGTGCGGTCTGAAGGTGATCGGGCCGAAGAACACCAGCCGGTCGACCAACTCGGGGCAACGCCCCGCGAAGCGGCCCGTGACGATCGAGCCCCACGAATGCGCGATGATCGAGATGCGAGCAACATTGTGATGCCTGGCGATGAACCGCACCGCGGCTTCAAGCTGGCGGCTCGCGTCCTCGGCGCGGCCGAGCGGCGCGTTCGCCTCGGGGGGCTGCGCCATCTCCGGATAGGGATCAGACAGACCGAAGCCGTGGAAATCGAGGCCCCAGACATGGAAGCCCGCGTCGTTCAATTCATCGCGCCATGAGCGGTCGTCGAAACGATGCGCGATCGAAAGCGCCGACGGAAAGGTTCCGCCGTGCACGTAGAGCGCAACGCGTTCGCTCTTGGCATCACGCGGCGCCAGATAACGCAGGAACAATGACAGCCCACGATGGGAGCTTGCGACCCGGTGATGCTCCTCGCGAGGGTCGAGCTTGGCGGCCATCGGATTCGAAACTGCGGTGTCCATGACGATGCTCCGTGGTTTCATGTCGCCCGCGATGGAGATGGCCTCTCTCGTACGGAACTTCAGCCCTGAACGCTTCGGCAAAACCCGAAGTGTTGTTGCCCACGTTGCAGTTCAAAAGCGGGCTTGGCTCCGGCAAGTCTCCGCGTAAAATCCGTACTCAACGAGTGTCATAAGCACCGCCGCAAATCGCGACTCCCGGAGGAAACGCCATGCAGATTCCCCGTCGCCGATTTCTGCGTTTGGCCGCGGGCCTCGCCGCCCTGCCCGTGCTGCCGCGCCTCGCACGCGCCGAGACCTATCCGTCGCGAGCCGTGAAGGTGATCGTGCCATTTGCGCCCGGCGGGCCGACCGACCTGTATGCACGCTTGATCGCGACCAAACTGTCCGAGCAGACCGGCAAGTCGTTTTACATCGAAAACGTCGGCGGCGCGGGCGGCAGCGCCGGCAGTGCGCGCGCCGCGCAGTCCGCGCCCGACGGTTACACTTTGCTGGTGACCGGCGGCAGCCACGTCAACAACCCGTTTCTCTACAGCCACGTGCCATACGATCCGTTCCGCGACTTCGAGGCGGTGACGCTCGGCGCGGTCCAACCGATCGTGCTCACGGTGAATCCAAACGTGCCGGCAAAGAACGTCAAAGAGTTCGTCGCGCTCGTCAAAGCCAATCCCGGCAAATTCAGCTTCGCCTCGCCCGGCGTCGGCACGCCGCCAAGTCTCGTCGGAGAGCTGTTCCGATTGTCCTACGCTCCTGATCTTGTTCACGTGCCCTTCAATGGCGGCGGCCCCGCAGTCGGCTCAGCCGTTGCTGGTCACACGCCCGCCTCGTTCGGCGCGCTCGCACCCGCGGTGCCGATGATCCAGGACGGCAAGCTCCGCGCGCTCGCGGTTTCGGCAACGACGCGTGCACAGGCGCTGCCCGATACGCCAACGATGGTCGAGGCAGGCTTCCCTGACGTCGAAGGCTCGACCTGGACCGCCGTCGTGGTGCCATTCGGCACACCGAAGGACATCATCGCGCAGCTTTACCAGATGCTCGCCGCGATCCACGCCCGGCCCGACGTCAGAGAGCGCCTTGCCGCAATGGCATTCGAGACGGTCGCCAGCACGCCCGAAGAATGCAACGCGTTCTTCAGAACAGAATCGGCGAAGTGGTCGAAGGTCATCAAGCTCGCGGGCATCCGAGCGGATTAGTTCAGCGACCCGCATTGTCGCCTTACGATCATGCATGCGGCTCTCACCGCATCGCATGCCAGCATACCTCGACAGCATGAGCTTGGATGTTACGCTCTCACTACGAACGGACACGCCGTAAGCGTGTCCGGCGATAAGAGGGGATTGGCGATGCCGACAAATGGTGCGGCTGGCCGCCAGATCGGCGTTTCGCTGCCCAGGCTTGAGGCACGGGCCAAGGTCACTGGCCGCGCCGAATACACTCACGTGATGCAATTGCCGGGCATGGTCCACGGCAAGATCTTTCGAAGCACCGTTGCGCACGGTCGTATACAGCGTATTGACGTCAGCGCCGCGGCGCGCATTCCCGGCGTGCTCGGGGTGTTCACCGGCGAGGACATCCGCCGGGTGATCCCCGATCCGTATTACGGACCGGCGTTCCACGACCAGCCGATCCTCGCGCTCGACAAGGTGCGCTTCGTCGGCGAGCCGGTCGCCGCGGTGGTTGCCATCGATCCCCATATTGCCGAAGCCGCGGTCGCGCAGATCGTCGCCGAATACGAAGAGCTGCCGGCGGTCTACGACGAGGTCGAAGCCATGACCTCAAAAGCCTATGTGCACGACAAGCTTCGCCCGGCCGGAAGCTTCGCCGATCTCAAGCATCTGAAGGACGTCAAATCGACCAACATGGCGGTCGATGCGCGGCTACGCCGCGGCGACGTCGACGCTGCTTTTGCATCGGCGGCGCATGTGTTCGAACACACCTTTCACACCCAGAAGTGCCTGCATCTTGCCTTCGAGCCGTTTGCCGCGATTGCCGAGACGCGCCCCGATCACGTGACCGTACACACGAGCTGCCAGGGCCCATCGTTCGTGCGCTTCGAACTCGCGCGCCTTCTGGGCTTGCCGCAGAACAAGGTGCGCATCCGCATTCCCTATGTCGGCGGCGGATATGGTTCGAAGCTCTACATCAAGCTCGAGGCGCTGGTCGTGGCGCTGTCACTCCTGGTGCGCAAGCCGGTGAAGATCGCGCTGTCGATGGAGGAGCAGTTCTACCAGATCACTAAGCACCCGAGCACGTTCCGCATCAAGAGCGGCGTCGACAAGGACGGCCGTATCACAGCTCGAAAATGCGAGGTTTACTGGAACGGCGGCGCCTATGCGGACGTCGGCCCACGCGTAACCCACAAGTCTGGCTTCGTCGCTTCGGGCCCTTACGACATCGACAATGTCTGGACCGACTCCTACGCGCTCTACACCAATCTGACGCCGGCCGGCGCGCTGCGCGGCTTCGGCATTCCACAGCTCTGCTGGGCCTATGAGAGCCACACCGACATCATCGCGCGTGCACTGAAGCTCGACCCGGTCGAATTCCGCAGGAAGAATCTGCTACACGAAGGCAAAGCGCACGCGAGCGGCACGGTGCTGAAGGACGCGCCGCTCGAAGCCGTGCTCGACAGGCTTTGCGAGCGGCTGCAGTGGAGCGCGCCTTTCGATCGGGGCAATGGCTCGATCCGTCGCGGCCGCGGACTTGCGCTGGCACTGAAGGCCGCGATCTCGCCGACCACGTCGGTGGCGATGATCAACATGAGCGCCGACGGCAGCGTGACGCTTTATTGCAGCACCGTCGACATGGGCCAGGGCTCAGACACAGGCCTCGCGCAGGTCGCAGCCGAAGCGCTGGACGTGCCGGCCGACAGCGTGCGCGTGGTGCCGCGCGACACCGATGTCACGCCCTACGACATGGGCACGCTTGGGTCGCGCTCACTGTTTCATATGGGCAACGCGATCCGCACCGCCGCAGCCGAGGTCAAAGCCAAGCTCGCCGCGCTGGCCCGTGAAGTGGGCGAGCCCGAAGGCTCGAACATCCCGGTCGCCGAACTGTTCCAGAAACGCTACGGCATGCAGGCCGGCAACGTGATCGGCTCGGGCGCCTACAAGCCCGATTATCAGGCGGCCAAGCACGAGATCGGCTACAGCGAGAACATCACGCCCTACTGGATGATCGGAGGCGCCGCGGTCGAAGTCGAGGTCGACACCGAGACCGGCCATGTGCGGATCGTGCGGGTGGTCAATGTCATCGACTGCGGCACCCCGATCAATCCGCGGATCGTGGAGACGCAGATCTCCGGCGCCTCCATCATGCAGCTCGGCTTCACCATGTTCGAGAAGATGCATCTCGACGGCGGCCAGGTGACCAACGCGTCGCTCGCCGACTACAAGATCCCCGGCATTGCCGACGTGCCGCCGGCGATGATCAACGAGACTGTCCGCAACTATCAGCAGAATGGACCGTTCGGCGCCAAGGGCGCTGCCGAGTCCGCAACGTTGAGTCTGTCGCCGGCTATTGCCAACGCAATCGACGACGCGATTGGCGTACGGCTGATGGAATTGCCACTCACGCCCGAAGCGGTGCTGCGCGCACTCCGCGCCAAGGAAGGCGCGCCTCTGGACGAAGCGACCAACTGACGGACCAGGCCGGATGGTTCGTCGAACTGAGAAGATTTGACGCAACCATGGAAAGGCGAGGCCCTCATGATGGCAGTCCGGATTTCGGCAGCTCTATTGGCTGTGCTTGTCACGCTTGGTGCAGCGAGTGCACCTTCACAAGCTCAGTCCCAGAACTGGCCGACGCGACCGGTGAAATTCATCGTGCCATTCGGTCCGGGCGCCGCGGCTGACATCGGCGCGCGGCTGTTTGCGGAGAAGCTGTCGCAGCGCTGGGGTCAGCCGGTCGTGATCGACAACCGCCCGGGCGGCGACAGCATCATCGCGATCTCGGCGTTTCTCGGCACCGACGACGACCATACGTTTCTCTACATGCCCTCGGGCAACTTCACGGTCCATCCGTTCGTTCACAGCAAATTGCCTTACGACCCGAAGGACCTCGTGCCGATCGCGCGCGCGTCCAACACCATCCTGGCGGTCGCACTCGCCAAGTCGTCGCCTTACACCAATGTCCGCGAGTTCACCGAAGCAGCGCGCGCTGCGCCTGGGAAATTCAACTCGGGTCTTGTTGCGGGCCTGACCGAATTCACCTTCTGGGCCTACACGTACGCCGAGAAGCTCAACATCGCGCAAGTGCCCTATCGCGACATCAACCAGGCGCCCACTGATTTGGCCGAAGGCCGCATCCAGGTGGCCATGGCGTCGCTCGCGATCCTGCAGCCGCAGTGGAAGGCCGACCGCATCAAGCTGATCGCGGTCAACAACAAGGAGCGCACCGACTTGGTGCCGGGCGTGCCGACCGCACGCGAGCAAGGCTATCCGTCGCTGGTGTTCGAAGGCCTGCACGGTCTGATCGGCCGCACCACGACGCCCCGAGCGCTGAAGGAGAAGATCGCCGCCGACTTCAAGGAGGCCGCGGCCGACGGATCGATTGCGGCGCGGCTCGCCGCCACCGGCTCGGTGATCAACGTCGGCGGACCGGATGAATTTGCCGCCGACATCGAGGAGCAGCGGGCCGCGGTGGCGGCCACCGTCAAGGCGATCGACTTCAAGCCCAAAAACTAAAAAACGGGCGCTGCCGAGGCAGCGCCCGTTTCACATTCAAGTCTCAGCGGCGCCGATTACTTCTCGGCGGCGGCCGGCGCGAGCGTCGCCATATCCACCTTGATGCCCGGTCCCATCGTCGACGAGATCGAGACACGGTTGACGTAGTGGCCCTTGGCGCCCGACGGCTTCGCCTTGTTCACGGCGTCGGTGAAGGCGCGGATGTTCTCGACGAGCTTGTCGGCGGCAAACGACGCCTTGCCGACGCCGGCCTGCAGGATGCCGGCAGCCTCGACGCGGAACTCGACCGAGCCGCCCTTGGCGCCCTTCACGGCGTTGGTGACGTCCATGGTGACGGTGCCGACGCGCGGGTTCGGCATCATGCCGCGCGGGCCGAGCACCTTACCGAGACGGCCGACCAGACCCATCATGTCCGGCGTGGCGATGCAGCGATCGAACTCGATCGTACCGCCGTTGACCTTCTCGAACAGGTCCTCCGCGCCGACCACGTCGGCGCCGGCAGCCTTCGCCTCGTCGGCCTTGGGGCCGCGGGCGAACACGCCGACGCGAACCGTGCGGCCCGTGCCGTTCGGCAGTGTGACCACACCGCGGACCATCTGGTCCGCATGCTTGGGGTCGACGCCGAGGTTCATCGCGATCTCGATGGTCTCGTCGAACTTCGCCTTGGCCCGATCCTTGATCATCTTGACCGCTTCTTCGAGCGGATAGGCCTTGGCGGGGTCGACGCCCTCGCGGATCTTCGTTGTGCGCTTTCCGATGTTTGCCATGACCGTTATCCCTTCACCTGCAGGCCCATCGAGCGGGCTGAACCCTCGACCATCTTCATGGCCGCCTCGACGGTGTGGCAGTTCAGGTCCTTCATCTTCGCTTCCGCGATCTCCTTGACCTGAGCCTTGGTCACGGAGCCGGCGCTGTCGCGGCCGGGGGTCTTCGAGCCGCTCTCGATCTTTGCCGCCTTCTTGAGGAAGTGCGACATCGGCGGGGTCTTGAGCTCGAAGGTGAAGGGACGGTCGGCGTAGATGGTGATGACGACCGGGATCGGTGCGCCCTTTTCGAGTTTCTGCGTCTGCGCGTTGAACGCCTTGCAGAACTCCATGATGTTGAGACCGCGCTGACCGAGCGCGGGACCGATCGGCGGCGCGGGATTCGCGGCGCCGGCCGGCACCTGCAACTTCAGGAAGCCGGTGACTTTCTTTGCCATAGCTGACTTCTCCTACCTTTTGGCCATGAGTGGCCGGGTCAGGAGCCGTGGTGCGGATCTAGACGGTTGGCAGCCGCCGCACCTCCCACGTCTCTCAGTTTCGGAACCGGCGAAAGCCAGCCCCGTCTTCACACAGGTCTTATACCTTCTCGACCTGCGTAAACTCCAATTCCACGGGCGTGGCGCGGCCGAAGATCGACACCGCGACCTTGACGCGCGAACGGCCCTCGTCGACCTCTTCGACCGTGCCGTTGAACGACGCGAATGGGCCGTCCGACACGCGGACCTGCTCGCCCACCTCAAAGGAAATCGACGGCTTCGGCCGGTCGACGCCCTCTTGCACCTGCTGCAGGATGCGCAACGCCTCGGCCTCGGAGATGGGCATCGGCTTGTTGTCGGCGCCGAGGAAGCCCGTGACCTTCGGCGTGTTCTTGATCAGATGAAACGCTTCGTCGGTGAGGTCCATTTTCACGAGCACATAGCCCGGGAAGAACTTGCGCTCGGTGTCGACCTTGCGGCCGCGGCGCACCTCGGTGACCTTTTCCTTGGGCACCATGATCTCATCGAACAGTTCGCCGAGGTTGCGCTGCTTGGCCTGCTCGCGGATCGACTCCGCGACCTTGTTCTCGAAGTTCGAGTAAGCGTGAACGATGTACCAGCGTTTTGCCATGATGGCTGTCAGGTCTGAATCTGAAGGATGAAGGTGATGAGGAGGCGGATGATCTGGTCGGCCACGGTGAACAGAATGGACGCGACCGCCACCATGACGAACACCATGATGGTGGTGATCACGGTCTCTTTGCGGGTCGGCCAGGTGACCTTATCGGTCTCCGAACGGACCTCTTGCAGGAACTTGAACGGGCTGATCTTGGCCATCGGATTAAACTGAACCGCTTTCGGGCAGACTGATTTCGGGCACGTCAAAGCAACTCGGCAACGCAGATAGGAGCCCAAGCCCCACCTTTCAGGAGGAGACCGGAGCGCAAAGCGCGATCCTTTTTGGGAGCAGGTTCGCCGCGGAAGTCCGTCGCCGGGCCGCAAAGCGATGCGGCTTCCTATAGCGGTTGCATCGCCGCGTCAAGCCGGCCCAGCATTTATCAGAATGACCAAAGACTTAGGAAGGCTTTCGGAACTGACATGCAAGACTCTTAAAGAAGCAGCTTGGTCGGAAATGGTCAGCCTGATGAGCGGAGCGGACCGCCGCGCTCATCTTGTCGAATTGTCCGATCTGAATGGCTCGCACCGCGCGGACGGCGCCGCCTACAGCGCCTCGCCGGCCGGGCCCTTGCATGCCCCGTCGGGGCCCTGCCGCCCGGCATCACCCTGATCCGGACCGTCCCCGCCAAGCTGCAAGGCCTGCAGGGTATCGGCGTCAACGATCATCGAGACGCCCTGCCCGTCAGGCTTTTTTGCAAGCACCACAAACATACGCGGCACGACCTGGACGTCCTTGAAGCCTCCCTCCTCGACCTTCCTCTTCAGTTCCTCGGTGCTCTTGGCCGAGGACGACGGCGCATTCAGACCGGTCGGTGGCTGGGGGCTCGCCGCATCAGGCGGCTCGCCCCGCGCGGATGCGAATTGCGCGGCAACGAGCACCACTGCGGCGGTTGCAACGGTGGCGGTTGCAATGGTGAAACGCATCAGCTGTCCTTTCACGTTGGCTGACCGTGAACGGCTGACGATGTCTATCGTTCCTGCCGAAAATTCCGGCGGACCGCGGACCATCGGATCGCCACGGCTGCCCCCGCCCCTCAATGTTGTGCGTCGGACATGGGGCGGCCATCCTCCCAAAACGATCACGACATGTGTCTTCCGAGCGAACGATTTGTTCGGTATTCTTGGATGTCGGCGGGGACTACCTGTAGACTTTTTCTTGGAGAGGCAACGTGGCGACTGGCACTGTGAAGTGGTTCAACGCAACCAAAGGCTATGGCTTCATTCAGCCGCAAGGCGGAGGCCCGGACGTGTTCGTGCATATCTCGGCGGTCGAGCGCGCCGGACTGCAAGGGCTCAATGAAGGACAGAAAGTTGATTACGAGCTGACGACCGGCCGCAACGGCAAGGTGTCGGCGGAGAATCTGAAGACGAAGTGATCGCTTCGTCTGGACTGCAAACTTTAAGCCCCGCGCGAGCGGGGCTTTTTTGTTGGGCGGATCAACTTCGCAGATTCTGCCCGCCGGCACCGCGCCGGCCTACCGCAGCGACGCTTGACAGAAATCGTAAGCTTGCTTACGGTATTTCATAAGCTTGCTTATGTTACGTAGGCTAACCATCTGGCCGCCTTCGCCCTTGCCCTCCGATGGCGATGGCCGGCACCCGGGAGAGCCGCTCGAAGTCCTCCGCGTGGCGGCTCTCCCTTATCGACTGGCAAGGCAAACACGCGATGGCGGCCGCTGATCTCGATAACGATCCGCTGATTTTGCTTTATGACGTGGCGCGCCACATGCGCACTTGCGCCGACCAGATGGCGCAAGCGCATGGTTTGACCCGGGCACAGATCATCATTCTGGCGCGGCTGGAGCAGCAGCCGGATGTATCCCAGAACGAGCTCGCGGCCTGTGCCGAGGTGGCGCCGATCACGATCGCGCGCCTGATCGACCGTCTCGAGGAGCTAAGCTTGGTCAAGCGCTGCCCCGATCCCGAAGACCGGCGCATCTGGCGCCTGCGCTTGACGCCGGCCGCGGCGCCGATCCTGCGCGAGATCAAGAGCCTTCGCACCAAGCTTCGCGGCGTCATGACCAAGGGGATCGATCCTGCAATTCTGGAAGCCATGACAACCGGGCTGCGGCAGATAAAGGAAAACGTCACCAGCCGGCGTTTCGCCAAGGCATCCGCATAAAGGGGCATCGGGATGCGCAACATGGACCAGCTCAAGCGCGCCGGCCGGGCTGTCGTTGTCCTGCTGCTGATGATGCTGGCCGGCTGCGCCACGCGACCCGGACCAGAGGTGCTGAACCCGACAGCGGCGTTGGTTCCCGGCGCCAGAGTCGTCACCGCTTATGTGGCAACAACACGTGAGCGCGAGATCGCGGGCAGCAACGTCTACAACAACAATCGCTCCGGCAAGTCCAACTATGCGGCGTTCAAGATTTCAATTCCGCCCGGTCACAAAGTTGGGCAGATCGAATGGCCGTCGGGAACGCCGGATCCCGCCGTCGATTTTGTCACCGCGCAGCAGGAGGTGCTCGACCGGAAAACCTTCGAGCAGCGCCTGTCATCCGGGCGCAAAGACCGGAGAACTGCCGTCTTCGTGCATGGCTTCAACACCAATTTCCAGGAAGCGCTGTTTCGTCTCGCGCAAATGACAGCCGATTCCGATCTAGGGGCGCAGCCGATCCTGTTTGCTTGGCCGTCGGAAGCGACTGTAACCGGTTACGTCGCCGACAAGGACGCGGTCACCTCATCGCGCGACCAGTTGGCCGAATTGCTGTCGATGCTGGCGCGCAAACCGGGGGCTGGCGAAGTTGTGGTCATCGGACACAGCATGGGCTCCTGGCTCGTTATGGAGGCGTTGCGCCAGCTGGGCCTCTCCGGTCAAAACGCAGTCGTTGGCCGCTTGAGTGTCGTTCTGGCCGCGCCCGACATCGACGTCGACGTGTTCCGCTCGCAAATGAAAGTCGTTGGGCCGCTCTCGCCGCCCATGACGCTGCTCGTCTCGCGCGACGACAAAGCTCTCGCGCTGTCCGGACGCATTGCCGGAGAGCGGCCGAGGGTTGGCGCTCTCGACGTCGACGATCCACGGGTCCAAGAGGCGGCGCTGAGCGCCAAGGTTCAAATCGTCGATATCTCGAACGTTGCGGCGACGGACCGGTTCAACCACGACCGCTATACGAATCTGGCCGCGCTTTATCCGCGTCTGGCGACGAGCCCGGGTCTGCATCGCTCCGGCGTGTTCGTTCTGGACACTGTAGGCGCGACGCTTGTCAGGCCGTTCCAACTCATTGGAAACGCGCTGCCCGCAGAAAGATAAAGCCAATAAGTGTGTCGGACGCTTGAATGCTGGAAAGCCCCGAACCATCGATCGATGAACTGCTGACTGATCCCCTCATCCGCGCCTTGATGGCTGCGGATGGTGTGGACCCCGATGAATTGCGGGCATTGCTGTATTCGGCCGCGGAACGTGTCCGAGCGTGCGCCATCAAACCGGACAGCAGTCCGCCTAAGTAGTCCTCCGAATTATGCGAGGTGCACCGCGCGGGTAAACAGACACCGCGCTTTCCGGCTGTAATCCGGGGGGTGATGCCGAGGGCGCGGTCCCGACCGGGAAACTGGTCGGGACCTGCAGGCGCCGCGACTGCGCGCAGTTGCGGCGCTCACTGCTTTTCGGCCTCCAGACGCAGCGCTGCGAGTTCCGCCTCGCTGCGCATGGTCATGACGGCGACCTTCCGCGCCCTGAAATAGGGCAGCACCACTTGCGTCGGCATACCGTCGCGCTCAAGCAGCGAGACATAACGCGGCTCGGCGCCGCGCGTCGGCAGATCGAACGCCGTCCAGACTTGGGTCTGCGGATCGTAGCGCATCACGCGGTCGCCGCCCCAGATGTTGGTCCACGGCCGGTGCTGCTTGTCGACATGCACGTGATACGGCTGCTGCTTGCTCGGCAGCGGCACGTAGGTCGTCTCGTTGGTCTTGGTGTTGATGCGCGCGAGGTTCGCGCCCCACGAATTGCCAACCCACAGCACGTCGGCCGCCTTGTCGGTGCCCATGCGGCGCGGCCCCTGCGCCCAGGGCAGCGGGCTGTTGAAGTCCGGCTGGTTGTAGGTCTCAAAGAACTTCTTCGCCTCGGGCGTCACGCGATCAAGCTCGGCCTTCACGGGTTCGAGCCGCACCTCCTCGGCCTTGCCGGTCGCCATATTGCCCTTGCCGATGATGTCGATCGACATCTCGGCCCACCAGCCATTGCCGTCGCGGTCCGCGGCGGCGCCGTAAGTCACACCGGTGCCGTTCGGTGTCTTGTAGGTGATCGACTTGAACTCGGTGAACTGGCCGGTGTCCGGATCGAAGCGCAACGCGCCGTCCGGCGACGACGACCAGATCTTGCCTTTGCCGTCATAGTCCACCGTGGTGGCGCCTCCGGTCGGCGACATACCGGGCGGCGGGATGAACACTTCGAGATTTTCGGTCTTCGGATCCATGCGGCCGATGCCGCCGCGCCCCGGATTGACGTTGAACCAGAGGATGCCGTTCGGATCGCGCGTCATGCCGTGGGTCTGGGCCATGAGGCCCTGCGGACCCGGCACCGCGAACAGCTTGATCGCACCGGTCTTGGTGGAGATGCGGCCGATGGTGATCCGCCTGTTCGGAATGTTGCAGGTGAACCAGAGGTCGCCTTGGAAATCCATCCAGGCGTCGTGCACGCCCCAACCGGGAATGAGCACCGACGGCGTGCCGAGCGACCAGTCGCTGCCGTCGTTCTGCACGAAATTCGCGGGCAGCCCCTGATCGGCGTCGAGCGGGACGTCGTACTCCTTGTACATCACACGAGCGGCCTCGCCGGTGGCACGCGGCTCGAGTTTAACGTGCGTGCCATTCTCACCGGGTCCACGCGCCTTCGCGAGATAAGCCGCGAGCTCCTTCTGGTGATAGTCGAGAATGCCGGATGGCGGCCGGCTCGCGCCGACATAGGCGCCGTAGACGTTGACGTTCTTCATCAACTCGATGATGGCGGTCCAGCCGGCCTCATCGAAGCGATGCTGCAGCACGTAGCTCGCGGTGTGACAGGCGGTGCAGTTGTTGCGCACGATGGCCTTCATGCGCTTGTCCTGCTCGTTGTCCTCCGGGAGCGCTGCGAGCATCAGGTTGCCGGGAAGCTGCTTCCACACGTCTTCGGTGGGCTTCAGCGTGAAGTCGCGTTTCTTCGTTGCGCCCAGATCGACTTCGCCCCGATCGGAGGCGAACGCCAGCGCCTGCGCCCAGACCCGGTACCTGCCATCGGCAAGCGGCGGGAAGAAATAGCGGCCGGCTTCATCAGTGAGCACCGTGGTTGTGATGGTGCCGCCCTGGGGCTTTGCCGAAACCATGACGCCGCCCATCGCTGCGCCATCGGACGATTTGACGAGACCGCTCAAGATCGTATCCGCCGCAACGGCAGGAACAGCGCCGCCGAGCAGCGCGACGAATGAACTCGCGGCCAGCAACGATCGCATGCTGCGCATGGATGCCTCCTAGGGCGATGGCGCCGGAATGGTCTTCAGATAAGCGACAATGGCGTCGATCTGCTGCGGTTGAAAATGATGCTTGAAGCCCGGCATGCGGGGCGTGCCGTTGCTGATCACCTCGCGCATCACGTCATCCTGACCGCCGAGCGATTGGCGCGACAGCGCCGGCCCATAGAGCGGGCTGCTCAACTGCGGCTTGGTGTGACAGACGCGGCACGACTGATTGAACAGCCGCATGCCGGTGAGCTCTTTGTCGTTGAGCGACGCTTGCGTGGCGGCAGGCTGTGCTGAAACCGAAACCACCTGCGGCCCGAGCGCCAATAGCGCAAGAGCCATCCATTCCAGACGTTTCATCCCCATGCCTCCCTGTTGCGGTCGGCTTATTGGTCGGCGCTTGTTCAAGCGACCGCCCCATTATGGCGCAACTTAGCAGACTTCCTCTTGCGCCGACATGCCGGGGCACCTCACCTGCCATGCGAAGCTTGCGCTTTGATTCAAAAAGTTCGCTCGCATTCTCAAGCTTGCTCCGAAGCGAACTTCCGAACCAAGCGACACGAGCGTTTACATCATCTAATTTCACGGCCTATTGTTGGCTATGCATTCCACAGCCTTCAAACTTCTCGAAGCCACCATCGCCGACATTCACGCCGCCTATCAGGCCGGTACACTGACCGCTCGGGCGCTGGTGCAAGCTTACCTCGACCGCATCGCGACCTATGATCGGCGGGGTCCCGCCATCAACGCGCTGATCTCGCTCAGCCCCACAGCGCTCGAAGAGGCCGACCGGCTCGATGCCGCGTTCAAGGCGTCCGGCTTCGTCGGACCGCTGCACGGCATTCCTGTCATCATGAAGGACCAGGGCGACGTCAAAGGCATGCCGACCACGCTCGGCTCGGTGCTCTACAAGGACTACATGCCGCGCGAAGACGCTTTTGCTGTGAAAAAGCTCCGCGAGGCTGGCGTCATTTTCCTTGGCAAGGCCACGCTCGGCGAACTTGGCGGCGGCGACACCCACGGCTCGCTGTTCGGCTCGACCCGCAATGTCTACGACTTCGAGCGCACCGCGGGCGGCTCATCCGGCGGCTCGGGAGCCGCCGTGTCGGCGAATTTCTGCACCGTCGCAGTCGGGCAGGAAGGCTTTGCTTCGATCCGCAGGCCTTCGATCTGGAACGGCGTCGCCGGCATGCGGCCGACCATGGGCCTCGTCAGCCGCGGTGGCGTCTACGGCGGTTGGCCGACCGTCAACGGTTCGCTCGGCCCGATGGCGCGCAGCGTGACCGACTTGGCAAAGCTCCTCGATTGCATGGTGGGCTACGACCCCAACGATCCGGTCACTGGATATGGCATTGGCCACGAGGCTGACTATTCGAGCGCACTCGACAAGGGCGCACTGAAGGGGGCCCGTATCGGCATCTTGCGCGAGCCGATGGGCTATCACTCCGAGCCCGACAGCGATGATTTCAAGCAGGTGACCGAAGTCTTCGATCGCGCGGTCGCCGATCTTGCCAAGGCCGGTGCGACCGTCATCGATCCGATCGTCATTCCCGATCTCAAGGCCCTGCTCGCAACGCGCGCCCGCAGCGTCGCCGACGACGACACGATGCACGAACTGTACTTCAAGGGCGGCGATACGCCCTACGGTACGCGCAAGGCGGCACTTGCATCACCGCTGTTCGAGAAGGTGGTGAACAGCGGTCATCGCCGCTGGAAGAATGCCGACACGCCCGAGAAGCACCACGCGTATATGAAGGCGCGCGAGACGCTGATGATCAACATGCTCAAGGTCATGGCGGACCATCGCCTCGATGCGATCGTGCATAAGGCGGTGGAGCACACACCGACGCTGATCAAGGATGGTGTGAACCCACCGTTTGTCGACCAGAAGGGCGCGCCGCACATCAACACTTTCCTGATGTTCGTACCGTCCATCGTGGTGCCCGCCGGCTTTACCCATAGCGACCGGCCGGCCGGCATCACCTTCCTCGGCAGGCCCTATGACGACGCGCGAATGATCGCGCTCGCCTATGCTTATGAGCAGGCGACGCATCATCGGCGGCCACCGCCGGGGTTGCCCTGATCGAAATCCCGAAAATGACGACTCGTGCCTTGCGAATGGCAGCAGCGCTAACGGCGCTCATGTTCATGGCGCTCGCAACCGCAAGCCGCGCGGACGAATATCCGAACCGTACCGTGCGCGTCATCGTGCCCTATTCGGCGGGCGGCACGCCCGACATCCTGCTTCGGGTCGTGGCGCAAGCGCTGTCCGAGAAATGGGGCCAGGCGGTCGTGCTCGAAAATCGGCCCGGCGGCAACACCATCATCGGCACCACGGCCGTGACGCGAAGCGCACCCGACGGCTACACGCTGCTGCTGGCGTCGGACGGCACCTACCTTCTTAATCCGCTGTTCTATCCGTCGTTGCCCTATTCGCTGAAAGAACTGGCGCCGGTCATGCTGCTGGCGACAGCGCCGCACATGTTTGCGTTGACCAAGTCCGCGCCGGCCAGCAACGTCAAGGAGTTTGTGGACTGGGCGAAGTCCAAACCCGGCACCATCATGTACGGCTCGACCGGGCCGGGCAGCCACCAGCGCCTCGCGATGGAAAACTTCGCGCGGCTGACCGGGATCGCGCTCGTGCATGTGCCCTACAAGGGTGCCCCGGAGGCGACGACTGCGGTGCTCACCGGCGAGGTCACGGCATCGTTCAACAGCGTCGCGACGATCCTGCCCTATGTGACTTCCGGCAACATGCGGACACTTGGCGTCGCGTCGCTGACGCGTTCGCCGCTCGCGCCGGAGATTCCGACCATTGCGGAGCAAGGCGTATCCGGCTTCACCTCGCAAGGCTCGTTCGGCCTGTTCGGACCCGCGAACCTGCAAGCCTCGATCCGCGACAAGATCGTGCGCGACATCACGGAAGTCCTGGAACGGCCGGCCGTCCGGAAGGTGCTGGAGCAGCGCGGCTTCGTGATCTTCGGCGGCGGGCCGAAAGAGTTCGAAGACTTCATCGCGAGCCAGTCCGCGCGCTGGGCCCGCGTCATCAAAGAAGCCAATATCAAGGGCGAGTGAATGACTGACGATCCATCCAGCCGCTATGCCGGCGAAACGCCCATCAACCTTCCGGAAAACCGTCGCGACGCGGAATACTATTCGGACGCCTTTGTCGAATTCCTCGGCCGCCTCGACGTCGACTACGTCTTCCTGCTGCCAGGATCGAGCTTTCGCGGGCTGCACGACTCGCTCGTCAACTTCGGCCGCAATCACAAACCCAAGCTGATCATGGGCATCCACGAGCAGGCCGTGATCGCGATGGCGCACGGCTATGCCAAGGCGACCGGCAAGCTCGGCGTCTGCATGATCCACAATCTCGTCGGCCTGATGAATGGCTCGATGGCGGTCTACAACGCCTTCGCCGACCAGGTGCCGCTGATGGTAATCGGCGGCAGCGGCCCGCTCGATCCCGCCGAACGGCGCTGGGTCGACTGGCTGCATTGCGCCAATCCGCAAAGCGAGATCGTGAAGTCCTATGTGAAGTGGTCGGACGACCCGGTCACCGGACAGGCGACGCTCGACGCGCTGGCGCGTGGCGCGAAGATCGCGATGACGCAGCCGGCCGGACCGGTCTACGTCACCGCCGACTGTGGCGTGCAGGAACAGAAGATCGCGGGCTCCCTTCACATGCCCGACCAACGACGCTGGCAGGCCGGACCGCCGGTCGCGGCCAATCCGCAGGCGCTGGCGAAGGCCGCCGAGCTGCTGCTAAACGCCAAACTGCCGCTCATCGTCGGCGGGCGGCTCGGACTGAACCCGGCCAGCACCGCAGTCCTGACAGAACTCGTCGAACTCACCGGCGCGGCCTATCAGGACGATCTCGCGATGATCGCGTTCCCAACGGGCCATCCGCAGAACCTCAGCGGCGAACGGAAGCTGGTGCACGAAGCTGACGTTGTTCTCGCCATCGACTGTCGCGACCTCGCAAGCCTCCTAAACGGCTACACCAACGATCGGACCGAAGTGGCGCAAGGCCGCGACAAAGCCGGCCGCACGGTGATCGACCTGTCGCTGAACGGCATGGCGCCGACCTCGTGGTCCTATCTTTCCAGCTCGCAAGCGCCGATCGACGTTCAGCTCAGCGCCGATCCGCTGTTCGGGACCCAGCAGCTGACCGATGCGGTCCGGCAGAAGCTGCAATCCAATGATGCCTTGCAAGCCAGCGTCAAATCGCGGAAAGCCATCATTGCCGAACGCCACAACGCTTTGCGCACCCGGCAGCGTGAGACCGCGAAGAAGGACTGGAACAGCAGGCCGATCACACCGGCTCGGCTGGTTTCCGAGATCCACGACGCCGTCAAACACAAGAAGTGGCAGCTTGCCGTCCGCAACCAGGCGAGCTTTCCGGAAGGCGTCTGGCAGTTCGCGGGTGCCGGCGACTACCTCGGCCACAATGGCGGCGGCGGTGTCGGTTACGGCCCGGGCGCAGCCGTCGGCGCTGCCATCGCGGCGCGCGATGCCGGCCGGTTCTGCGTCGCGATCTTCGGCGACGGCGATTACGCGATGTATGCCAGCGCCATCTGGACCGCGGTCCACTACCGCGCGCCGATGCTGTGCGTGATCAACAACAACAACACCTGGGGCAATGACGAACGCCACCAGATCGAGGTGGCCAAGGACCGCAACCGCCCGCGCGAGAACGCCTGGATCGGGCAGCGCATGGTCGATCCGGCGATCGACCATGCCACCAACGCGCGAAGCTACGGCGCCTGGGCCGCAGGTCCGGTGACCGAGCCGGACGAGCTGTCAAAGGTGCTCCTAGAAGCGGTCAAACAGGTCGAGAGCGGTCGGGTCGCAGTGCTAGACGTCCACACCAGGCTTTGATTGACATTCGCCCCCGTAACAGCACGCTGGACTGTCGGCTGACCGCTGCGGTCGCCGCGCAATTCGGAAGCGTATCCATGAGTCTTGTGCGCATATCCGTCGTTGCAATCGTGGCCGTCCTGACCACGATGACGCACGCCCAGGCGAAATCCGATTGCGCGCTGATGCAGCAGCTCGCTCAGGAACACTCAAACGACATGGCGCGCCGAGACAGCATGGACCATTCGGGTTTCTCCGAACGGGCGGCGAAGGGAGCGCGCGCTGAGAACGTCGCCGCAGGGAACAGCACCAAGGAAGCAACGATGGCTCAATGGCGGGCCTCGCCCGGGCACGCGGCGAATATGCGCCTGCCGGGATGCAAGGCCGTCGCGCACGCCGTGTCGCGGTCGGGGCAGCATTACTGGACGATGGAAATCGGACGCTCCCCGGCGGAGCTCGCCGGCAGAAGCCGGTCGCGCGGAATGCGGGTGATGTCGTTCCCTATTCCGACGTGGTGATGCCGCTTTGAGCCGCCTTTTGTGATGCGGTTCACACACGGATCGCGAAAGCGCCATCAGGATACCGGCCCGAATTCCCCGCCGGATCTCTCATGGAACAACAAAAACACGCGCTGATTTGTGACATCTGCCACAAAGGACAGGTCAGCATGAAGATGGAAGACATCGCCTTCTGGCAGTTCAGTCACAAAGGCTATGTGCCGTGCCGCGTCACCGTGATGGCCGGTACCTGCGAGGTCTGCGGCGCGAAATCCGTCCTGCCGGGCAGCGACAAGATTTTCGACCGGGCCTTTCGGCGAGGATTCGCGGAGCTCGAGAAGGGCGGCCGTTAAGGCACGACGCGCGGTCTACTTCCCGACCCTGCTCCAGGTCTTGGAGCTGCGGAACGGCATGCGCACTCTCACGCATATGACGCAGTGCGAACGTCTGCCGAACAAAAGCACAGACAGATGGCGTCCAGACCATTGACTGTTCGATGTCAGGTCAAGGGCTTAGCGTACTGTCCGCATAGACAACCCGTGACGGGACAGCGGCAGTAGAAACTCGTTCGCCGGCGACCAAGGGTTCAAACATCCAAACCACACTGCCGTGCGAACCGCAAAAAAATTGCACTCCAAGATTGACTCTCCGACCGGACGCAAAGAGACTTTGGCTGGGGACAAAAGAAATGGGGATGCATGAAATGCATACTCTGTTCTGACTCTGCTGGAAGATCGGCTCACGTGTATTGAAAAAATCGATCAAACGATCGCTCACATCAGAAGCGATTCAGAACACGATTTGTGCCTTTACAACACCGGAAGCCATAGCGTCGCGCTAATACTCTGCGACGAGGGTAACGACGGTAGCGGGCGTTTTAGCTTGACCGACAAGAAGTGATTTAAGCCACGAAGGCCGCCTCAATCGGCGGACCTCTTTCAGTCGCGCGACAACGCAGCAACCAAAACGCTCCCGGCCGACGATTGGGCATTTCAAGACGCGCGCACAGTAAGGGCGCGTGCCTTTTGTTGAAGCGATGGCGTCCAGACCAGAACGGGGACAATCTTGGCAATTGCAAAATCATGTAATTGGAGTTTCGTCACAGCGGCAAACGACCAATATTTTTTTATGAGCGCAATTTTGGTCCAGAGCCTGAACTGGCACTTTCCCGGTCACCCATGTTTCGTGATGGATATTGGGCTTACAGATGCCCAACAAAAATTCTTCTCGCAAAAGGGTATTTTGCTGCCGAGGCCGGCAAAACTGAAAGACGTATTGCATCCCTACAAGCTGAAGAGCTCGATTGAACTATTCTTGAATGATCGCGTCACTGAAAACTTCGTCTGGCTCGATGCAGATATATTTGCGCTGCGTGACGGAAGGAACGATCTGACGGAACTGTGGTCGGCTTTGAGGTCCACGGACCGCCGATTCGGTGTCGCGCCGGATCAGGGGCCTAGTTTTTCACTCGACGATTTCACTTCGAAATTCAGAACTCCGAAACTGAAAGGCGCTTTGGCACGCAACCCGGATTGTGGACAACGTCGGTATTTGAATGCTGGCGTGATGATGTTTGCGGACCGCGACGTGCTGCGCGAATGGCGACAAGGATCGGAAGAACTGGAAGGCGATGTTTGCTGGGAACAGAATGCCCTAAACCTGATGGCCTACGAGGAACGCGGCGCTCTGATACTCGACGCTCATGTTTGGAACGTGCACGCGAGCTTGTTGTCCAAAGTCGAGCGCTCAGGCCCAATCATTCTCTGCGATAACGAACGGCCTGTCTTTGTGCATGGAGCTTCGATCATGTACTCCGATATCACTGACGAAATCGCTTTGCTTTCCAAAGATGACTATCGTTGTGAGACATTCTTTCGGCGTTTCAAGAACCCGGTTCTCCGCGAAGAGCAGAGAAAACTAGTCAACATGTTCTTGGATCACAATTTCGAGGATTTAAGACATCTGGGCCTGCTTAGAAAAGCTCTCGGGGGGATTAGCCAGCCCACTCTCAAATCACCACCTAGCCCATCCGCGTAAACAAGCTGCCGCATCCCGTGTTGCGTCGGCCCTCTCGGCGACAGTTTCCAGGTTGAAAGCCAAAATATCTCTCACCTGATCCGGTTGTCAGCGAGCATCTCGCGCGTCGAACCGTCAGTGCGCGGGCGAGCCTGAATTGGCGGGCTGTTCTTCGACTACGGCTTGATGTGACAAAGACTGCGGCCTGGCTAGATCAGTGGTTGGAAGCCGCCGCAGTCTGATAGGCCGAGCTTTCGGCAGTCGGCGCCGGCGCGCGCTGAAATTGGATGTTGCACTTCTTCTGGATGCTCGCCTGCTCGATCGCAGTCATCTGGCCCTTCATCTGAGCTAGCTGAGCTGCCACTTGACCGTCGCCGCCGACGAGGAAAGCCGCGGGCCAGAAAACAACGATGGCAACGCCGGTGGCGATTTGATCGTTCGTTTCTGATCCTGCGCGCCTGAGAGCTCCGCGGCCTTAGTCGAGACGGCCTGCGCCTCCATGCCGAGCTGCTGACAGCTGTATGACTGATACGTCATCGGCGAGACGTACGCGGCCGTGATCTCGGACGACTTCGACGCGCAACTGGCAAGCAAGCACGCGCCTGCAAGCGCGATCCAGACTCGAACGCTCATTGATAGCCTCCCCAGGTACCACCATCATCGGATAACCAAGGGTTGCAGACAAGCTTCTGGCGAACGGATAGTTAATCCACGCATCGGACGCGGAACAGAAAGTCCGTGGTAGCCGCCCGCGGCAGACATTTCGCATGATCGCGGAGCAGCGGCCTCGTTAGCAGCGCATAAAAGTGCGCCGTGCCCGACATCAAATTATTTCAATGAATCAGATAATTACTGGCAGGAGTGGTAGGACTCGAACCTACAACCCCCGGTTTTGGAGACCGGTGCTCTAGCCATTGAGCTACACTCCTGCGGGTCAGGCGGGCGGACCATAATGGGCCGACAGCCGTCTGTCATCCCCCGATGAAAAATCGTCCTCAGGCTGGCTCGACGACCACCGCCGAGCCATAAGCCAGCACCTCGGTGATGCCGTCGGTGATCTCATTGGCATCATACCGCATGGCGACGATGGCGTTGGCGCCGGCGGAGGCTGCGTGCTCGACCATCAGGTTGAAGGCTTCCTCGCGGGCCTTCTCGGCAAGGCTCGTGTAGATCGAAATGTTGCCGCCGAACAGCGACTGGATGCCGGCGCCGATGTTGCCGATCACGCTGCGCGAACGCACCGTGATGCCGCGCACCACGCCGAGATGCCGAGTGATGCGGTAGCCTGCGACGTCATTGGTGGTGGTGACGATCATGGGTGCCCCCTCTTTGCCTGTCATCACCCGCCGCAGCCGTCCGAAGGGAAACGTCCCTTCGCCCCGCTTTGTGGGGATGACAGCGTTTCGTCGCCGTTAAAGCTGCAGCGGTTCATTGGCGCGCTGCTCGCGCCACAGATCGAGCTTTTCCAGCGCCGCGCGGTCCGAGTAGCTGAGCAGCACAAGATCGTCGCTCGCTTCGACCTGCCACCAGGTCCAGTTCGGCACCACGAAGATGTCGTTCTTGCCGAGCGTATAGGTCTGCTCGCCAACCGTGGCCTTGCCGGTCCCTTCGGCAGCCATCACCACCGTGGCCTCGGTCGAGCGGTACGGCGCGGTTTTGAAGCCCTTGGGCAAAAGTTGCGCGAAGGTCGCGATCGTCGGCATCACCCAGTCGCCCGTTGCAGGGTTCGCGAACTTGAGTTTCAACCCGTGGCAGGCGTCCCAGTCGTTGGCCTTGCGCAAATTCTCGAGGGCCGCACGGGTGCGCTCGTACGGATAGGCGAACACCGGCGAGGAGCGCTGCGTGATCGGCGCGAGCGGCAGCATGCCGGAGCCATAACGCGAGAACGAGTCATGCGGCGGCCGCGACTGCGGGAAATGGCCGTCGCCTTCATAGTCGTCCGAGAAGGTCGCGCCGAGATGATTGACCAGAGGCACGTCGAGGCCGTCGAGCCAGATCATGATGCCGTCGGACTCTTTGCCGTGGTCGTGCCACGTCCAGGCCGGCGTCACGATGAAATCGCCCTGGTGCATGTAGATGCGCTCGCCGTTCACCGCCGTGTAGGCGCCCTCGCCTTCGATGACGAAGCGGAGCGCCGCCTGCGAGTGGCGGTGCGCGGGCGCGATCTCGCCGCCCTTGATTGCCTGGATGGCGCAGGTGAGCGTGTGGGTGGCGCCGTGTTTGAGTTCCGGATTGTTCAGCACCAGCACGCGGCGATGCGCCTCGGCCGCGGTGATGATGTCGGCCGCTTCGAGGATGTAGGGCCGGATGTCGCGCTGATAGTTCCAGAACACCGACGGAATCTTCGGCGTCGGTTCCCGCATCACGATCCGGTTGGCGATGGTCCAGAGCGGCGTGATGTGCTTGGCCTGCATCTTGGCCGTGAAGGCTTGCTGAACCTCGTTCTGCGCGGCTTCCATCGAAATCCTCCCGGAATGCGGTCGGCCGCAACACATGCAGGCCCACGCTTCGTGGCACCCATCATAGCCGAGGATGACGGCAGAATCGAACGGGCTCGACAGGGGCGGCCATGCCTCGACGGATGGCAGGATTGCATGGCGACCCTGGTGCAGTTCGACGAGCCCCCTCGACCATCGCACAAATGCCGCGCCCGAGGTCAGCCAATCGGCGATGCGACATCGAACAGACTCGGACACCTGTGCAAAAACCGAACGCTCCGCTGGAGGAGCCTGCGGAGCGTTCGGTCCCTGACAGCGCCGTTCAGACGATGTTGAGCGTCACGTCAATATTACCGCGCGTCGCCTTGGAATAGGGGCAAGTCTGATGCGCGGCCTCGGCCAGCGCCTGCGCCACTGAGCGCTCCAACCCCGGCAGGCTGATGTTAAGTCGGGCGCTCAGCGAATAGCCGCCGTCGCCGGCATGAAGATCGACCTCCGCGTCGATCGCGGTGTCGGCCGGCAATGCGACCTTCATCTGCTTGGCCACCACGCCGAGCGCACCTTCGAAGCAGGCCGACCAGCCGGCCGCGAACAACTGCTCCGGGTTGGTGCCGTTGCCGGGCGCACCCGGGAGCGAAAGCCTGACGTCGAGGCGGCCGTCCGAACTGCGGGACGCACCTTCGCGGCCGCCGACAGTGTGGGTCTTCGCGGTGTAGATTACTTTTCCAGCTTGCGTGCTCATGGTGGTTCTCCGTTGTTGAGGGTTGGACAGGCGTGAAGGGTCAGCCCCGCACGGCGCGCGGGTCGCCGATGCGGTACGAAACGGCTGGGGCGCGCACGAGCGGCTGCGACGCGAATGCAGCAATTGGCGCCTGCTCCTGCCCGGTCGAGGCCGCGCGGGCCTCGGCGCTGCACACCAGCGCCACCATCAACGACAGGAAGGACCGCCCGGCGTAGAGCAGAACGACATTCATCTGAGCCTCCTCACAATTCCGAGGACCTGGGGGTTTTCGGGCCACTTCGAGCTCAATCGCTCACGATTAGTTATCACGATAAATAATCGACCGACATCCCAGATCAACCGCTTGCGATTAAATCGTGCATCAACTATTTGTGTGGCAACGACAGCCGCCGATCAGGAGGCCAAGGCCATGGCAACGCAGAAGATTCAGGCCGCCCCGGACGACATCCCGAACCTCGACGATTTCCTGTGCTTTGCGGTCTACTCGGCCAATCTCGCCTTCAACCGGGTCTACAAGCCCGTGCTCGACAAGTTGGACCTGACCTATCCGCAATACCTCGTGCTGGTCGTGCTCTATGAGGAGGACAATCAGACGGTCGGCGGCCTCGGCGAGAAGCTGTTCCTCGATTCCAGCACGCTCACACCCCTGCTCAAACGGATGGAGGCGACGGGCCACATCATCCGGCAGCGCAATCCGGAAGACGAGCGCCAGGTGCGCATCCGCCTGACCCCGCGCGGCAAGGCGGCACGCGAAAAGGTCGCCTGCACCCGCGGCGGCATGCACAAGGCCACGGGCATGCCGACGTCGCGCTTCCGCCAGCTTCGCGATGAACTCGTGACGCTGCGCGACAACCTCAACAAGGCTGCATCGGGAAAGGCCTAGGCGTCATTGCGCGAGCTGGAACCGCTCGAAGCGGTGCAGCGCTTCTTCGATTTTCGGCTTCACCGCGCGGCGCGGACTTTTGCCGATCCAGTTCCATTTCTGCATCAGGATCTTCCCGTTCTGGCGGTCGGTCTTCAGATCAATCGCTGCGACAATCGCGTCGCCGACCAGCACCGGCAGGGCGAAATAGCCGAACACCCGCTTCCCTTTCGGCAGGTAAGCTTCGAAACGGTGCTCGTAGTCGAAGAACAGATGCGTGCGCTTGCGCTGGATGATCAGGGGATCGAACGGCGACAGGATGTGGACAAGCTCGGTGTTCAGCGCCCGTGCTTCGATCGCCGCAGGTGCCGCCCAATGCTCCTGTTTGCCCGCACCTTCCAGCGCGATCGGGATGAGCTCGCCGCGGCGGACCTGCCGTTCGATCAATCGCCGCGTCGCGGCCTTGCCCGGCGCGTCCATGTAGCAGACCGAGTCGAGGCTCACGACGCCTTGCGCGCGCAACGCGCGGTCGAGCCGATAGCTCGTCACCTCCGCGGCTGTTGCAGGCTTCGGCAGATTGGCCCAGCCGAAATGCCTCTCCATCAACTCGTAGGTCTTGAGCATCCCCTCGCGCTCACTAATGGTGAGAACGCCGGTGTAGAAGCCGAGTTGCAGCGCGCGCTTCGACGGCTTGCGGCTCGCCCATGGGTGCGACTTGTCGACCAGCACATCGTCGTCGATGTCGCGGATGGTCAGCGCGCCGCTGTTTCGGAGGAGCCTCATCACCTTGCGCATGTCGGCGCTTTTGACCGCGGTGAGCCACTTGTGACCCTCGCGCCGGTGGCGTCGCATCGCCGGCAGGAAGAACCGGAAATCGCGAACCGGCACGTAGGACAAAGCGTGCGTCCAGTATTCGAACACGCTCTTGTCGATGCTCTGGGCCTGATGCAGATCCCCGCGCCTGTAGGCCGGGATACGCGACCATAGAATGTGATGATGCGAGCGCTCGATGACGTTGATCGTATCGATCTGCACATAGCCGAGATGCTCGATCGCGGCGCGGGTCGCATCGGGTCCGGCGCCAAAGGGCGCAGACTCGGTCAACCGCTGGGCGCCAAGCCAGATGCGCCTGGCCTGGGCCTTGGTCAGCGGATGTGGGTTCCGTGTGCGGGACATCGAGCCGCAATGTAATGCAAGAATGCTCGGTGTGCAGCGACGCGACAGTCGCTGCACACCGAAACGATGCCTCAGGCGCTCTTCAGTTCGCGAATGTCGATCGGCATCTTTGCGCAAGCGCTTGCCGGTCGCCGCAAAGATCGCGTTCGCGACCGCAGGCGCCAACGCCGAGGTTCCCGGCTCGCCGATGCCGCCTGGGGCCTCCGGGCTTTTCACGGTATGCACTTCGATCTTCGGCGCCTCGTTGATCCGCAGGATCTGATAGTTGTCGAAATTGCTCTGCTCGACGCGTCCTTCCTTGAACGTGATCTCGCCATAGAGCGCCGCGGTCAGTCCGTAGATGATGCCGCTCTGAATTTGCGCCTCGATGGTGTTGGGATTGATCACCACCCCGGTGTCGACGGCACAGACGACACGTTGGACTTTGACATTGCCGTCGGCCGCGACAGCCACCTCGGCGACCTGCGCGAGATATGTGCCGAAGCCGAAGAGGAGCGCAACGCCGCGCCCCACGCCCTTCGGCAAGGGCGCGCCCCAGCCGGACTTCTCGGCGACAAGATCGAGCACCGCCTTGGCGCGGGGATTGCCGTCGAGATGCATGCGACGAAACTCGACCGGGTCCTTGCCGGCCGCGGCCGCAAGCTCATCCATGAAGCCTTTGACCATGAAAGCGTTATGGGTCACGCCGACACCGCGCCACCAGGTGGTGGTGAGCCCCTTCGGTGGCTCCTGCCGGACGTAGTCGACGTGCACATTCGCGAAGCCGTACGGCCCCGCCGCGCCTTCGACCGCGTCGGGGTCGAGACCGTCCTTGAAGATCTGCGGCACCCAGCGCGCCACGATCGATGAGCCGGTCACGCGGTGGTCAAACGCCACAGCTTTGCCTGAGGCATCGAGGCCGGCCCGCATCCGGTCGAAGTAATACGGGCGGAAGATGTCGTGCTGGATGTCTTCTTCGCGGGTCCAGACCACCTTCACCGGTCCATCGACCTGTTTGGCGATCTGCACCGCCTGGGTGATGCTCTCGATCTCGAGTCTGCGGCCGAAGCCGCCGCCGAGATACTGGTTGTGAACCGCGACCTTCTCCGGCGGCAGGCCGAGAACATCGGCCGCGGTCTTCTGCGCGCGGGTGATCACCTGGGTGCCGCACCAGACCTCGCACGAGTCCTTCTTCACATGCACCGTGGTGTTGATCGGCTCCATGGTGGCGTGCGCCAGGAACGGCAGCTGATAGACCGCATCGAGCGTTTTCGCGGCGCCGGCGATGGCTGCGTTGACGTCGCCTTCGCTGTGCGCCACGACGCCGTTGTTGTGCGAGGCCTTTTCGAGATCGGCCACCATGGTGGCATTCGAGACGTGAGCGTTCTCGCCCTCGTCCCATTCGATCTTGAGCGCCGCAAGCCCCTTCTTGGCGGCGCCCATGTGATCGGCAACCACCGCGATCGCGTCATCGAGCTTGACGATCTGCCGCACGCCTTTGACCGACTTGGCCTGCGTGTCGTCGACCGATTTGAGCTTGCCGCCGATCACCGGCGACGCCGCGACCGTCGCGACTTTCATGCCCGGCAGCCGAACATCGATGCCGAACTGCGCCCGGCCGTTGGTCTTGTCGACGATATCGACACGCTTGGCCGGCGTGCCGATCAGCTTGAAGTCCTTCGGGTCCTTCAGCTTCACATCGGCCGGGACCGGCACGGTGGCAGCGGCTTCGATCAGCTCGCCGTAGCGGGCTTTGCGGCCGCTGCCGTCGTGGATCACCACGCCCTTCTCGGCGCGGCAGCTCGAAGCATCGACCTTCCAGGTCTGGGCCGCTGCCGCGATCAGCACCTCGCGGGTGGTGGCGCCGACAACCCGCAGCGGCTGGTAGAAGCCACGCACCGACGTGGAGCCACCGGTCACCTGGAAACCCAACGCCGGATTGATGTACAGCTTGTCGCTCGGCGGCGCGTGCTCGACCTTGATCTGGTCGAGCCCGACCTCGAGCTCTTCGGCGATCAGCATCGATATCGACGTATAGGTGCCCTGCCCCATCTCGACCTGCGGCATGATCAGCACGATGCCGCCGTTCTTCTCGATGCGGATGAAAGCGTTCGGCGCGAACGGCGCGGTGTCGGCCTGCGCCTCCGTGACGATGCTCGGAGCGTCGCCGTCCGGCTGGAAACGCTTGGCCAGCGAGGGAATGCCGAAAGCCACGAACAGGGCGCCACCGGCGCCCAGGCCCACCTTCAGCATGTCGCGGCGCGACGGTGATTGCGGCGCGGAAAGATCGATCTGCCCGGTCATGATCAGCCTCCCTGCCGTCCGGAGGCCACAGCCGCTTGCTTGATGCCGTCGCGGATGCGCGTGTAGGTGCCGCAGCGACAGATGTTGCCGGACATGGCGTTGTCGATGTCCCCGTCGGTCGGCTTCGGCGTGCTGGCGAGGAGCGCCGCGGCCGACATGATCTGGCCGGACTGGCAGTAGCCACATTGAGGTACTTCGAGGTCGACCCAGGCCTTCTGGATCGCCTGGCCCGCCGGCGTGCGGCCCACCGCCTCGATGGTGGTGATCTCCGAGGTGCCGACGGTGTCGATGGTGGTGATGCACGAACGCACCGCCTGGCCGTCGACATGCACCGTGCACGCGCCGCACAGCGCCATGCCGCAGCCGAACTTGGTGCCGGTCATACCGAGCACGTCGCGCAGCACCCAGAGCAACGGCGTGTCGTCATCGACATCCACGGTGTGGCTTTGTCCGTTCACTTTGATGGTGGTTGCCATTGTCATCTCCCGCTTACGTCAATGCGGATGCCGCATTGAGTGCATATGCACGTATTATCGCACCAACATGGTCTAGCCTCCACATTTTTGTTGTTAGACTAGATGTTGTTAGATCGAACCAATCCCGATCTTTTGATCAGGGGCACGCGGATTCCTGGGCCGGATTCCTGGGCCGGATTCCTGGGCCGGTGCCGGGCTACCGGGGAAGTGTCCGGCGCCGCTCCTCGCTCATCGTCGGATTCCGCCCGTGGAACAGCGCAGCGGCAAGCTTGCGGATGCGCTGCTGCCAGGCAAGCCGCTCGATCCACATCCTGGGAATGTCGGACACGCCCCAGACCGCGCCGGCGAGCTGCCCGGTCACGGCCGCGACGGTGTCGGCATCGTCGCCGAGATTGGCGGCGAGCACCACGGCGTCGCGAAAATTGTCGGTCTGCCACACCGACCATAGTGCGGCTTCGAGCGTGTGGACCACATAGCCTGAGGACTGGATGTCGGCGCGCTGCTTGCCGATCCAGGAGCCGCGCGCGATCGCATCGATGTCCCGGTTCGCCGGCCATTGCCGGGGCCGCAGTACATGCTCCTTCGGCTGTGCCTCGATGGCGTCAAGCAGCACATCGGCGAAATAGGCGCAGGCCTCGACCGCGACCGGCGTGCTATGGGTGGTGAGGCTCTGGTCTCGCGCCGCCTTCAGCGCGTCGGCGCGCTCGCGATGCCAGTACATCGCGACCGGCGCTAGCCGCATCAGCGAGCCGTTGCCGGCGAATTCGGGATCGGTCAGGTCGGAGATCTGGTTTTCGGTCTTTTCGAAACGCCGGATCGCCTCCGAGGTGGTGTTGCCGATGCCGACACACGAACCGGTGCAGGAGTTGTCGCCGTAGCGGCGCCAGCGGCTGAAGCGCCGCAGCAGGTCGTCCTGGTCGAGGCCCTGACAGGCCATGATCGAATCGGCAACACAAAGCGCCAGCGCGGTGTCGTCGGTCCACTCGCCAGGCCGCAGCTCGAACGGACCGCCGCCGACAATATCGGAAACCGGCGGCGCGGCGTCGCGCTGGGAGCCCTCGAGCGTCGCGCCGAGCGCGTCGCCGATCGCCAGTCCCACCAGCGCGCCCACGGACCTGTCCCAGCTGTGACTTTTCAACATGCCGATGCGTTATACCGTGGCGACGGCGGCTGGCCAGCACTGGCATCTCCCCGGCCCACAGATCATTGCGCGGCGACCGGCAGGCCTTCGAGCGCCCGGATGCCGAGCCGTTTCCGCCAACGGATATCCGCGGGCGCTGTGGCGAGCCGCAGCTTCGGCCAGCGTTTGAACAGCGCCTCCAGCGCGCATTTGCCCTCGACGCGCGCAAGCTGATGGCCGAGACAGAAGTGAATGCCGGCGCCGAACGCCACATGGCGGTTCGGCCGGCGGGCCAGATCGAGCCGCCCGGGGGTCTCGTTGGCGTCCGGGTCCATGTTGGCGGCCGCCACCATGGCCATGATCTTGTCGCCGCGCTTGAGCGCGGCGCCGCCAAGCTCCATGTCGCGCTTGACGAAGCGCGGCTTGGAGAACTGCACCGGCGACACGAAGCGCAGAAACTCCTCGACCGCGAGATCGGCGCGGCTCCAGTCTTCCTCGAGCCAATCGCGCAGCGCCGGATTCTTCAGAAGCTCGAACACCGAGCCGCCGATCAGGTGCGTGGTGGTTTCGTGGCCGGCGAACAGCAGCAGGAAGATGGTCGAAACCATCTCCTCATTGCTGATCTGCGCGCCGTCCTTCCTTGCCCGGACCAACTCGCCAATCAGCCCCTCGCCGTCGCTCGTACCAACGGCTTCGATGTGCTGCTCCAGATAGTGCTTGATCGAAAGAATGCTCGGGATGAGCAACACGAAGCCCGCAAGGCTCGACAGGTTGATCAGCCGGTTCGACCAGGCGATGAACTTCGGCCGGTCGGCGAGCGGCAGGCCAAGCAATTCGCAGATCACCGACAGCGGCAGCCGCCGCGCATAGCGCACCATCAGGTCGGCAGGCGCCCCATCCGAGAACAGCTCGCCGGCGAGTTGATCGGCCAGCGCCATGATATGCGGCCGCATTTCAAGCACGGCGCGCCGGCGGAACGCCTCGTCGACGATGCCGCGCAGCCGGCTGTGGTCCGGCTCGTCGGTCGTCAGCATGTTGTTCGAGAGCACGCGGATCACCCGCGGCATCCACCAGCGCATGCCAGCGACGTTGCCGTCCTTGCGCAGCGTGAAAGTCTCGCTGTCCTTGAGCACCTGACCGGCGATGTCCTGCGTGGTCGTGATCCATGTGCGGCCTATGATCGGCAGTTTCGCGTCGACCACCGCGCCCGACGCCCGAAGCTTTTCGATCGCCGCAGCGGGATTGCGGAAGAACTCCTGACTGGTGAAATCGATACCGGCTGTCATGGCCTTCCCCGGATCACTTGAAGCCAGCTACACATCAGGTGTCCGCCCCGTCTGCGCATCGGCCTTCAGCGGGCCCGCAGCCCTGCTGCCCGCGGAATGCATGCCGGCCGCTTGCCCATTGACCATGCAGCCGCCATCACGCCAGATGGATTTGCTGGGTAACAACAACACGCGCAACGTCAATGCGCCTGCGGGAGGACATCATGGCTGGGGAACTGACTTACACGCCGCGTGAGCGCAAAATGGTCGCGTGGTCCGCGATCCTGGGCTACGCGTTCGACTTCTACAATCTGATCGTGATCGCGTTTCTGATGATCCCGATCCAGAAATCGCTGAACGTCAGTCAATCGCAGACCGGCCTGATCGTCGCCGGCACGCTCGCCGCATCCGTGCTCGGCGGCATCCTGTTCGGCTGGCTCGGCGACAAGATCGGCCGCAAGAACGCGCTGCTCTGGACTTTGCTCCTCCTCGCGCTCGGATCGCTCGCCTCGGCGCTGGCGTGGGACTTCAACTCGCTGCTCATCTTCCGCATCATCACCGGTATCGGCGTCGGTGGCGAATGGGGCGCCGGCATGGTTCTGCTCAACGAGGTCTGGGACAATCGCCGCCGTGGCGTCGGCAGCGCCATCGTGCAGGCGATGTCGTCGGCCGGCACCGCGATGGCCTCGATCGCCGCAACCGTGGCGCTGACCTATTTCGACGCCGACACCGCGTGGCGCGTGGCGCTCGGCGTCGGCGGCCTGCCGCTTCTGCTGATGCTGTTCGTGCGATCGAAGATGCCGGAGTCGCGGCTGTGGCAGGAGTTCAAGCGCCGGGAGAGCGCCGGCGAACTGCCGCCGGAGAAGCTTGCCCAGACCACTCCGATCGTCGAGATATTCAAGGGCGCGTCGCTGCGCTATCTCGTCGTCGGGGTCATCATCGCGGGCGGCTACATCATCGCCTATCAGAGCATCAGCATCTTCATGCCGACGCTGATCCTGCGTGACCTCGGCGGCAATCTCGGTGCGTTGCGCGCCATCACGCTGTGGTTTGCCGCGGTCTCTGCGGTCGGCATGATCGGCGGTGGCTATATCAGCGATGCCTTTGGCCGCAGAGTCTCGATCATCGTCGCGACACTGATCGGGCTCGCAGGCCTCATCGCCATCCACTCAACGAGCGCCACCCGCTTTCCCGGCGACTATATGAGCTGGGGTCTGTTCTGGGCGTATCTGCTCTGGGGGTTCGGCCAGGCCTCGATCGGCCAGTTCGGGCCATGGTTCGCCGAGCTTTACCCGGTCGAGATGCGGGCCACCGCGACCTCGACGATCTTCAACATCGGCCGCCTGATCGGCAGCATGGCGCCCTATATCGTGCCAGCGATCATCGCGGCAGGCCTCGTCGGCTCGCTCCGCGATGCGATGATGCTCGGCATCGTCGGCGCCGCGATCAGCCTCGTCTTCACGTTCTTGCTGCCGGAGACCGTGGGCCGCACCTTTGCGGTGGTCGAGAAGAAAGAGCGCTAACAGGCGATGAAATCGAACTTCGAGCCGGCCGGCGCGTAGATCTCGAAAATCTCGAACGGCTCGTCCGACACGTTGCTGAGCGAATGCGGCATGCCGGCCGGGATGAAGACCACTTGGTCCTTCTTGACGGTGTAGGACTTGCCGTCCGCGATCAGCTCGCCCTCACCGCTCCGCACGATGTAGACGTTGTCGGCCTGGCTGTGCTTGTGCAGGCTGCCGCGCGGGCCTCCGGGCACGAGCTTGTTCAAATGCACGTCGAGCGTTTCGGTGCCGAGCGACGTGTTGACGAGTTTGATCTTGCTGCCGCGGCCCTTCTCCATCGGCTCGGCCACGGCGGTGTTGAGGTCGATGATCTTCAGCACGGCTTGCTCCCTTACACCGGCGCGCGCGCCGCCGGCAGCGTGATGCCCAGGCCCTTACCTTTGGCCTGCTGATAGAGATAGTGGCAGATCGCGACGTCCTGGGTGACGAGCCCAGTGGTGTGGATCAGGATGCGCTCGTCGGCCCGCTCGCGGCCGGACTTGGTGCCTGCGACCACCTCGTGAATCTCGCCGTGGAGCTTGTCACGGGTGAAGGTGCCGACATCCACCATCTGCTTGAAGAACGGCATCAGGTAGTTCATCTCCCAGCTGTCGATCACCACTTTGTCGACCTTCACCCAGCCCTCGGGCTCGAATTCGCGGCGGGCGAGCGAAATGAACACCGCGCCAGGCTTGAGCCAAGCCTCGCGGGTCATGACCTCCGACGAGGTGGTGCCGCCGACCGCGATGTCGGCCGCACGAACCACATCCTCGATACGCTCCTTCGGCACGACCGGAATGCCGAGAGTCTTCGACCATTCCGCCGCGAAAGCCTCTCGGCTTTCCGGCCGCCGCGACGTCACCAGGATCTGCTCGAACTTGTACTGCGTGAGAAGGCAGCGCATGGCATTGGTGCCCATCGAGCCGATGCCAACCAGTCCCAGCACCTTCGGCGAAACCGGACCGAGCCACTTGCAAGGGATCACGGCGGCGGCGGCACTGCGCAGGCCGTAAACCAGATGCTCGTCCACGATCGCAAGCGCATGACCGGTCATCGGATCGGACAAAGCGATCCACCGTGTGCAATCGAGCCCACCGACGGTGTTGCGATGACCGTCGTTGTAATAGTTGTACATCCGCACGCCGGTCACCGGGATGTCCTTCAGAAGCGTGCCCTTGACGTGCCAATGGTTGTGGAAGCCTTCCTCGATGTCGAGCTTGAAACTCGGCGGCTTCGACAGCACGACACTGCCGCGCGCATGCATGCGGTAGACGTCCTCGCAGACTCTCATCGCATCTTCGACGGAGAGAAGCTTCAGCGTGTCCTGATAGGAAACGAAAAGCACATCAGGATGGCTCATCAAACCCAGGCCTTTCATGAGCGGATGGACGGAGGGGAAGACAAAGACTGTTTCAGGAAAGCAATCGCAGCGCCAGAAAAAATGGCAATGCCTGACGCGCAAATGCGCATGGCCGTTCCGTCAAACGGACCATGCTTTCTCGCCGCGGTCCCGCTACTCCAGCTTTGCGCCGGATGCTTTCACCACGGCGCCCAGCCTTGGGATTTCCGAAGCAACGAGCGCGCTGAACTCAGCCGGGCCGCCGACCAGCGGCTCGATGCCCTGCTTCGCCATCCAATCCTTGAACTCCTGCTGCTCCATCACCTTGGCGACATCTGCCCTGACCTTCTCCACGATCTCCGGCGACGTTCCGGCCGGAGCCAGCAGGCCGTACCAGTTCACGATATTGAAGGTCGGGTAGCCGGACTCCGCGATGGTCGGCGCGTCGGGAAACGCCGGCGATCTGGTTTTGCCCGTCACCGCGAGCACGCGCAGCTTGCCCGCTTCGACATGCTCTTTAATCGATGCCGGACCATTGAACATCACCGGGATCTCGCCGGTCAGCTGAGCGAGTGTCGCCGGGGCGCCGCCGCGATAAGGGACGTGCACCAGATTGATGTTCGCAAGCGACTTCAGCATCTCCATTGCCAGATGGTGCGCGCTGCCGATGCCCACCGAACCGAAATTGAGCGGCGGCTGATGGTTGCGGGCGTATTCGATGAACTCAGCGAAATTCCTGGCCGGCACGTCTTTGTTGACGACAAGCATCAACTGGTAGGTGCCAAGCGTCGTGATCGGCGCGAAATCCTTGATCGGGTCATAGCCGACGCTCGGATAAAGGCTGAGATTGGTCGCGAGCGTCGCGTCCGTACCGAACAGCAGCGTGTACCCATCGGCGGGTGCTTTGGCGACCGAAAGGGTCGCGATGCCGCCGTTGGCACCCGGCCGATTCATCGTGATGACGGGCTGCGGCCAGGTCTTGGAAAGCCGCTCAGCGACGGCGCGCGTCAGCACATCCGTCAACCCGCCCGGCGGATAGGGAACGACGATCTGAACAGGCCTCGTTGGATAGGCCGGGTCGGCATAGGCCGGAATGACGAGACCCGCTGCGAGGAGCAGCGCCGCAAGCAAGCTGAAGCGTTTCAAGATTTGTCCGTCCTCAATTTGCGACTGGCGGCACCAGGCCCGCGGCCTTCAACAAGCCGCTATACACCGATTGATCGCGCTTGATGATCTCGGCGAGTTCTTCCGGCGTTGTGGTCTTGGGATCGATGCCGAGATCGACGAAACGCTTGCCGATATCGGGCTGCTTCGCCGCTTCGATGGTGCCTTGCGAAATTTTCTCGACGATCTCGCGCGGTGTGCCGCGCGGCGCGAAAAATCCGTTCCAGGTATCCAGCGCGAAGCCCGGGTAGAATTCTGAAATCGATGGGATGTCGGGAAGGCTCGAAAGCCGCTTCGCCGACGAGATCGCGAGCACGCGGATATTTTCGTTGGTCATCTGCGCCGCCATGTCGGACACGCCGGTCCAGGCCATCTCCACGGTGCCCTGCACCAGCGCGGCAGTGGCCTGGGCCGAGCCCTTGAACGGCACGTGGACAATGTCGATGCCCGCGCGTGCGCCGAACCCCGCGCCCAGAAGATGGCTGGTCGCGCCGCTGCCCGCGGTTGCATAGTTGAGTTTTCCCGGATTGGCTTTCGCATACGCGACGAATTCCGGCACGGTCTTGGCCGGAAGCGACGCCTTGATGCCGAGCAGGAACGGGATCGTGCCGAACACCGAAGCCGGCGCGAATGAGTCCGGTTCGTAGCCCACCTTCTGGATGTACGGCGAAACGCCGAACTGCGAAGCCGAGCCAAACAGAAGCGTGTAGCCGTCAGGCGCGGCATTGGCGACGTAGGTTGCGCCAATGGAGCCGCCTGCGCCGAGCCGGTTCTCGATCACAAAAGGCTGGTTGAATTTTTCCGACAGATGCTTCGAGGCGAGTCTCGCCAGGATGTCGGTGAAGCCGCCGGGCGCGTAGGGCACGACCACAGTGACGGTTCGTGTCGGCCAGTCGGCAGCTTGCGCCGGAGTTGCAGCGAGCATCGCCAGCAAGCCAAGAACACAGACACCCCGTCGCGTCACACGGAACCGTCCTCCCTCACGCTGGGGGCCGCCTGATTGTTGAGCCTGATGGCGCGTCATCGTTTCTCTCGCAGTGGTCCGGTCGGCATTCGTCGCCGCGCACTGTACGAGCAACTTCCGGGCCAATGTAGAGAAAGAGTACGGCTTAACGATCGGTTCTGGTATGCGTCGTGTCGCCGCCGAACAGCGCGGCAACCATCGAAATCAACGCCAGCACGATAACCCCGCCGCCATAGATGTATGCGGTGTTGGCGAGCCCGATGCGCGGGATCGCGAGACCGGCCGCGATCGCCGGCAGGCTGAAGGCCAGATAGCACTGCACGTAGAAGGCGGACAGCAGCCCTGCCCGCTGATCGGCATGGGCGGTCGGCAACAGCGATTGCAGCGAGCCGGAGAAGCTCGCGCCGAAGCCGACACCCGCGACGATCGTGCCGGCGAACAGCGCACCGACCGCCTGCTGCTCGATGCCGAACAGCGAAATTGCGGCACCAAGCGACAGCATCACGGTGCCGACCTGAACCAGAAGCCGCGGCTTGAGGCTGCGCGCGCCCGCGACCGTCATCGCCGCGGTCGCCATCAAGGTGGCGACCACTACGCCGCCGGTCAGCGCCGATGAAGCATGCATTGCGGTCGCGACGATGGCGGGCATCAGCGCCAGGTAGAACGCACCGAACGCCCACACCGCGACGTTGCCCGGCGTCAGCCGGAGCAGCGCGGCCCGCGATTGAACAGGCACGGCGACGTGGGGTCGCAACGACGCCCACGCGCCGGCCTTGCCGGCGGTGGTCTCCGGCATGGCCCACAGCGCGACGAAAAGCACAGCCGTCACTGCGAGCAGAACCTCGAAGATGAGATGCATGGGATTGGGCGCGAACGCGACCAGCAGGCCCGAGCCGAGCGCTCCGACGGTCAAGCCCAGAAAGATGAACACGCTGTTGAGCAGCGGGCCGTGTCGCTTGTTGGTGTCGAGGATCGCAGCACCAAGCACCGTGATGCCCGTGCCGACCGAAAGCCCCTGGACCGCGCGGGCAAACAACAGATGCGCGAGATCGTTGGTCCGCACGAACAGCAGCATCGCGCCGACGTTCAGCAGGAGCGAAGCGACAATGACAGGCTTTCGCCCGATGTGGTCCGAGAGGCTCCCGACAGTCAGCAGCGCAACCAGCAAGCTGAAGGCGTAGACCGCAAACACCGTTGTGATCATCAGCGGGCTCAAGTGCAGCGACTGCTGATAGAGCGGATAAAGCGGCGTTGGCGCGGCGCTCGATGCCGCAAGCAACACCGCAGCAAGAAAGCTGAACACCGTCATCGCGCTGGTCGGCAGGGTGCGCTTGGCCGCCTGCGATTTGGGAACGGGCGCGTGCATGGTAATTCTCCGTCGCTCGGAATTCGGTTTGCCCGCAATCGGTCGAGCTTCGGCAAATAGGGGTATATGCTCGTATTTCAAGCCACCCGATATCTGCTCGTGGTGAAGACGTGCGACGTCTGGACGTTTGTGACCGATTGGCAGGATCAGACCGCCCGGCTGTCTTCGATGGCTGCTATGAAATTATGCTGGCAAGCTGCCGAAGCCCCAATGGCCCTATTCGGCCGGAACCGGAACACTCTCGGTCACTCGCCGCTCGCCGAACCAGCGCGTCAGGCGTTCGAGATAGAGATAGACGACCGGCGTGGTGAACAGCGTCAGCACCTGCGACAGCAACAGCCCGCCGACGATCGCATAGCCGAGCGGCTGGCGGATTTCCGATCCGGCGCCGGAACCGAGCATCAGCGGCACGCCGCCGAGCAACGCCGCCATGGTGGTCATCAGGATCGGGCGAAAGCGCAGCAGGCACGCTTTGTAGATCGATTGCTCCGGGCTCGCGCCTTCGTTGCGCTCCAGATGCAGCGCGAAGTCGACCAGCATGATGCCGTTCTTCTTGACGATACCGATCAGGAGAATGATGCCGATGATCGCAATGACGCTGAGGTCCATGTGCACTGCCATCAAAAGCAGCAGCGCGCCGATGCCGGCCGACGGCAGGGTCGACAGGATGGTGATCGGGTGGATGAAGCTCTCATAGAGCACGCCGAGAATGATGTAGATCACCATCAGCGATGCTGCGACCAGGAGCACCTCGCCGGACAACGCCGACAGGAAGGCATTGGCGTTGCCCTGGAACGCGGTGACCAGCGAGGCCGGCTTGCCGCTCTGCTGCTCGAAGGCGCGGATCGCCGCGACCGCGTCGCCGAGCGCCACGCCGGGCTTCAAGTTGAAGGAAATCGTCGCCGACGGAAACATGCCCTGGTGATTGATCACGATCGGCGCCGCCGTGAGATTGCTCTTGACCAGCGTGCTCAGCGGCACCTGCTGGCCGGTGGATGAGTTCACGTAGATGTTGCGGAGCGCGTCCGGGCCTGTCTGGAAGCGCGGATCGACCTCGAGCACGACGTGGTACTGGTTGAGCGGCGTGAACATGGTCGAGACGATGCGCTGGCCGAAGGCATCGTCGAGCGTGTTGTCCACGGTCTGGGGCAGGATGCCGAAACTCGACGCCACCTCGCGATTGACCGTCACGTTGAGGCGCGGCCCGGCGTTCTGCTGGTCGGAGGCGACGTCGGTGATGCCCGGAATGGTCTTGAGCTTGTCGAGGAACACCGCCGTCCAGTGATTGAGCTCGTTCTGGTCGGCATCGGTGAGCGTGTATTGATACTGCGTCTTGGAGAGCCGCGCGCCGACCGTGATGTCCTGCGAGGCCTGCATATAGAGCCTGATGCCCTGGATGTTGGCGATCTTGGTGTTCAGGCGGGCGATCACCTGGTCGGCGGTGACGTCGCGCTCCGACTGCGGCTTGAGCGTGATGAACATGCGCCCCTGGTTGAGTGTCGCGGTGGCGCCGCCCGCGCCGATATAGGCGACGACTGAGTACACGGCCGGATCCTTCTGGACCACCGCGGACACGGCTTTTACGCGATCCGACATCGCCGGGAACGAGATATCCTGCGCCGCCTCGGCGATGCCGACGATGACGCCGGTGTCCTGCTGCGGGAAGAAGCCCTTGGGAATGACCACATAAAGGTATCCGGTGAGCCCGATGGTGCCGAGCATCACCATCAGGGTGATGAATCTGTGCCGCAGCGCGACCTTGAGGCCGGCGTCGTAGACCGCGAGCAGCGCATCGAAGCCCTTCTCCGACAGCCGATAGAGCCGTCCATGCTGTCCGCCATTGTGCTTGAGCAGGCGCGAGCACATCATCGGTGTCAGCGTGAGCGAGACGATGAGCGAGATCACCAGCGAAACGCTCACCGCAATGGCGAACTCCTGAAACAGCTTGCCGATATACCCACCCATCAGGAACAGCGGAATGAACACGGCAATGAGCGACAGCGTGATCGACACGATGGTGAAGCCGATCTCGCTCGATCCCTTGAGCGCGGCCTCCATCGGGCTCATGCCCTCTTCGAGGTAGCGGACGATGTTCTCGATCACGACCACGGCGTCGTCGACCACGAAGCCGGTCGCGATCGACAGCGCCATCAGCGAGAGATTGTCGAGGCTGTAGTTCAGCGCATAGAGCACCGCGAAGGTTCCGATCAGCGACAGCGGCACGGTGACGGCCGGGATGACGGTCGCCCAGAAATTGCGGAGAAACAGGAAGATCACCATCACGACCAGCGCGATGGTGAGTATCAGCGTGAACTGCACGTCGCTGACCGAAGCGCGGATCGTCTGGGTGCGGTCCGAGACGATATGCAGCTTGATCGACGGCGGCATGGAGGCCTGGAGCTGCGGCAGCAGCGCCTTGACGCGGTCCACCGTCTCGATGACGTTGGCGCCGGGCTGGCGCTGGACCTGAAGCGAGATGGCGCGCTGGCCGTTGTACCAGCCCGCGAGCAGGTCGTTCTCAGGTCCTTCGACGGCGTTGCCGATGTCGCGGATGCGCACCGGCGAGCCGTTGCGATAGGCCACGATCAGGTCGTTATAGGCGTCGGGCTTGATCACCTGGTCGTTGGTGTTGAGCGTGTAGGTCTGCTGCGGGCTGTTCAGGGTCCCCTTCGGCAGGTCGACATTGGCCTGCGTCAGCACGTTGCGGACGTCCTCCATCGAGATGCCGCGGTTGGCGAGCGCCTCTGGATTCACCTGGACGCGGATCGCTGGCTTCTGCTGGCCGCCGACACTGACCTGGCCGACGCCGGGCACCTGCGACATCTTCGGCTCGAGGATGCTTTCCGCATAAGCGTCGATCGTTGTCAGCGGCAGGCTGTCGGAGGTGAGCGCGATCTGGAGAACCGGCGTCTCAGCCGGATTGACCTTCTTGATGGTCGGCGGATACGGGATGTTCTGCGGCAGGAACGGAGACGCCGCGTTGATCGCGGCCAGCACGTCGGTCGCCGCGCTGTCGACGTCGCGACTCAAGTCGAACTGCACGGTGAGCTGGGTGAATCCCAGCGCGCTCGACGAGGTGAGCTGGGTGAGGCCCGGGATCTGCGAGAACTGCTGCTCCAGCGGCGTCGCGACCGACGACGCCATGGTGTCGGGATCAGCGCCGGGAAGCTGCGCCGTCACCTGGATGGTCGGATAGTTGACGTTGGGCAGCGCCGCGACCGGCAGCAGCCGGTAGGTCACAAGCCCGCACAGCAGCAGGCCTGCCATCAGTAGCACGGTTGCGATCGGCCGGTGAATGAAGGGTGCGGAGATATTCATGGGATGGCCTGCTCGACCGCGCTCTGCAACACGACGTCCTTGGTGGCGTCACCCTTCAGGACGCGGACCTGTGCGCCGGTCTGCAGCCGGTATTGGCCCGCGGTGACCACGGTCGTATTCGGCTGGAGGCCGGTATCGATCAGCGCCTGGCCGTCGCTGATCTGCGCCATGGTGATGGGCCGGATCTGCGCCGTGCCGTCTGTGCCGACCACCCAGACAAAGGCGCCATTCGGCCCCTGCTGGATCGCCTCGGCCGGTACGCTCAATCCGTTGTGGCGGGTCTCGACCAGAAGCCGGGCATTGACGAGCTCGCCCGGCCAGAGCTGGCGCTTGGTGTTCGGAAAGCTCGCCCGCAACCGGATGGTGCCGGTGGTCTGAATGATCTGGTTGTCGACGAGATCGAGCTTGCCCTCGTCGAGTTCGACCTTGTCGTCCTGGCTATAGGCGTCGACGGTCAGCGCGCCCTTGGCCATGGCGGGCTGGATCCGGGTGAGATCGGTCTGCGGCAGCGTGAAGATCAGCGAGATCGGCTCGATCTGCGTGACATCCACCAGGCCGTTGATGTCGGTCGGATGGATGATGTTGCCGATATCGATCTGGCGGATGCCGGTGACCCCATCAATCGGCGCGATAAGCCTGGTGTAGGCGAGATTGGTCCGGGCCTGCTCGATAACCGCCTCGTCGGACTGAACGATCGCCGTGAGCTGGGCGAGCTGCGCGCGCTGGGTGTCGACGAGCTGCTGGGTGGCCCAGCCCTTCTCGGCGAGCGGCACGTAGCGATTGAGATTGGCCTGCGCGTTGACCACCTGGGTCTGATCGCGATCGCGGTTGGCGATGGCCTGATCGAGCTGTGCCTTGAACGGCCGCGGATCGATCTCGGCGAGCAGGTCGCCCTTGTGCACGGTCTGGCCTTGGGTAAATGCGATGTTGACGATCTGGCCGGTGATCTGGCTGCGCACGATCACGTTGTTGTAGGCGACGACGGTGCCGACGCCGTGGAGATAAATCGGCACGTCATGCTGCGTCACCGTGGTGGCAACGACCGGAACCGACGGCGGCGGCGCGGCCGGGCCGGACACGGGCGCGTCAAAGAAATGGATCGCGGCAAAGCCTGCAGCCGCAGTCACGACCGCGGCGGTCAACGCGATTGCGATCGGGTTTCGCATGGTCGCCTCCGTGCCTGTCAGCAGCCCGGCACTGTGCCGAGGTTCATGGATGTCGTCGGATCTGACCCGTTCGTCAGCGAACCGGTGCAACCGGTCACGCCGTCCGGCGCCGGAACCACTGGTGCCGGCACCGTGATCATTGGGCTCAAGCCGCCGCCATCGAGCTCGGTCGAGCCGAGTGGAATCGTGCCCCCCGCGAGGTTCGGCGGCGCGCCGGACAGCGGCGAAGCGATACCCGTCGATGTGATGTTTGGCGTACCCGACGCGCAGCTCGACGTGGCACTAGCCAGTCCACCGCCATCGAATGTCGAGCCCGTTGCAGACGCGCCCAGCATGGACGGATCGCTCGGCACGCACGCCCCAAGCGGGCTCAATCCGCCTGGATCGATCTCGGTTGCGCCGAGCGGCACGCCGGTGCCGACTGACGAACTTGAGCCGAGCATGCCAAGCGGCGACGTTGCGCCGATCCCTGGCGTGGTGCTCGCGCTCTGGGCCTGCGCTGCGCAAGAGCCGAGCAGGATCATGATTGTCATCAAACATGCGCGCCGCATCGGATCCTCCTGTCACTCGCAGTCGCGGCAGATCTGGAGTTGCTTGTCGAACTCAATCTGCTGTTCGGTCCGACGGCCCTCGTCCCGCTGCACCTTGCGCGGCAATTGCCATTCATGGGGCTGACGATGGCCGATCGGCGCTTCCATGACGTGCCCCGGCGCAGGCTCAGTGCCCGGAGCTTCCTGCGCGCCGGCATTGACGGCTGTCACCAAGGCGATCAGCGCCGCGGCAGCGGCGGTGAGTGCGAACTGCCGCAGTGCCGCGGCCGGATCGCGAAACGCGTTCTCATCGATGGTCGCGTTCATCACGACCTCCTCGGTTGAGGCCGGCCGATCACCCGCATTGACGCTCGCAACGATGCTCAAGCGCACCGTGGCCGTCTCCGCACGCCGTACCATCGGCGCCAGATCGCTGTCGTCTGCCGGCCAATCCTGCCAACCGTCGACAGGCTCCATGGATTCGGAAATGGATTCGAAATCGGAGGGTCTCGTCATGGCCAAACTCCTGTTCTGTCCCATGCGACAGATTAGAAATGGCGCGGCCAACCACCATTAAATTGGCGTTCAGGACGATAAATTCGAATTTAGGATTGGCGGCGCAACGCGTCAGGGCGCGACGCTCTTTCCCGACAGGGTGGAACCCCTCGCCCAGTCCTGCACGACGCGTTGCATATCCGCGAAATTGTGCTGAAGCTGCTGAAGCGCAAAGCCGAGGCCGAAAATGTGCTCGAGGTCGCCGACCGGCAGTCCCTGCGTCAGCCCCGCGGCGCGGATCGCTGCGATCTCCGATGCATAAGCCGCGATGGCGGCATCGATCGGCTCAAGCGGCGGCGCAGATTTGCGCGAGGTCAGCGCGGCGGCGCACGCCAAGAAATAGTCGCGACCGGCGGCGCCGAGCTTATTCAACGGCGTGGGGAGACGCCCCGATATCCGCTCCGGCAACGGAGCCACGCCGGCGCGACCGATGATCACGAGGTCGTGGCGCAGCCGCAGCAAGGTTCGCGCCAGAGGGCCCGGGTCGGGCTCGGCTATCAGATTGACCATGCGCTCGCGCATCGCCTCGTCCGCCGTCGCCTGGAAAGTGCTCACGGCCTGGCCGATCTCATCTTGAATGCGGTTATTTTCGAGCGGATCGGTGCTCGCCGTGAAGGCTGCAAGCAGCCGCGGCAATGCGTTTGCCATCAGTTCCAACACGCGCCCCGCCGCATCAAGGCCGAGCGCGTGGGCGCGCGCTGGAAACACCAGAAGCGAAACCACGACCGCCACGGCGCCGCCGATCACAACCTCCAGCAGCCGGTAGAGCGCCGACTCGATCGGGGCTTCGCCGAGCTGGCTCGAGATCAGCAGCACGATGACCGCGGTAAACGGCGCGACGCGAAAGCTTGGATTGAGCGCCGCCGCATAGGCGAGCGGCACGATGGCCAGCGCCAGCGTGCCGGCAACGGCGAGAGGATCGGGGTGCGGCACCAGAACGGCGATCGCGGACCCATAAACCGCTCCGCCCAGCGTGCCGATGATATAGTCGGTGGTGGCCTTCAGCGATCCGCCGACGCTCATCTGGGTCACCACCACTGCGGTCAACACCGCCCACAAGCCGTGCAGCGGAATGGACAGCACCTGCGCCAGGGTAAACGCCACGATCGCACTTGTCGTCACGCGCAGGCAGAAGCGCAGACGCGGATTGCCGAGGATCGTGGTGAGATTCATGGTTCGGATCACAAAAGCTGGCGCGCAGGCTGTGGGGGCATTTTCGTAGATTTGTCCGGTGGCGCGCGACATTAAAATCGAATTTATTGGCCATTCCGGGCGCTTGAAACTAATTTTAGGCCAACAGCCGGCACGGGCGAAATGCCCACTGGACCGGGGGGGGGCTTGCGACCGTGACAACATTGGCATCAACAGGAAGCTTCGACGGACCGGCCCAGACGCATGCCCAGGCCGGTGCTTTGGTCCATGCCGCGAGACAAGCCATGCCAAAAGCGCTGCTGATCGAGGACGATCGTGAGACCGCCGACGAGATCGTGGCCGAGCTCGTCGAGCGCGGCTTCGTCGTCGAATGGGCCGCGACGGGCATCGAAGGCCTGGACAAGGCGCGGCTTGCCGACGCCGACGTGATGATCGTCGACCGTTTGCTGCCGGGCCTCGACGGCCTGACCATTATCGAGGTGATCCGCAAGGAACATGTGCGCACGCCGGTTCTGGTGTTGAGCGCGCTCGGCGCGGTCGACGACCGCATCCGCGGGCTCCGCGCCGGCGGCGACGACTATCTCACCAAGCCGTTCGCGCTTGGCGAGCTCATTGCCCGCATCGAGGCGTTGCTGCGGCGGCCCGCGGAAAACCGCGACACCGTCGTGCGCGTCGGCCCACTGGAGCTCGATCTTTTGGCGCGCACCGCGAGACGCGGCGAGCGCGCGATGGATCTGCTGCCGCGCGAATTCCGTCTCCTCGAATACATGATGCGGCGCAAGGACCAACTCCTGACCCGGGCGATGCTGTTCGAAGAGGTCTGGAACTACAAGTTTGTGCCGCAGAGCAATCTGGTCGACGTGCACATGGGCCGCCTGCGCCGCAAGGTGGACCTGCCCGATGAGCCGCCGATGATCCAAAACATCCGTGGCGAGGGTTTCATACTTCGTGCGCCCGCCTGAGTTCATGCGAACCACGACCTTCCGCTGGACGCTGGTCGTCTCGGCGGCGTTCACGTTCTGCATTCTGTTGATGTTCGCCTTTGTCCTGGCGCAGGCCTACCGGATGATGACGTCCGATGTTGATCGGCTGATCAATAGCGGAGCCGAGGCCATCGCTGCAGGCGCTACGCCGGACGAGCGGCTGCAGCGGATCGACGAGCATCTGCGCGTCAATCCACGGCAGGCGAAGTTTGCCGCGTTGTTCTCAGCTGACGGCCGCCGTGTCGGCGGCAACATCGTGTCCGTCCCGCCCGAACTCGCAGTGGACCTGGGGCCGCAGCTTGTCATGGTGCATGCGACCGACGCATCAGGCGGCGAACGGCAAGGCATACGCGCGGTGGCGCAGAAGCTACCGGATGGTTCGACGCTCATCGTCGGCCGGAGCGACTACGAATTCACCTGGGTCGTCCGCAGCGTGGAGCGCGCGCTGCTGCTGGGGCTGATCCCCACGCTCTGTCTCGCCTTCGCGGTTGGCCTGTTCCTGAACGGCCGCGCGCAACGCCGCGTCGAGGAGGTGAACCAGACAGTGCAACGCTTCGTCGCGGGCGAATTGCGCGAGCGCCTGCCGACGCCCGGAACCAATGATCCGTTCGGCAGGCTCGCGGGCCTCGTCAACGGCATCCTCGACGAGGTCGAGTCTCTCGTGCGCAGACTCGCCGGCGTCGGCGACGACATCGCCCATGACCTGCGCACGCCGCTCACCCGCGTACGCGTGTCGCTCGAGCGCGCCCGGCACAAGGCCCATAGCGTCGATGAATTGCGGGGTAGCGTCGATCAGGCCATCTTAGGCCTCGACCAGTCGCTTGCCATCATCACGGCGCTGTTGCGGATCGCCGAGATCGAACACAGCCGCCGCATGGACGGCTTTCGAGATGTGCCGCTCGCCGAACTTCTCCGCGAGGTCGGCGACCTCTACGAGCCCATCGCCGAGGACAAGAAGGTGGCCTTCGCGGTCCATGCTGCGGACGACGCGACCGTGCACGGCGATCGCGATCTCCTGTTCGAGGCGGTTGCCAACATGGTCGACAACGCCGTGAAGTTCACACCAGCAGGCGGCAAGGTCGCGATCGACCTCCTGCGCCGCGGCGACGATGCCGTCATGCGCGTCAGCGACAGCGGCCCTGGCATTGCGGCGAACGAAGTGGATCAGGTCGCCAAGCGCTTCTACCGCTCCGACAAGAGCCGCCGCGACCCGGGGCTGGGGCTGGGGCTCAGTCTGGTTGCCGCGATCGTCAAGCTGCACGGCTTCCGTTTCAACATCTCGGCTGGCCCGGGCTGCGTCGCTGAAATCGTCGGACAACGGATCGCCGCCTGAGCGCATGACCGGCGCGGCGCGCCTGCTGCGTATGACTAAATCGCAATTTAATCGGCTAAACCCCAATTTAATGGCGGCTCACAACCCGAAGGCGCATCTCCATCACGTCGGCACGGCCTTTCACCCCCGAATGCTGATGCTCAGATTGAACAGGAGATGACTATGAAGAAGCTCTTTGCGACCGTCGCCCTCGTCACCGTGCTCGCCACCCCTGCGCTCGCGCAGTCGTGGGATCCGGATGTCGGCTCCGGCAACATCGCCCCCGCGCCGTACGGCGAAAGCCAGAATGGCTCCAGCATCTATCAGAACGAAGGCTTCAATGCGCGGGCCGAGGCGCCGCGTCACATGAGCCGTGTCCGTCACGCGGCCAAGGCCAAGACCTTGCACAAGACGTCGATGAATGCGTCGGACAGCGTCTATTTCGACGGCCAGAACGTCGGTGCCGATCCGGACATCAACGTCCGCGCCGAGTTGCAGCGCGACAACGAAGAGACCGAGTTTTGACGAGGTCGAATGAAGCTACGGTCTCAAGGCTGCTCCTTGAGCCGTAGCTTCGACTTTTTTGCCGCATGAACCATCGACGGCTTTACGGGTTAGAATGTCATGACCGGCGCGAGAACAATTTTAAGGCACGCATCACTGGCATGGCTGCTGGCCGCCTTGGTGCTCCTGCCAACCTTCGCCCAGGCCGCCTCGAAGCCGCAGCCCGGCCCGCTGCAAACCCTCACCGTGCTCACCCAAGCCGGCACTGAAACCTTCAAGGTCGAAACCGCAACGACCCGCGAACAGCGCGACCGCGGTCTCATGTTCCGAACGCACCTTCCCGACCAGCACGGCATGCTGTTCGACTTCGGGCCCGATCAGGAGGTGCGGATGTGGATGAAGAACACGCTCATCCCGCTCGACATGGTCTTCATCACAGCCGACGGCCACGTGCACCGGATCGAGCGCAACACCGAACCCCGATCGCTTCGCGTCATACCGTCCGAGGGGCCGGTGCGTTACGTGCTGGAGCTGAAGGGCGGCGCCGCGGACAAGTACGGCATCAAACCGGGCGACCGGATCGCGGGCAAGCCTGATCCAAAAGCCGACGCGCCGGCGCCATCTCAAGCCTTGCGGTCGAGGACACGGTGAAGCTTGTCCTCGTCCAGCGCCCCCTCCCATTTGGCGACAACGATCGTCGCCACGGCATTTCCGACGAGGTTGGTCGGCGTCAACCCTTCCGACATGAGGCGATGGATGCCCAGGATCAGCGCGACGCTCTCGACCGGGATGGTCCCGACGGACGCAAGGGTGGCAGCGAGCACGACGAAGGCTGCGCCCGCCACCCCCGCCGCGCCCTTCGACGCCAGCAGCAGCACCAGGAGCAAGCCGATTTGATGTTCGATCGTCAGCGGCGTGTTCGTGGCCTGAGCCAGGAACACGGCGGCCGTCGCAAGATACAGGCATGTGCCGTCGAGATTGAAGGAATACCCGGTGGGGATGACTAGGCCCACCACGCTTTGCTCGCAGCCGGCCGCCTGCATTTTCGCGATCATGCGCGGCAGGACGGTTTCCGACGACGTCGTGGCGAACACGATGAGCAGCTCTTCCCAGATGTAACGAATGAGCTTGGGCAGGCTGAAGCCGCACCAGTGAGCAATCGGCCAAAGCACTCCGAACACGAAGATGAGGCACGTCAGATAAAAGCTGATCAGCAACTGCCCCAATGAAAGCAGCGACCCCGAACCGAACTTTCCCACCGTGAAGGCGATGGCGCCAAACGCACCAATCGGTGCCGCCCACATCACGATGGCGACGATGCGAAACAACATCTCCGTCGCCACGTCGATCAGCGTCGTCAGCGGCTTTGCTTTCTCGCCGAGCCAGCTCAAAGCAAATCCGCACAGCACCGCGACATAGAGCACCTGAAGCACGTTGCCTTCGGCGAACGCACCGACAAAGGTGTTGGGGATGATGTTGAGCAGGAACTCTTCGGTCGTCTGCTTGTGCGTTTGCGTCAAATAAGGCGTGAGGCTCGACGTATCGATATGCGACAGGTCCACATTCATCCCGACGCCGGGGCGGAAGACGTTGACCGCCACAAGGCCGATGATCAGCGCGACTGTCGTCAGCACTTCAAAGTAGATGAGCGCCTTCAAGGCAACGCGGCCCACCTTGGCCATATTCGCCATGCTGGCGATGCCGTGAACGACCGAACAGAAGATGATCGGCGCGATCACGACACGGATGGCCTTGATGAAGGCATCTCCGAGCGGCTGCATCTTCGCACCGAGACTGGGATAAAACTGGCCCAGCGCGACGCCGACTGCCATCGCGACCAGCACGTAAAACCAGAGTTGCAGGAACCACGGCTGGTTTTGCGCTTTGATGGGAGTCGACGTCGCTTGAGTCATACCGCGCAGACCTTTTATTTTGTTATTTTGGCACGACAGCGGTCACGTCGATCTCCAGCAGCATGCCCTGAATCGCAAGGCCGCTGACCACGAGAAACGTGTTGATGGGAATCGGGCCGCCGCCATAAGCCTCACGCCGGCATTTGGCGACGGGCGCCTGGTAGCGGATGTCGGTCACATAGACGACTTGCTTGACCACATCGGCCAGCGTGCCGCCGTGCGCGGCAAGCGCCCGCTTGATCTTGTCGTAGGAGTAGCGGCATTGCTCGTAAGGATCGCCGAGATGGCGAATGGGAGCGAAGGCGCCGGCAGGTGCGGTTTCGTCCTCAGCACCAACGCCTGCCAGATAGATCGTCTTTCCAGGTCCGTTGACCGTAATGATCTCGGTGAAGACGCCCTTGGTCCATTCCGATGGATTGTAGCGCTTGACCTCCAGCGTCTGGCTCATCGCAGACGCGGCAAACCCGACGCTCAGTGCGGCGGCACAAGCAGATATCGTCAATGATCGATTCATGAGTTGGTCCCGATCGCCCGATCGGCCTCCCGTGTTGACCTTCGCAGTCTAGTGACCCGATGGCTGCCTCTTCAATCGGCGCATGGAGGCCTTGCGAGGTTGCCGGTCGCAAACCATGACCGCATGCTATGTTCCGCCGTTTGGTACGCTCATTTCATTCAGGCGAGGCAGCTCAGCCTTGCAGATTTGCTGGGAGTGAAAATGCCTGACAAAGCCGACGAAGACGCCATTCGCGCGATCGAGGACGATTTCAACGAAGCGTGGGGGCGGCATGACCCCGACGCCATGGTGAAATCGCTGACCGACGATGCCGAGTTCATCACCGTCAACGGCGCGTGGGAAAAGTCCCGCGAAGGCTTTCGCAACCTGATGATCCGCCTCCACGGCCCGACCGGTCCGTTCCGCATGAGCACACGCGAAGCGTCCGAGCTTCGCATCCGCTTCCTGGCCCCGGACGTCGCGATCGTGCACACGCGCTTTCAGATTCGCGGCGACATCGACGAAGCCGAGCGCAACAGCGTCGGAATGCGGATCGTTCAGAAGATCGATGGCCGGTGGCGGACCGTTTCGGTTCAGAACACCGACGTCCGCCCCGGACGGCGTCACTAGTTCGCGGCCACTTTGGCGCGCGAACGAAATGTCAGGCCGCCCCTAATAGCAACTCGGTCAGTTCGTCAGGCTTGTCCACCATGATGTCATGCCCGCTGCCTTCGACGCCGTGGGTGCGCCATGTTGCGTCTGCCTTGCATTGCGCCAGCCATTTGTCGAACGCCGGTTGCGGATAATTGACGGCGCGGATGTAGGTTTTCTTCGCCACCTTGTCGCGCGCGCCGGTAAATTTGATGGTGGTGAGCGACGGCCCGAGCGGCTGCGGCGTAAGCTTGGAATCGACCCACGCCCGATCCTTTTCGTTGACCTGGAACGCCGCGGCGGGCGGCATCGGGCGAGAAATCTCGCCCTTGGCTTGCGCGGCGAGCGTCGCCGCCCGCAAGGCTTCCGTGGTCATCGACAGCATGGTGTCGCCGTTGACCGGCAAGAAGGCATCGACGAACACGATCGAACCGATCGAAGGCAGCACCTGTTCGGCGACGCCCGTGATCACCGCGCCGGCATAGGAGTGGCCGACCAGGACGATGTTTTCGAGGCTCTCGAACTTGATCAGGTTCACCACGTCGGTGATGTGGGTGTTGAGATCGACACCGGCGTTCAACAGGTGGACGCGCTCGCCGAGGCCGGTGAGTGTTGGCGTGAACACCTTGTGGCCGCGCTTCTCGAGCCGGTCGGCGACCCTCCGCCAGCACCAGCCACCGTGCCAGGAACCGTGCACCAGCACGAAGGTCCGTGGTGCGGCCTGTGCGCGCACCGCGCTCGCTCCCGCCGCGGTGGCGAGCGCTGCGCCTGCTGCCAGCAGTCTCCGTCGTGAAGTCGCCATGCGTTTCGCTCCCGAATGGTCCGGGATGCTCCGCGCGATCCCTGGACCGTCTGAATGTTAGCTGCGCGCTGAACCAACCGGAAAGCATGCACCCTGCCCGCCCCGATTACTGCGCTGGGTTGCCTGAATCTCGATGCTGGCATTTCGTACGATCGCGCGCCAGCGTGGGATCTTGCGGAGCACGAAGCTCGCGCCCTGCGGCCCGACCCGTGTTCGGCAGTACTCCATTGCGACATCGGGTCAGTCGAGTAAACTGCGCTTTACTTTGGATAGTCAAAACGTGTCGTAAAGGTCGAGATATGGCTGCGCATCGTGAAGGCGATCCCCACAACGAGCAGTTCAGCTCTGCCCGGGAACCTGGACGCGGGTATCATGACATCGGGGGCCTCGAGGCGGGCGCGATCGAGCCGAACCTTTCCGAGACCCGTCCGTGGGAGAAGTTGTCTATCGCACTAGGCAATGTTCTTGGGGCCGGAGGCGCCAAGCTCGTCCGAACCGATGAAGTCCGGCGCAAGCGCGAGGAGCTCGGCGTCGAACTCTATAACGAGCTCGGGTACTTCGAGCGCGGAACCGAGTCGCTCTGCCGTCTCCTCATCGAAAGGGGCCTGATCGACGCTACCGAGCTCGAAGCCCGCATGAAGACGATCGCAACCCGAATTGCGGAGGAAGGCCGGTGAGTTCCGAGCAAGATCCTCGGTTCGCCGTCGGCAATCAGGTGAGGGTCATAAGGTCGAATCCCCCAGGCCACCGCCGTACGCCCTTCTACATCCGCGGCAAAACCGGCGTTATCGAGCGCGACTGCGGACGGCATCGCAATCCGGAAGAGCTCGCTTACGGCTGGACCGGGGAGCCCCTGAAGCGGCTCTATCGGGTGCGGTTCATGCAGACTGAGGTCTGGCCGGACTACAGCGGCAACCCGACAGATACGATCGACGTCGACATCTACGAGCACTGGCTGACGCCGACCACGGCCGCATACCTGTAAAGGATTTCCAGGAGAACAGATAATGAGTGGCGGCCACACGCATCCTCACGATCACGATCACGACAAGCCTGGAGCCCACCCGCTCCAACCTGACGACGTTTCGCCCGCGAGTCGCTACGAGCTGATGACTCTCGCGATGCAAGAGCTTCTCATCGAGAAGGGAGTGCTTACATCGGAGCAGATCAGACGTGGACTCGAGGTCATCGATTCCTGGCAACCCTCGCGTGGCGCCGACGTGGTTGCCCGCGCCTGGCTCGAGCCGGAGTTTAAACAGCGCTTGCTCAAAGACGGCAGTGCAGCCGTTGCCGACTTCGGCGTCGATATGGGTGTGGTCAAGCTAACCGTGGTCGAGAACACGGAGCACGTTCATAACGTGATCGTTTGCACGCTTTGCTCCTGCTACCCTCGCGGGCTGCTCGGCCTGCCCCCCGACTGGTACCGCTCGAAGCGTTATCGCGCGCGCATCGTGCGGGAGCCGCGCAAGGTACTCGCCGAGTTTGGCACCGAGATTCCCGATGGCGTCACCGTGCGAGTGCATGACAGCCTTGCCGACCTGCGTTATCTCGTGCTTCCGCGCCGGCCGGAGGGCACTCAGGGTTGGTCGCGAGAGCAGCTCGCCTCGATCGTGAACCGGGACGCCATGGTGGGCGTCGGGCTGCCGAAGGTGCAGGCCTAGGGCGAAATTCGCTCGGCGACCGCCAGCCCTGGGCTCGCGCGATCTGCGCGAGCCTTTTCTTGAGCGACCCTGGACTCCAGGTTCGACGGAAAGCCGGCTGTTCACGTTGGCTTTATTCCGGCCGTCGCCACGACGTTCTTCCAGAACGGTAGCTCGCGCTCCAGTCTCGCCTTCAGAACAGAGGGCGGCCGGGCCGTGACGGCAAAGCCGAGCGTCAAGAGTTTGGACTGAACATCCGGCCGCTGCAAAATCTCGAGCGAAGCTTTGGACACCCGATCAACAATCTCAAGGGGTGTCTGGGCCGGAACCAGCAACGCCGTGAAGTTCGCTAGGTCGAAATCGGGAAATCCCGCCTCCTCGACGGTCGGCATCTCGGCAAGATCCGGCCACCGCTTGGCGCTCGTCACACCTAGTCCGACCACCAGGCCAGATTTGACATGGGGATGAAGCGCGGGCAGCGCTGCGGAGCAGAACTCGACCGCTCCCGTCATCAGCGTCTGAACGGCTGGTCCACCGCCGTTATGGGTCGCCGCGACCATGTTGATGCCTGCGCGGCTCTTCAAAACCTCACCGGCCATGTGCGAGACCGTGCCAAAGCCCGGATGCGAATAGCTGAACGATTTGGATTTGGCGATCTCGACGAATTCCTTGAGATTTTTCGCTCCAAGCTCCGGACGAACTCCAAACGCGGACGGCGTTTCCGCCAATTCCACCAACGGAATGAAATCGGCGATTGGGTCATACGGAATTTTGGCGAACAGAATCTTGTTGATGACGAAGTTGCTGGCCGCGACCAGAACCGTGTACCCGTCCGGCTCAGCCCGTGCAGCAGCGCCGGTCCCGAGGTTGCCGCTCGCGCCTGGCTTGTTCTCCACGAACACCGAGCCGCCCAGTATCTCGCCAAGCAGCGGCGCCATTACCCGCGCCACAATATCGACAGGGCCACCCACGCCAAACGGCACGAGGAGCTTGATCGGCCTATCAGGATAAGCCGCGGCTGCCGAGCTGAAGCGCACAAGGAAGGGAGTGGCGAGGCCCGCAAGGCCCACCTTGAGAACCGTGCGCCGACCGGCGTTCCTAGATTCATCTTTCGACCTGGACACGTTCATCTCCTGACCAGTTATGGTGGACATCGATGCACACGTTTTTCTTGTCGATTCAACTTCGCTTTTTGTCCTCGCCCTGACTGGGTAAGCACCGCTCCTTCTGGAGAGGCCAAGTTCAAGCGCCGGTCCAATAATCTTCTGCAGTCAACTCGTGAGAGCATCATTGGACAATCAGCCAGACGCCCTTGTCCTTGATCGCCATGAACGCCTTTGCCAGCGCCAAGCCGTCTTTAGTCGATAGGAACTGCGCGACGACTGGTGGCAGGTCGGCTTCGCGAGTCTTGCGCGCGGCCGCTGGCGCGTTCTCGAAGAAGAACGCAGTCGGCACCGCCAGGATGTTGGCGATCTGCAGAAGCTTACTCGCGCTGATCCGGTTGACGCCCTTCTCGTACTTCTGCACCTGTTGACGAGGCCGTCGGCGATCTCCGTCCGCGATATGCCCAGCATCATTCACCGCATGCGCAGCTTGGCGCCGACGTGCTGATCGACCGGATTGCTGAATTTCGTGTGTTTCATCATGTCGCCCCTCACTCAGCCTAGCACCGTCACAGGTGAACAGGCCCGCCGCGATGCCACAGTTGCACGCGGGCGTCAGAGCAACGCGTCGATCTCGTCATCAGCGAGCGTGCCGGCCTTTACTAGGCCGGTGAAGCTCCTTATCCCGCCGCCCCGAGATAAATGAGCTGTACGGAAAACTCAGGGACGAGTGCCTCAACGACGAGATATTCTACAGCTTGAAGGAGGCCCAAACCATCTGGCGCTCTACAACACCAAGCGTCCACACTCTGCGCTTGGCTATCGACCACCGGTGCCGCTGACGATTGCACCAAAGCTCGACCCAGCGATCATCCTAAATTAAACTCTCAATGCGTCCGGTACAAAAATCTCAGGCCAATGGCGCCCGAGGGCCGAACGCATTTCCTCGTTAGAGCGGTTCACTTCTTTTCTGAATCGCTGGGGATTCCGCTGGGCTTCGAATTGTGATTCAAGCTGCTGGCTGGGTTGGAGGCCAGCAGCTCATGACCCGACCTCTGTCCAATGATCTGCGTGAGCGTGTCGTTGCGGCGGTGCGGAACGGTGAGAGCTGCCGGACGGTGGCTTCGCGGTTCGGCGTGGCGGTGTCGTCGGTGGTGAAGTGGTCTCAGCGCTATCGGACGACTGGCTCAGTGTCGCCGAGCAAGATGGGTGGATATCGCAAGCCGGTGCTCGATCCGCATCGGGCCTTCATCCTGGAGCGCATCAGACAGACCCCGCATCTGACCCTGCATGGGCTGAAGGACGAACTTGCCGCGCGTGGGGTAAAGGTCTCGCACAATGCCGTGTGGCTGTTCCTGCGGCGCGAAGACCTGCGGTTCAAAAAAAACACTGTTCGCGCTTGAACAGGCCCGGGCCGACATCGCCCGCAGACGAAAGCGCTGGCGATCCTGGCAGGCCGGTCTCGATCCACGGCGTTTGGTCTTCATCGACGAAACCTGGATCAAGACCAGCATGGCCCCACTGCGCGGATGGGGACGCAAGGGCGATCGCCTGCGAGCTTACGCGCCGCATGGTCATTGGCGGACGCTGACCTTCCTCGGCGCGCTCCGCCACGACGGCCTCACAGCCCCTTGCGTGTTCGATGGCCCGATCAACGGCGAGTGCTTCCGAGCCTATGTCCAGCAGCAACTCGTTCCCGCACTGAAGGCCGGCGATATTGTCGTCATGGACAACCTCGGAAGCCACAAGGCTGCCGTGCTGCGACAGATCATAAGAGCAGCCGGAGCCAGGCTCTGGTACCTGCCGCCCTACTCGCCGGACCTCAATCCGATCGAGCAGGCCTTCGCCAAGATCAAACATTGGATGCGCATGGCTCAAAGGCGCACCATCGACGATGTCTGGCGCCAAATCGGCAGCCTCGTCACAACCATAGGCCCCCGCGAATGCAGCAACTACTTCGCAAACGCCGGATACGCTTCCGTCAAATTGTGAACCGCTCTAGGCGCTCCTTAGCTTGGTTTTTAGTTCTTCAGGGGACTGCCGTAAGATGGGAATAGTAAGCATGCTTCGTGCCGATCCCCGCCAGCGAAGCATTGACGGGCGGATCGCCACGATTGACCCAAAAGATTTGACGGAAACCGCCTCCGATTATGCGCAATTCCGTACCGTTCATTAACGTGCACCCGGTAGTTGTGATCTCATAATGGAACCAAACATGCAGGCGAAGGGCTCAACAGCCGAAACGGAAGCTCCCCAGCATCTCCGCACGCGCGGTCACTCGGGGAAGCTCGCCGCTATAGCCGGCGTCCTCATGTATGTCTCCTACGGCTGGGCCGCATCGCAGTGGACGAATCCTTGGCTCGTCGTGGCCGCCCTGATCATGGGCACGTTCCTTCCGTTTTACGCACGCGGAACCAACCAGATCGACAACGTGCTGGTCGCCTCAAGCTCGCTGGTCACTGCCGGTAGGTTTGGGCGCTATATCGCTCAGTTGCTCTTCAACCTGTTCCTGTTCACTTTGCTGATCGAAGGCACGGTTATCAGCCATGAGAGCATCGCGCCGATAGGAGGCATATTGGGCGCCGCCGCGTTCACCACGCTGGTGTCGCAAGGCGGCCAATATGTCGCCGTGCTACTTGCGTCGAAGGGGTTGGGCAATCGAGACGCCAACGTGCTCGTCTCTCTTTGCGTTACCGTCGTGTTCACCGCGTTCGCGATGCTGGGCTATGCGGGTGTTCGCGATGCATTCAGAATCGTCAGCCTTACGGTCGGCGGTCTGATGTTCGTCACGGGCCTCGTCCAAGACTTTCGCCGGCTGCGCCGACGTCGCGCTTTAGTTTAAAAACAATCGATAAGTACCAGAAGTTGTACAACTTTGGCTCGTTGAAGTCGAAGTTCCAGCGACGTAATTAACCATTCGTTAATTCTTTCCTTTCTTCTACGAATCCTTCCGACTAAAATTAATTTTTACCGTGCTGCCGGGAACGCTCGCGCGTGGCGCGACGCCCGCTTCCTCCAGTCGGACAGTAGAGTGGAATATGGTGATACGTAGAGCGCTCACCAAAGCGACCGACACGATCCCGAAGCACGCAATCTCGCTTGAAGATTTCACCCGAGAAGCCATCGAAGCCTGCTTCGGTCTGGCTGAAGCCTTCGAACGCTCCCCGACTTCAGCCTATTCATCGCTGGCCGACGGACGGGTCGCCGCCATTCTCTGGTATCAACAATCGTTCCGAACACGCATTGGGTTCGAGGTCGCGATGCTTCGTCTCGGCGGCCGCATCACCGGATTTCCGGAACCCAGCAGCAGCCGCTCCAACGGCTTCTATCAAGAATCCCTCGAGGACGTCGTCCGCTTCGGCGGCGCCATCGTCGATTGCATTATCATGCGGCACTATGAGAAGGGTGCCCTGGCGCGCGCGGCGGCAGCATCGCCTGTTCCGGTGCTCAGCGGCGGTGATGGTTTCGGCGAGCATCCGAGCCAAGCGCTTGGCGACCTTTATCACCTCCGTAAATCCTTCGGCCGCATCGACGGCTTGAAAATCGGCATCGTCGGCGATCTCGAATGGCGGGCACTGCGCTCGCTCGCGATCGGCCTTTCGAAATTCGACACCGAGCTCTACATCCTGCCGCCACCGGGCAAGACCGGTATTCCGCCGGACGTACGGGCGTCGCTTGCCGGAAATGGAATGCATCCGAAAACGGCCACAGACATCAACGAACTGCTTTCGGTCTGCGATGCCGTCACCACGCTCGGCATCGACCAGAGCGACTTCGACAAGGCCAAGTCGGAAAAAGCCAAAGCCATCTCAACGCCGTCCTCACACAAGATCACCGCCCAAGGACTCGCCAGGGCCGGGCATGACGTTGCAGTCATGCATGTCGGACCGATCACCGACGAGATCGACCGCTCGATCGACGGAACTACCGCGGCCCACTACTTCGACGAAGCGCGCGATGGCATGTGGATGCGGATGGCCGTCCTGGCCTCGATCTTTGATCGGAGCGCCGCCGTCAGCGAACGTTCGCGCCCCGTGCGGATCGTACGCGAAAATTGGTTTCCGAAGCCCAAGGAGCTTGTGGCGTCCTGAGAATTGCCGCGTCGGAAGGAGTATGCGTCATGATGACCACGGACGATCTCTTCGTAGCCGCCTGCAAAATCGGACGTTCGGCACCGGAATTGGCCGATCTCCTGCGCCGCATCTATACCTCGGAGGACTACTCGGCATGGCGAGGAACGCTCGCCGAACGCGTCCCGTTCCGGCCGGCCGATAAGGGCGAATACGCCGCGCTCGAAGCAGCAGGGCTCGGCCGCGACGGCTCCCTCGCCGTCAAGATCAACATGATGGAAACCCGCATCTTCATAACGGACGGCGTATGGACGCGCCCCGAAAATCGCGTCTTCCCCTTCTGTGACGAGAGCGCGACGTTGCTCACCCAGGTCCGGGCGAGAAAACTGGATGAATGGGCCGACGTGGTGGTCGATCTCGCGACCGGGTGCGGTCACAACATCATCGCCATGAAGGGCGACGCCAGCAAGGCCGGCTTCGACATCAATCCCAGAGCGATCGTCTACGCGGTCATGAACCGGGCCCTCAACGTTCAAGACGGCCGCGATCTCGTCTTCTGCAGCAACGACATCCGCGATGGCATCCCCAAGCTGTTCGATCCGGGCGCCGGCACCAAAGTGCTGTTCGTCGCGAACATGCCGTTCGCTCCGGCGCCGCCTCGTTCGGAGGTGCCGGTCACCACCAACGGCGGCAAGTCCGGCATCGACCTCCAGCTCGCGACCTTCACCGCGATCCGCCGTTTCGCGAAAGAAACCGGCGCGCAGGTCAGAGCGGTCATCCTGGGCATTACCGCAGGCAATGCCGCTGATGGCGTCTGGGATCTCGCCTCGGAAGCGCAAACCCACCTGGGCGGCGACGCGGCTTGGAATATCCTGTCCGACGAGAAGATCTTCCGGATCAACGGCGTTCGACAGATCGAGAATCCGTCCCCTGTCGTACCCGCCCTTAGGCGTTTCGGCTCATGCCGGCTCTACTACGACGCGGATCGGGTCGACACGATGAGTCAACAGTTTGGCGAAGTCGGAGCCGAACTCCTGCGCTCCGGACGGCCGGACTTGGCCTACGGCGTGGTCGACGCAAGACTCTGAGCGCCTGGCCGGACGGCGTCTTCGGCCAGCAGCGTTTGGTGTCCATGGCGCTGGTGAGGCGCGAATGACCCGCCCGCCGGCCGCGAGGAAGATCGTCGGCAACGCCTGGATTTTCACGCGCTGGGCAGTCTCACGATTCCGCTTCAAGTGGTCGGGAGATCATTGTGAACCACCTTGACCGCGTTATTCTTGGAGGCTGCCTCGTCCGCCCTGCAGCCGTACTTCGGCGGCTGGACCATGGCGCAGCCGGCCGGGACCCGCTGCTCGTAGGCCAACACGATATCGAGAGAATGTCAGGATTGACCCAAAGCTTGGTGATCAGGGCATCCGCGATCGCATTGACCGTCTCCTTCGATGGGATTTTTAGACCTGGCGGCAAGGATTCAGGCGCCCCTGTCCGGAGGCGGGGCCCGGCAGAAACAACAGAAAAGCAGCCGTCAGAACATCAATCTTACGCATAGATTTCCATAGATTTCAGAACCTCCGGACCAAAACCGAGCGAAGTCCGCAAATGGCCCGGCGTCAAGCGAGGGTCGCGCCTCGGCAAAGGTTAACAATCTACAAACGTCCCCCGCCGACCTCCTTGCAAGCTCAAAAAGAATATCTTTATCGGTGGCCTGTAAAACCGCACGCAGGAGAGGCCCCCTTGCGTGCCGCTGTTGATACCTTCGTGGAGCATGTCTTCAAGCGCCACCCGGCAGCTTTCTGGCCTGGCGTCGTGGCAGGGCTTGGTGCGTTCGCTTGCCTCATCGCGGATCGGAGCGGCACGGCGGCCGCCCTGCTGACGGCGGCGACAATTCTGCTCAGCGCAAGCGGCCGTATCCGCGTTGCCGACTCATCCGGTATCGACGCAGTGCAGCGCGCTTCGGAGATGGAGAAAGCCCTCGCCCACATGAGCCAGGGCATCGTGCTCGTCGACGAGCACAACGACATCGCCGTCATCAACAAGCGCGCCACGGAGCTGCTCCACTTGCCCGAGGAGTTCGTGACATCGCGCCCGTCTTATCCGGAAGTCCTTGAATATCAAAAGCAGAGCGGCGAGTACGACAACGCCTCGAAAGCCGTGAAGGACTTCGTCGCCGCTGGCGCCAAGGTCGAGAAGTTCGGCATCTACGAACGCGCGACGCGCGACGGAAAGACCCTCGAAATCCACAGCGTGCCGTTCATCGGGCCCGATGGCCAGCCACGCGGATTTGTCAGGTCGTATTTGGAAGTGACCGAGCGCGCCGAAGCCAAGCGAAACCTTGAGGAAACTCTCCGGCGCTTGGAAGAGGAACGCGATCGCCGCGAGATATTCTTCGCAAACATCAGCCACGAGATGCGGACGCCCCTGAACGGCATCATCGGCATGATCGAACTCCTCAAGGACTTGGAACTGGACGATACCCACCACGAATACTTCCGTTCGATCTGCGCCTCCGCCGACCACCTGCAGGGCCTGATAAACGACACCCTCGACATGTCGAAGATGCGCATCGAAGGCGGCTTGGCGCTCGATCGGGCGCCATTCGACATCGAACGCGCACTCAACGAAGTGATCTCAAATCAGGGGCCGCGCGCCCGCTCGAAGGGTATCGCCCTCACCGCCGAAATAGACCCGCGTGTTCCGCGCGCACTGATCGGAGACGAGCTTCGCGTTAAACAGATCATGTTCAATCTGATCGGAAACGCGATCAAGTTCACGGATGCAGGCCAAGTCGTCGTACAGCTGTCCCCGGCGGGGCAAACCGACGAAGAAAAGGCCGGGATCGAATTTCGGGTCGAAGATACCGGCGTCGGTATCGCCGCCGACGACATCGCAAAACTCTGCACGCCATTCACACAAGTCGACGGCTCCCTGTCCCGTCGCCACGAGGGCAGCGGCCTGGGTCTGTCGATCTCCAAGGGATTGGTCGAACAGATGGGCGGAAAGCTCTCCATCGAGAGCCAGATCAATCGCGGCTCGACCTTCTCGTTCGCGGTCAGTTTCCCGCGCGACAACAGCGGCAAACCTGCAGCGCGCCAGTACGCTCGCAACGTCAACGCCCGCTATTCGATCCTGGTCGCCGAAGACAATGAAACGAACCAGACTGTCGCCCGTGAAATACTCAAGCGAATGGGCCACGAAGTCGACGTCGTGGTCGACGGCCTACAGGCCGTCCAGGCCGCAGCGCGCAAGCGCTACGACCTGATCCTGATGGACCTGATGATGCCGCATCTTAACGGCTTCCAGGCCGCAACGAAGATCCGCGCGCTGCCGACCGGCAGCGCAAACACGCCGATCCTCGCTCTGACTGCGAGCACTCTCAAGGGACAGATGGATCGCATACGCGGTGCCGGCATGAACGGCGCGGCGGGCAAGCCATTCACGCGCGCCCAGCTGCGGTCCGCCATCGAACGCGTGATGGCGGGCGTCGAGACAGAGTCTTCGCCCGAGCAGCCTGAGGACGTGACAGCCCGCGGTGACGAGAACGAGCCGCAATGCGACCGCACCATCCTGAACGCATTCATGGAAGAGATGGGTGAAGAAGCGGGTCGCGAGATGATCGAGACCTTCATGCGGACCACCCAAAACAAGATCGCCGCACTGGCGGTGATCGCGAAGAACGCATCCGCACTGGAGCGGGAGGCGCATTCCCTTAAATCGAGCGCCGGCATCTTTGGATTCCGCGCCCTTTCGGCCAAAGCCGCCGAAATCGAGATCAACGCACGCAAGATCGACGGGAATGACATCGCTCCCACCTTGGATGAGCTGCGGCGCACGTTTGAGGAAACGCGCCGCAGTATCGCGGCATAGGAGCGTGACGATGATCGCTGGCAAGCTCGCACAATCGATGGGACTCAGACGCGCGCCGACCAAACGCCTGCTCGTGATCGACGATGACGAGATCCAGCGCATGCACGTGCGCGGACTCGCCCAGACCGTCGGCTATACGGTCGACCCCGCAGCATCGATCGCAGAAGCGCAGCACCAGATGGCTGTGTGCACCTACGACGTCATGGTGGTCGACCTCGCTCTTGATGGCGAGGATGGGATCGAGGTTCTGCGCGCCATCAAGGCGGCCGGCCAGAATCCCGAAATCGTCGTCATATCCGGCAGTGAAGATCGCATCCGTGACGCCGTGGTCGGCTACGGCCGCACCATCGGGCTCTCCATGCTGGGCGAGCTTCGCAAGCCGATGCAGCCCACCCAATTCAAGGCCTACCTGAGCAACGCCTCACAACGCGCAGTCCGAAAGGCAGAGCGCGCGGCCGCTCCGGATATCCTTCGGCCCGAGCTCATGCGCGCCATCTCCGATGGCGCCATCTACGCGTCGTACCAGCCGCAGATCGATCTTGCCTCCGGCCTGATGGTCGGCGCTGAAGCGCTCGCGCGCTGGCAATCCCCCATCCACGGCAGCGTCCCACCTGACGTCTTCGTCGCTGCGGCGGAACGTCACGGCCTCGAAAGACAGCTCACCGACCTGATCCTCAGTCAGGCGCTGCAGGCAGCGAAACCATGGGTCGCTCGTTGTCCGAACTTCCGCGTCGCCGTCAACGTTCCGGCGACGGTATTTTCCAAGATAGAGTTCGCGGACAGCGTCTTCGCGATGCTCAGCTGGGTCGGCCTGCCGCCAGCCAACCTGACCCTCGAACTGACGGAATCGGGCGCGCTAGGGGACATTGCCGCCAGCATCGACGTCATGTGTCGGCTCCGCATCGGCGGCGTGCACCTGTCGCTCGACGACTACGGCACAGGCTTCTCGTCTCTCGCTCGCCTGCGCGCCTCTCCGGTCGGAGAGCTCAAGATCGACCGGTCGTTCGTGACCAACATGGATACGGACAACTATTCGAATATCATCGTGCAGGCGACTATCGCGATGGCCAAAAAGATTGGCATGCGCATCGTCGCCGAAGGCATTGAGACCAAGGCTGTGGCCGACATGCTCGCACGCGAAGGCGCCGACATCGGCCAGGGTTACCTCTACGCCAGGCCCATGGTCGCCGCAGAGATCGCACCACGCCTTCCAGCAAGCTGCTCCTGAGCTTGGAGTGCCGGCAAAGCATTCGTTAAGAAGTGAGGCATTACAAGGATTACAAGGATACCGGAACGGTCTTCAAGGATTCAACGTCATGTACCTGCGCAGGACTACCGGCTCCCTCCTCCTGCTCGCCGCCCTGACCATCACCCCGGCTTCGGCTGGCGAAATCTTCCGCATTGCCGGCAAGGGAGATTTCAAGTCGCTTGATCCGTTTTCCTTGAACGAAATCCTGACGCTGGGCCTCCATGGCCAAATCAGCGAAGGATTGACCAAGCGGGATCGTGACCTGAAGATCGTGCCCGGTCTCGCCGTATCTTGGGAAACTCCGGAGCCGACCCGCTGGCGTTTTCACCTGCGCCGCGGCGTCAAATTCCAAAGTGGCGACGACTTCACTGCCGATGACGTCGTGTTCTCCGCAGATCGCGTCCGCGCCCAGGGCAGCGACGTCAAAAACATGCTCCCGGCCGATGTGAAGAGCGTGCTCAAGGTTGACGATTACACGGTCGACTTCGTGCTTGAGCATTCCAACCCGATCCTCAACGCGAGCTTCGACACTTGGTACATGGTCTCGAAGAAATGGGCCGAGCGCGTCGGGGCTGTGGCTCCTGTTTCCGCGGCACAGAGTGGCTACGCCTCCACTCACGCGAACGGCACCGGTCCGTTCTTGGTCGCTGACCACGTCCCCGGCTTGAAGACGACCTTCGTCCCCAACCCGCACTGGTGGGGCAAGCCGCAGCACAATTTCGACCGCGTCGAGTATGTGACGATTGCCAACGACGCCACTCGGGTTGCCGCATTGCAGTCCGGCGAAGTTGACATGATCGACCCCGTGCCGCTGCAGGACATCGAGCGCCTTCGCGGCGCCGGCCTCAAAGTGCTGACGGGCCCGGAAACCCGCTCGATGTTCTTCGGCTTCGATCAAAGCCGCGATGAGCTGCTGGTGTCGGACATCAAGGGCCGCAACCCGTTCAAGGACGAGCGCGTTCGCCGTGCCTTTGCGCTGGCATTGAACCTCCAGGCCATCCACGACAAGGTGATGCGAGGAAATTCTGTAATTGCCTCGTCAATCGTTTCGCCACTGGTGTTTCCGGACGTCAAGAACATTGACCGTCAGCCATACGACCCCGAGGAGGCCAAGCGTCTGCTGGCACAAGCGGGTTATCCGCACGGATTTTCATTCGGTCTTGCGTGCACAAATGATCGGTACGTTCGCGACGCGGATCTTTGTTCAGTCGGCGCATCCATGCTGGCCAAGGTCGGCCTGCGTGCTCAACTCGACATCCAGCCGAAGGCTCGTTTCTTCGCCCAGGTCGGCGCGGCGGGTGGCTACAAAGTCCCCGGCGCTTTTCTGCTCGGCTGGGTCGCCGTCTCCAACGACGCTCTCGATCCGCTGTTCAATTTGATTATGACCAGGGACGGCAAGGGCCAGGGCTCATATAACCTTGGCGGCATCTCGAATGCCAAGATCGACGCGCTCGGAGCGCAGATCCGCACCGAAACCGACAACCTCAAGCGCCACGGCCTGATCATGCAGGCCCTCCAGACCGTGCGAGACCACACTCTGGTGGTCCCGCTGCATCAGCAGACCCTCGCATGGGGCACCGCTGCAGACGTCACCGTCGAACAACGGGCCGACGGCCAGATCCAATTCTCGACCTACTCCAAGCATCCGACCACCGTTGGAGCAAAATGAGGCGCCATGGTCGTCCTCGCTCTCCGCAGGCTGACGCAGACTGCAGCCGTTCTCGCGGTGGCCTGCGTCCTTGCCTTTGCGATGGCGAAGAATGCCGGAGACCCGGTCGCGCAGATGCTCGGCAACAGCGCGACCACCCAGGATCAAGCGGATCTGCGACATAAGCTCGGTCTCGATCGTCCGGCTGCCGAGCAAATGTGGCGCTACGCATCTTCAATGGCCACCGGCGACTTCGGCACCTCCTACCAGTACGGCCGCCCGGTGCTGGCGCTGGTCGCCGAGCGCATCCCGGCGACCGCCGAGCTCTCCATCGTGGCCGGCGTCCTTTCGTTGCTGATCGCCCTGCCGTTGGGAATGTGCGCCGCGGAAAAGCCGGATACTTTCGCTGCGCGTGCTGGGATGGCATTCGCTTCCATCGGCGTTTCGCTCCCGACCTTCATGCTGGGCACGCTCGCGGTGATCTTTCTTGCCGGTCGGTGGCGCCTGTTTCCCTCGTTCGGCCGGGGCGAAGTTATCGACCTCGGATTCTGGAGCACTGGTCTGCTGACAGCGTCGGGCTGGCGTTCCATTGTCTTGCCGGCGTGCACGCTCGCATTGTTTCAGGCAGCCACGATCGCAAAGATCGTCCGCGCCGAAGCACTCGCGGCCTACGCAGCCCCACACATCGTCGCCGCACGCGCCCGGGGCCTTCCTGAGGCCGTCGTGCGCCGTCACGTCGCGCGCACGATAACAGTCCCCGTCGCGACCGTTACCGCAGTCCAGTTCGGGACTATCGTTGCTTACGCCATCGTGACCGAGTCCGTATTCCAATGGCCCGGGCTCGGTTCTCTGCTGATCGGCGCCGTGCGCTCCGCAGACGTTCCGGTGCTTGCAGCATACGTCGTGCTTGCGGCCGGCTTCTTCACCGCCATGAGCTTCGTGGTCGACGTTCTGCAGATTCGTCTCGACCCGCGGGTCCGCGATGCCGCGGAGACGATGCCATGACGACCGCTGCGCTACGTTCCGTAACCTTATCCACGCGCTCCGCACTCGCGGCGGTGCTCGTGCTGTTTCTGCTGCTCGCATTCCTTGCTCCGTTGATCGCCCCGCAGAACGTTCTGGATCCGGCTGCAATCGATGTCCTCGACGCCGAGACGGCTCCAGGTTGGGCTCACTGGTTCGGAACAGATATGCAGGGGCGCGATATGCTGTCGGCAATTCTCTACGGCCTGCGCATCTCAATCGCGGTGGCTCTCGTTGCAATGATCATGTCCTGCATCCTCGGATCGCTGCTCGGCGCCGCGGCAGGCGCGTTCGGCGGATGGACCGACGCCATTGTGATGCGCGCTGCCGATCTCCAACTCGCGTTTCCGGCGCTTCTGACGGCCCTCCTGATTGAGGGCGTGATCGCCGCTGCGACCGGCGGACGACCGGACGCCTTCGGCTTCTGGACAGTCGCCTTTTCCATCGGTTTGACTTACTGGGCGCAATACGCGCGCGCAGTGCGCTCAGCTGCGATCGCCGAATCGACCAAGGACTACGTCCTCGCCGCCCGTATGTCGGGCATGTCGACATGGAGGCTTCTCACCCGGGAGATCCTGCCCAACGCAGCGGTGCCGCTCGCTCCGATCGCAGCTGTGAACTTCGCCTGCGCAATCATGGCGGAAGCCACACTCTCATTCCTGGGCATTGGTCTTCAGCCGTCGCAACCCTCGCTCGGCACGCTCTTGCGTTTGGGCAACGACGCCGCATTGAGCTTGCCCTGGGTCCTCGCCTTTCCTGCTGCAGTCCTCGCCATTCTGACCGTGTCCGCAAACCTGTTCGGCGACGAAATATCGCGCGGAACATCGCGATGAACGAAGCTCTCAAAATCACAGAGCTCAGCGTGGACTACGCGACGCCCTATGGCCGTAAGCCAGCCTTGCGCGAGGTAACGCTCGCCCTGACTGAAGGGCGCGTCCTGGGCATTGTTGGCGAGTCAGGCTCCGGAAAGTCGACGCTTCTACACGCCATTGCACGTTTGCTGCCTGCCGCCGCCACGATCACCACCGGAACGATCGAGTGCCTTGGCACACGAATAGACGCGATGACCCCGCGCGAATTCGCTCCGTTCCGCGGGCGGATAATATCCGCAATGGTCCAGGACGCCGGATCTGGTCTGCACCCGTTGATGACGATCGGCGCCCAGATCGACGAAACGCTTCGCTATATCGCGCCAGAGACCACTTCAGGCCGGTCCTCGGCCGCGGATCTGATGAAGAGGGTCGGTCTCGACCCGGCGCTTGCGGACCGCCATCCGCACCGCCTGTCCGGCGGACAACGCCAACGCGTCGGGCTTGCTCTTGCGCTCGCTGGCGCACCCAAGATCCTGCTCGCCGATGAGCCAACCGCCTCGCTCGACACCATCGGACGGCTCGAATTTGCCGAACTCCTCCGCGATACCGTCAGAACTGCCGGCATTGCCGCCATGCTGGTGTCACACGACGTAGGCCTGATCGGCGCAGTAGCCGATGACATTGCAGTGGTTCTTGACGGCCGCGTCGTCGAACGGGGAAGCGTCGGTGGCATACTGCGGGCACCACAGCACGGCTACACGCAAACCCTGATCGCGGCCTCCGCGCGTGCGAGCGCCGCATGATCGAGCTCCGCGGCGTGACCCACCGATACGCCCGCCGGTCGCTCTTCGACGGTCTGCTGGGTCGTCCGGAGCACGCACCGGTCGTCGAAGACGTAAGCCTGACCATCGCGCCCGGCGAGACGCTCTGCCTGGTGGGCCAGTCAGGCGCCGGCAAATCTACCGTCGGCCGCATCGCCGCGGGCATCCTGGCTCCTTCCGCCGGCGTCGTGATCGGCAAGCCCAGGGTTAGGATGGTTTTCCAGGATCATGCCGGCAGCCTCAATCCACGCCGCCGGATCGGCGCCATGCTAGCGGACGCACTCACGCCGGACGACGGACGGGCCCCCGCCGATCTGCTGCGCGAAGTAGGTCTTCCGCCGGACTTCGCCGAGCGCCGGCCGCATGAGATGTCCGGCGGACAGCGCCAGCGCGTCGCCATCGCCCGCGCGCTCGCCGGCCTGCCGGACCTGCTGGTGCTGGACGAGCCGACCTCGGCGCTCGACGTCTCAACCCAAGTCGAGATACTCGGCCTGCTCCGTTCGGTGAAAGAAGCTGGCCGCCTGTCGTTCCTGCTGATCACCCACGATCTGTCGGTCGCGGGCAGGCTGGCCGATCGCATCGCGGTGATGCGCAGCGGCCGCGTCCTGGAAACCGGCCCTGCGTCCCAGATCCTTACGCCGGGCGGAGCAACCGATCCCTATACCTGCGCGCTCGTCCAGGCATGGCAGCGGATGGCCCCGCCATTGCCGGTGCACGCTAGAGCTCGCGTACCGGCGTACGCAGCCGCCTGACGGCAGGCTGATCGGCAGGAAGACGGCTGCGCAAAGACGGGCCGCGCTGCGCTCGGCATCGTCTCACGACGAACCGAGAGATTGATCAACGAATATCTCGGTGTGGCTCAACGCCTTCCTGACGGCATGTTGTTCCGCATGCGAACGGGTTCTGAGTATCGCGAAGCCACACTCGGGCGCGATTTCGTGACAATCCGTGAGCTTGTGTTTTCCGGCGACAAGCGGCGCCTAATGGATAAATGGAGCGGGTGAAGGGAATCGAACCCTCGTATTCAGCTTGGAAGGCTGCTGCTCTACCATTGAGCTACACCCGCGCCGGGCAGAACCAGGTCATAGGACCGGGGCATCAAGCGAAGATGGTGGGAGAGGTAGGACTCGAACCTACGAAGGCGTAAGCCAGCGGATTTACAGTCCGCCCCCTTTGCCACTCGGGACACTCTCCCAAACCGTCGCACCGCATTGATCCCAAAGGACAAACAGGGGAAGCCCCAGTCCGGCGAACAAGTCCGGCGAAACGCCGGGCTTTATGGTCATGGCACCGCTCGAAGTCAAGGAAGGCGCGCGGCCCGCGTCGCACTTTCCCGCAGGCGAAGGCCTTGGCCGGATTGCAGGAAATCGCTGCGGCCGATATCGAGACCCTTCAGCACCCGCCGCAACCCGTGGCGGCCAGGACGGTTGCCCAGCGATGCCCAAATTCGAACGACCCAAGGGCGGCCCCCCCGGCGGTCCGCCGCGACCCGGAACCCGGTCCGGAGCCAAGCCGGGCACCACCCACGAGCAAGCCGACCGGCGCGAACGCTTCGAACGTGCCCGCAGAGACAGCTTGAAGCCTGCCGACGACACCGCGGTGCTCTATGGCTGGCACACCGTGACCGCGGCGCTCGCCAACCCGAACCGGCAGCTCCGCAAGTTCCTCGCCACCGACAATGCCGCCCGCCGCCTCGCCGACGAAAATATCGCCTCCCCTCGCGCCCCCGAAATCGTGCGGCCCGACGCGATCGCAGCGCGATTGCCGCCCGACGCCGTGCATCAAGGCCTCTATGTCGAGGCCAATCCCCTGCCCTCGCCCGCGATCGAAGAGCTTGCGACCACCGGCATGGTGCTGGTGCTCGATCAGATCACCGACCCGCACAACGTCGGCGCAATCTTCCGCTCGGCTGCGGCCTTCGCGGCAACGGCGATCGTCACCACGGCGCGGCACAGCCCTGAAGCGACCGGCGTGCTGGCCAAGGCCGCGTCCGGTGCGCTGGAGCATGTGCCCCTCGTCACAGTGCAGAATCTTGCCCGCGCCATGGCGGAATTGAAGGAACGTGGCTTCCTCGTGGTCGGTCTCGACTCGAGCGGCGCGGACGATCTCGCGGCACTGCCGCTGCGCGCACCGCTTGCGCTGGTGCTTGGCGCCGAAGGCAAAGGACTGCGCCAGCTCACGCGCGATACGTGCGACAGTGTCGCCCGGCTCGATCTGCCGGGCGCGATCCAAAGCCTCAACGTGTCGAACGCGGCCGCGCTCGCGCTTTACGTCGCGCACACCGGGCTGAAACGCTGAACTCCTGGCAGCGTTTCCTCGGCGAGCCGCGTCACACTTCGCCTGAAAGCGCTCCTAGTCGTTCCGCTGGATCGAGATGATGCGGGCGTTCGGCGCCGATACATAACCCGGCACGGTCGGGTAGTTGCGGTATGTGCCATAGGGCCGATACCCGCCCTCACCATACGGATGATAGCTGTAGGCGGTGCAGCGATAGGCCCGGTGGCCGAGATCCCGGCTGTCGATCTGACAGAGCTTCCACGCCGGATCGGGCCGCAGATTTGGATACACCGTGACAAGGCCGTCGCTGGTCTGAACCTCGCCCGGCACTTCGATGACGGCCGCGCTCGCAATCGACGGCGCCTGCCGCGGCACATCGACCACAACCGGCGGCGGAGCGTAGGCCGGAAAGTGTTCGATGCGGTCCGCAGTGACCGGCGGTTCGTGCCGCTCGGCATGTTGCGGCATGATACGAGCCGGCTCGCGGTGCGGCCGCGCCTCCTCACGGCGATAGCGTGGTGGGACTTGAGGCTCCGCGATCCGCTGCTGCATGCCCGGTTGCTGCGTGTTGCGCGCCGCAGGCTCTGCAATCACACTTGAGAGCCCCGCATCCGGCTCGGACTTCGCAATGGCCTGCGCCTTCACCGGCTCGGGCCCGGTCACGGCGACAGGCTCAGGCTTGGCAATCTTCGCCGGCGGAGCCGTCGCGGGCTCCGGCTTTGCGACAACCACAGGCTCGCGCTTGGCTTCGGGCTTGATCTTATCCTTTGCTGCGGCGGCTGCGACCGGTTCGGGCGATACCTTGTTCGGAACGGTGTTGGCGGGATTGCCGGCCGTCGATGCAGCCGGCTTCTGAGCGGCCCGGGTCTGCGGTTGCGCCGCCCGCTGCGCTGCCGCGGCTTCAGCCGCCGCCTGTGCGCGGCAGGCGTCGTCGAAGCACTCGCGGTCGGCGACGGCGTGGGTTGCGATCAGAGTGGCCGATGCAGCCAGTGCGATGAACGTGATGCGGCGGGACATGACGATCCCCATGTATTGGTGCCGTTGTGCCGCATCATTGTAGCTGCTTTCAGTCTTGCTTCCTCTTGGCCCGCGGTGGCCGCGCGGGCGCTTCAACAAGTTTCTAGTGTTGACGCCTGCGCCGCCCGTTGGGCGGGAAGACAACATCGGGTTGATAGAACGTCGCTGGATCCGTGACGGTCGCCGGCATGGAGCCGCCATCCGACATGCCGGACGAATACATCTGCTGCGGCGCGCTCGATCGCCGGACTGGCGGCGCGACGTCCGATGACGATGACGACCAGTTGCGCGAGAATGGTTCCGCGGCTTGCGGGCCTTCGGGCCCATCGTCGATCTCGTTGCGGCCGCGCGGCGGCGGACGGCCATAACGCGGATGATACGAGTTGCGCGGCTCGTAAACCGGGTTCGGACGAATCAGCGAACCGCCGTAGACCGTGACCGTGCCGTGACCCGGCCGCGCCAGACCCCAGTCGCCTTCCACAACCGCATAGGACGCATCGCGGCCGTTGATCACGATCGGGACGCCCGGCCGCGTTGGAATCGCGATGACAGGCCCCTCTTCGTCGGCGCGCGCGGGCACGGTGGCGGCGAACGCAACGAGTCCCGACAACACCGCGACGCCGAACGCAAACCCACGCACCATGGCCGAACTCCACCTCATGAACGGCATTTTAGACGAACTGTTCCTTCGTCCGGTGAATCGCTCGACGGAATTGCGCGGTATCATTAATTGCGCGTGAGGCAGCGTCGTCAAAGCGACGTGGCAATCGGGCGACTGAGGGTTAACGCTCTGTGCGTTTATCGCGCGTTCCGGAATTTATTGCGCCGCAAGCCGCATCCCTACGACTTTAGACGTAAGACATGATGTGAACAGACGCTCTGTTAACCGCGTCGTATCCCTCTCTGGAGGAGCCGCAATTGCTGGCGTGGCGGCCCCGCACAAAGGCAACAATCAGAGACAAGGGGGGCCCATGACAACGGCCACAGCAACAGACTATAGCACATCGACAAAGATGACGTCCGAGCAGCGGATGGTCATCTTCGCCTCATCACTTGGCACCGTGTTCGAGTGGTACGACTTCTACATTTACGGCACGCTCGGCGTGTTCCTCGCGAAATACTTCTTCTCGAACGTGCCGGCGAACGTCGGCTTTATTTTTGCGCTGCTCGCCTTCGCGGCCGGCTTCGCGGTGCGGCCGTTCGGCGCGCTGATCTTCGGACGCATCGGCGACATGATCGGCCGCAAGTACACCTTCCTCGTCACCATGTCGCTGATGGGCGTCGGCACCTTCTTCATCGGCGTTCTGCCCGGTTATGAGAGCTGGGGCCTCGCCGCGCCGATCGTGCTGATCGCACTGCGTCTCGTGCAGGGCCTCGCGCTCGGCGGCGAGTACGGCGGCGCTGCGATTTACGTTGCCGAGCACGCGCCCAAGAACAAGCGTGGTTTCTACACCTCTTGGATCCAAACCACGGCAACGCTCGGCCTGTTCATGGCGCTGCTGCTCATCCTCGGCATCCGCACCGCGATGGGCGAGCAGGCGTTCGGCGAATGGGGCTGGCGCATTCCCTTCCTGCTCTCCGCCGTGTTGCTCGCGGTGTCGATCTGGATCCGGCTCAAGCTCAACGAGTCGCCGCTGTTCCAGAAGATGGTCGCGGAAGGCAAGACCTCGAAGCGTCCGCTGACCGAGGCCTTCGGTCAGTGGTCGAACGCCAAGATCGCGATCCTCGCGCTGCTCGGCGCCACCGCCGGCGAAGCCGTGGTGTGGTACGGCGGTCAGTTCTACGCGCTGTTCTTCCTCACCCAGACGCTGAAGGTGAACGCCGTCGACGCCCAGATCATGGTGGCGATTGCGCTTCTCATCGGCACGCCGTGCTTCATCCTGTTCGGCTGGCTATCCGACAAGATCGGCCGCAAGCCGATCATGATGGCGGGCTTCGCGCTCGCGGCCGTGACCTACTTCCCGATCTTCCAGACGCTGACCCACTTCGCCAACCCGAAGCTGGAAGCAGCGCTGGCGGCCTCGCCGGTGGTCGTCACCGCCGATCCGTCGGAGTGCTCGTTCCAGTTCAAGGCGACGGGCACCGAGACGTTCACCACGGGTTGCGACCGCATCAAGGCCGCGCTCGTCGGCCTGTCGGTGAACTACAGCAACGTCGAGGCGCCGAAAGGCACCAAGGCCAGCGTGAAGATCGGCGATACCAATCTCGCGTCTGACGCCGCCAACCTGCCGGCGGCCATCGCCGCCGCGGTCAAGAACCACGGCTATCCGGCCGCGGCCGATCCGAACGAGATCAACCGGCCGATGACCATCCTGTTCCTCACCATCCTGGTGATCTACGTGACGATGGTCTACGGCCCGATCGCGGCCTGGCTGGTCGAACTGTTCCCGACCCGCATCCGCTACACCGGCCTGTCGCTGCCCTATCACATCGGCAACGGCTGGTTCGGCGGCTTCCTGCCGGCGACCGTGTTTGCGATCGTGGCCGCGACCGGAAACATCTATTCCGGTCTGTGGTACCCGATCATCGTGGCCTGCATGAGCTTCGTCGTGGCGCTGATCTTCCTGCCCGAAACGAAGGACCGCGACATCAGCCACATCTGACCAAACGACATCGGGCGGCCCGCAGAGGCCGCCCGACCTGCCCATTGCGCCCCACGCTTACATGGGGCGCTTCTTTTTGCGCTTACACGCCGTGATAGGCGCGATACCAGGCAACGAAGCGCGCGACGCCGTCCTCGATCGAGGTCGAGGGCCGGAAGCCCACGTCGCGCATCAGGTCGTCGACATCCGCGTAGGTCGCAGGCACATCGCCCGGCTGCATCGGCGCGAGCTCGCGCTGCGCCGGACGGCCGAGCGCCTTCTCGAGGAGATCGACCACGTAGGGCACGTCGTGCGGCTGGTTGTTGCCGATGTTATAGACGCGCCAGGGCGCATTGCTCGTCGCCGGGTTCGGATGGTTGCCCGACCAGGCCGGATCGGGCACGGCCGGCCGCTCGATCAGACGGACCACCGACTCCACCACATCGTCGACGTAAGTGAAGTCGCGCCGCATCTTGCCGTGGTTGAACAGCCGGATCGGCTTTCCCTCCATGATGGCCTTGGCGAAGATCCACATCGCCATGTCGGGACGGCCCCAGGGCCCGTACACCGTGAAGAAGCGCAGTCCGGTCGTCGGCACCCGGAACAGGTGCGAATACGAATGCGCCATCAGCTCGTTGGCCTTTTTCGACGCCGCATAAAGGCTGACCGGATGGTCGACGGTGTCGAGAACGCTGAACGGGAGTTTGGTGTTGGCGCCGTAGACCGACGACGACGACGCGTAAAGAAGATGCCGGCAACCGTGGTGGCGGCTGCCTTCCAGCACGTTGATGAAGCCCTGCAGGTTGGCGTCGACATAAGCGTGCGGATCCTGCAGCGAATAGCGCACGCCGGCCTGCGCCGCGAGGTGTACCACGTGGGGAAACTTTTCGGCCTTGAACAGGGCTGCGGTTTCGGCACGGTCGGCCAGATCGAGCCTGACGAAACGGAAGCCGTTGCGCTTCTCAAGCTCCTTCAGCCGGTCCTCTTTGAGCTTCGGATCGTAATAGGGCGTGAGGTTGTCGACACCGATCACCTGCCGGCCTTCGTCGAGGAGCCGCCGCGACACATGCGAGCCGATGAAGCCCGCGGCGCCCGTCACCAAAACCGGATGCTCGCTCACAGCCGCCACAGATCGATCCCTTCAGGCTTGGCCGCGCGATCGAGCATGCCGCGCACGTCGAACACGAGCCCTGCCCCGCCGCGCAAAAGCCGCTGAACCAGCCGCCAATTTTCACGCACATAGGGCTCGTGCGCCACGGCGACAACCACCGCGTCGGCGGGTTGAAGCGCCGCCATCGGCGTGAGCGCGATGCCGTATTCGTGTTTCGTCTCGTCAGCGATCGCCAGCGGGTCGTGCACCTGCACGGTGACGCCGCTCGCCTGAAGCTCGCGGACGATATCGGCGACCTTGGAGTTGCGCGTGTCCGGCACGTTCTCCTTGAAGGTCATGCCGAGCACCGTCACCGTTGCGTCTCTGACGCCGCGGCGGAACAGCGAGCGGACGCATTCCAGCGCCACGCGCTTGCCGACGCCGTCATTGATGCGGCGGCCGGCGAGGATCACCTGCGGCTGGTAGCCGGCCTTCTCGGCGCGGTGCGTCAGATAATACGGATCGACGCCGATGCAGTGGCCGCCGACGAGCCCCGGCACGAAGGGCAGAAAATTCCATTTGGTGCGGGCGGCGGCCAGCACATCGCCGGTGTCGATGTGCAGCACCTCGCAGATCGCCGACAGCTCGTTCATGAAGGCGATGTTGAGATCGCGCTGCGAGTTTTCGATCACCTTAGCGGCTTCGGCGACTTTGATCGAAGGCGCACGATGCACGCCGGCCTTCACCACGGAGCCATAAACGTCGGCGATCAGATCAAGGGTTTTCTCGTCGAAGCCCGACACCACCTTGACGATGTTCTCAAAGCGATGCGCCTTGTCGCCCGGATTGATGCGCTCGGGCGAATAGCCGATGGAAAAATCCTTGCCGACCTTGAGCCCGGATACCTGCTCCAGGACCGGTACGCAGTCCTCCTCGACCGCGCCGGGATAGACCGTCGACTCGTAAACCACTACGCCGCCCCGCTTCAGCGCCGCGCCAACCGTGCGCGAGGCTGCGAGCATTGCCGTCAGGTCGGGCTGATGCGCTGCGTCGACCGGCGTCGGCACCGTGACGATGAAAAAGTCGCAACCCGAAAGCGCCGCGGCATCGCTTTCGTAGCGCAAGGTCGGATGATGCAGGTCGGACGGCTCGATCTCGCGGCTCCTGTCGCGGCCCGCGCGCAGTTCCTCGATCCGGCTCTTGTCGATGTCGAAGCCCAACACCGGCACGCCGCTGCGGGCAAACGCGACCGCAACCGGCAGGCCGACATAGCCCAGCCCGATCACCGCAATCTTGCGTCCGTGTGCCACGATGGTCCCTTATCGGCCCCGGCGCCGCAGCGCGGCCCCGCCGGTGCTTATCCGGACCAGCCCCCGGGAAGTCAACGGCCAGGCGCCCGCAACCAGCGCAAGCCATGGAAATCGCGCCGGAATTCGCAATCGCCCGCCCGGGCAGGCGGCCCCATACAGGCAGTGGCAAAATCGACAGGATCGGGTAGTAAGAGAGTCGGAGCGCCGGGCTAGCTCAGCGGTAGAGCAGCGGTTTTGTAAACCGAAGGTCGGGGGTTCAATCCCCTCGCCCGGCACCACAGTTTCCCGCGAATTATCGGCATTTTTCTCGCCTTTCCCGCTTCGGCATACGCGGCATAGGCGGCACGCAGCAGCGGTTTTGCCAGACACAAAAACCGCAACATTCGTTCTCGGATAGTTCGCCTCATTCGAACGCCTCCTGCATGCCAAAGAGGACAGCCCTCGGCTTGCGTACTTGCTTGCCAAAAATGGGCGAGCTGGCAGCCGGAGCCACCACTCTCAATGGAAGTTTGCACCAACAAGTGCGAGGACCATTGCTATCCGCGCCCGGTGAAATTGCTCATCCCGCAATCGTCGTCGAAGAGACCTGCAACTGTCCCGCGAAATTTTACCGCGCGACCGTCGGCCACTCTTTACGAACCGACAAATTTTCGCGGCGTGACCAACGTCACGCTGGAACGATTTTCCCGTTTGCGAATTGATAGGTCAGTACGAGCAAGTGCCCCTCCCCCGAGAGCTTGCTCGGAACAAGACCCCGCCACCCTCCGTGTGCGGGGTCTTCTAATTTTTTGGCTTTGGCGGCAGATCGCTTCACTCACGTTGAGTGCGTTGCCGAATTCCTTCCGGCGAATGCAGTCCCGGCGAGCCTATGCGATGCGGAAGTCTTCCTTTTTGAGCTTCGTCCCCTTCATCTCTTCCTTCATCCAGCGCGGCTCTTGACCGCGTCCGGACCAGGTGAGCTTCGGATCTTTCTTGCTGCAGAATTGAGGGGCGACCTTGCGGCCCGCCATCTTGGATTTACGACCCGGCTTGGTCTCGGTCCCTGTCAGATGCGCGAGCTGTTTACGAAGTTCAGAAGCACGGCTCGATATGGCGTCAGCCACTTCGTCTCGCAGCTTGAACAGCGCATCGATCGACATAGCCGCAAGTGGAGCGTCTTTTGGTTTACGCCTACGCTTAGACATCAAGTTCTCCAGGTTGCGCGAATTTCTGTCAGCGTAAGGTATGCTTTCAATTCGTCGAGTGTCCCTCCTCCATTCAGATGAGCTTTTACACAGGACGGCCGATATTCACGTCCGCTCCCCGTGAGATCGTCTTTGCGATCTCGAGTCAGTGTATTCCTAACGCTCAAATTTGGAGTTCGACTAATGCGGACTTGCAACGAGCGCGTCGTGTTCAAGACTCGCCAAAGTCATCGCGTTCTTTTCGAGTGAAGAGACTGATTTGCAACCTTTGATCGTGGGCGATCACTCTTGGCGTTCGCGACCTTCCCCGCGACAGGATCAGGTTGAGCACGGCCGAAGAGCAGCAAAATTATATACATTCCTGCTTTGTGCTTTAACCATGTGACGAGTTCTATCGAAACTCGATGACCGGTTGTGCGCATATCCGCCGGCAAGTGTATTGGGTGAAAGTTTGCATTCGAAAGAGATCGAGCAGTTCATCGCCATTTCGCGAAAGCATCTGGCGGATGCATATATCAAGATCGCGTCGGAGCCCCTGACGCCATCAGAGCAGTCCACGATGTGGTCGCTCATTCGCGGCGTGGAAGCCGCCATGAAGCTGTGCGGCGTTTCGCTCGAAGATGAACTTGAGCAGTTGGACCGTGACCTGGAGGACCTTCTTCGTCCAAGCAAGCGGGCACATGAAATTCGAGAGCCGACGGAATTTTTGTTCTGAGCCTTGCGGCCGTTCAGACCGCCGGCGCACCCGGTCCTCGTCTGACAGGGACACCACCCTCCACCAATTCCAAATCACGGAGCTTCACCGCGGAAGGGCCTCGTGATTTACACACGCCATTCCCGTCTTCACCTCAGGCCCCGCCTCTCCGTGTGCGGGGCCTTCTTTTTGGTCTGTGCGATCGAGCGCTGGAGATAGGTCAGCCTACGCATGGTTCGTTCAAGGAAGCTGTCCTTCACCATGGCGATGCTTGCTTCGACCCCCGTCATTCACACGGCAGGAACTTTTGCTATTTTTCGTCCCATGATCCCCTGGGACTTCGACGGACGCTTGCTCGGCCGTTTCAGAGAGTGGCTCAACCGCACTCCCGGAAATAATTGGGATGAAGCCTCGTCCATCGCGAAAGTCGGGCGTGTGGTCCTCATTGCTTTGGCGTTGGCCATCATGGTTGGAGTGCCGATCTATCTCTTCACTTAGTCGGCAAGATTTTCTCGCAACTCACAACCAACGTCGTCTTCCTCATTGGTTAGGTTTGCGAACTCGACGCTCGCGATGCGGACAAACGCGCACCGTCAATGCGGCATCAGCCCCGGAGCAAACCCGAGATCCGTCCAGATCGCCGCAGCCTCCGGCGTCGTCAGGCTTGCGACGAACGCCCGCGCGATGTCCGGCTCTTGTGCATTGTTCAGCACACCGGCCGTGAACGGCTCCCGATCTTGCAGGGGACGCGGCAGAGTGCCGGCAAACTTCAAGCCGGGTGTGGTGACGATCGCGCTCTTGAAGGTGATGCCAAGAGCCGCTTCACCGTTCGCCACCTTCACGACGACGAGATGACTGCCGGCCACCAGCACCGCTTTGCGCGCCACTTCATCGGCCATACCGATCTCGGCGAGCGCGCGGCCCAGATACTGGCCGAACGCGCCACCGCTCTTGGGGTCCGTATAGGAAATCGACGGCGCGGCGTGCAGCGCAGCCTTGAACGCCTCGAGGGTGGTCACGTCCGGCGTCGGTGAGTCGGCCCGGACGCCGACGCCCGCCAGGCTCGCTGCGACCGGCACCGGTTTGTCCAACAGGCCGGCGCCAGCCAGTGCCACCTTGCCCTGCTCCGGCAACACGATGGCATCGGCCGGCTTGCCGGCCTTGATGTCGGCGAGGATCGGCCCGGTCAGGCCGTAGCTGACAGTGATCTTGTGGCCCGTGGCCCGCGTAAATGTCTGCGCCAGGCGATCGAGCGGATCTTTCACCGCAACGGCGGCAAGCACGCGGATTTCGCCGGCCGTGGCGTGTCCGATGTTCACCGCAAGCAAGACCAGCGTGACGACGACATTTCGGAGCATGCGGTTGGTCCCCTCTCGGCCGTCCCCAAGGCCCAGTTCAACTGAACGGCAGCAGTCTTGCAAACCGTTGGCTTGGCCTGCTGGGCCACCGGCGCCGACTTGGCGCCCTCGCCTCACCGAAACCTCGGCTCAGGCAGGATGTCCGGATCCAACGCCGCTCGTGACGGCGATGGGTTTGCTTTCAGCTTGACGGTCGTTTCGCCCCAGCGACGGCAATCGAGCGTCGTGTACTTGATCCACTGGCGCAGCAACACGCTGTGCCGAAACCGCCGCCGCAGGGCGAGACCAAAGTATCCCGTCTTGGTGTTGTAAAAGCCCGGCGAGCGGCCTCGCGCTCTGCCATGCCCGTGGATCAGGCAGAGGCGATCGGCGCCCGTCTCCCACGCTTGCTGAACGATCTTCGTCAGCACGTCGCCCACGATATCGTCTGGATGATGGCCGTGGAGATCGATGTTCATTGTCTTACGGCTTCCGGGCCGCCACGGCCAAAATTCCGATATGCACGGCGGCGATGATGATCGAGGCAAGCAAGAGTCCGATCTCCGGGCCGTGGACCCTCTCCGGCGTATAAGTCATGGCGAAATAGATCAGAAGCCGCACCATCAGGGCCAGCGCCACCATTCCCCACATCGCGACACGCTTCGGTGCGTACCAGGTCGGCTTTCCGTCAAAGCCCCATTGCATGGCAATCCGCCCGCCGACCTTCGGCGCGAAATAGAGATTGGCCCCGATCATGACGGCGAGCGCGGCGAGGAAAGCCAGGTCGGCTGCGAGCATTCAGGGTCTCCGGCGTACCGTTTCAAACTCCGCATGCCCCGGAATCGGATATTTACCGATGGAACCAACAGAGTTTACGACATCTTAACGACTTGATTCGCATTCTCCGCAAAACGGAGAATGCGATGCGCGCCTATCAGCTTCCGGTTGAAGAGCCCTGCCCCGTTCCCGAACCCCTCCTGGGGGACCTTTATCGCGCGAACCCCGAAGGGCTCGCCACATTGGTCCGGACCATACCCGCCACCAGCCGGGCGCTGCTCGCGCTCTATTGCTTCAAGCGGGTGCACTTGAAATCCATCGCGCTTGCGCTCGCCGAAACCTGCAGCAAGGACGATCTCATCGTTCATGGCGGCGACTACGGTGCCGACCTCTACGAACGCGCGCGGCGTGCACCGCCGGTCGTCGAACAGCGCCCGAAGATCAGCCTGTCGCGCGGCGCGCTGATGAAGGTCGTGGTCGATCAGGATCTGATCTGACCCAATCCGGATTTTCAGGATTTCGCCTGCGTTATTCCGCAGCGATCGATTGCGTGCGCCGGCCGACTGGCGTGATGGTCCAATCCCACCACGCGAATTCGAGCCGGAAGTTCCAGCCTTCGAGCACACAGCCATAGGCAGTGCCATCTGGCCCGCGCGGAAATTTCCGGTCGCTCGGGCCGCTCAGCGTTCCAACGAAGCTGTACTTGCCGTTGCGGACGCGCACGCGCCGCCCGAGCAGCGCCGCCACCTCATCGTCTTCGAGCGAATGCACGACTTAAACCTGCACCGTCAGCCTTTCAGCTTCAGCGGTACTATGTGAAGGAAATAAATCCAGCGGAGCGTGATGCTAACGCTAACAGGCAGCGTTAATTGCATCGCGTGTGCCAAGGTGCGCGTGTACCCCAGCGTGAGCGCGACAGCTTGATGGCGCTCGCCGGAACGTGATCGGCACCCTGCCGCTGTTTGAGCGGAACGATGCGGAAGCCCACCTGTTGACCCCATGTCCAACAGGAGCAGCCCATGAAGAAAGCTTTGATGGTCACAGCGATCGTGCTGGCGAGCTCGGCCGGCGCATTGGCGGCAGGCGCGTCACAACAGCCGGGCGAACGCGGCGTCCAGCAGAACAAGCATCACACGAACGGTGCCGGGACCAGATCGATGAACCGCGGCACCTCCGCCAATGGCGGTGTCGGCACCGGCGGCGTCACCACCGGCAGCGGTCGAACCGGCGATCCATCCAACACCAGCCTGGACCGTTCGGGCCGCTCGGGCACCAGCGCCTCGCCGGGCGCGAACGGCATGGATTCCCGCTGATCTGAGCGGGACGGCGCAGAGCGAACAGAAAACCAACAGCCCGCCAATTGCCGGCGGGCTGTTTTTGCCGGCTCGCCATCACGTGTTGAAATAGTTCCTGACCGTCCGGCGATCGGCATCGTCCCAGGTCGGCATGATCAATGTACGGCGCAGGCTCGCCTCAAACTTGCCGCGTGCCGGCTTGAGCTGCGCCACCACCACGACCGGCTCGCAAGCGAATGCGGCGTGGATCGCGCAACAAATCGTCTGATGCAGCGTCCGCATCAGCACCTCGAGCTCATGACCGATCCATTGCGACGACAACGCCTCGTGCAAATCGTTCAATCCGTCGACCACCAGCCCGTCGCCGGTGTTACGCACCGGCAGCCGCAGCACGCCGGGCCATTCGGCGATCACCGTGAGATAGAGTTCGTCGAACGTCGGCAGGCAAGCTTTCACATTCATGCTGTAACTCTAGAAGACGCTCTCGGACGGCGATGTGACCGGCAACACAGTGCCCCCGCGATCTCCCCAAAAACTCCATGGCGGCGTCACTGTCATTCGCCGTCCCTGGATCGAGAAATGCATTCCTGCAACCGTCCGCGGTGCCCGGGGCACTCCTCCGCCCGCGCGGTTGCCCTTAACATCATGTGTGCCGGCCTAAGGAAGGCGTAGACGCCGGGCGCAGGCAGTGATGAAATACCAAGGGATCACTGGAATCGCATGATCCGCCGATCGGACGTTTTCTTCATCATCCTGGTTGTGGTCGTCGCCGCCATGTTGTCGTTGCACATGGCGGTGATTGTCGTTGCATTGCTGGGCGCCTTCGCCTGCGGTTCGGTCTACGTCTTCGCCGGGATGATCCCGTCGCGCACCGAAGGCTTCGGCACCCGGGTGTTCGTTTCGATGTTTCTTGCGGTCGTGGCGGCGTCAATCGTTCTGATCGTGCCTGGCACGTTGGGCCTCACGCGCCCCAGCCTGGAAAAGCCGGTGCTGACGATTGCAATACTGCTGCCGCTCGCCGCCTTCTGCTTTGAGATCCTGCGAACGCCCGGCCTGTTCGCAGGCGTCATGCGGTGGCTTGCCCGACGGTAAGCACTCGTTGCCGAACAGCAATACCACCAATAAGAAAGGTCGGCGCAATGCCGACCTTTCTGCAAATCCGGATTGGAATACCTCTAATTTTATTCTTTGATGCGAAAGCTTTCCTTCTTGAGTTTGGTCCCTTTCATTTCCTCTTTCATCCAGCGCGGCAGTGCCCCGCGACCGGACCAGACCAGACTCGGATCCTGCTTGCTGCGAAACTGCGGCGCGACCTTGCGGCCTTTGCGCTTTCTGCCGCTGCCGCGTGTGGGTTTATCACCGGTTAATTTGGAAAGCTGCTTGCGAAGGTCTTCGGCACGACTCGAAATAGCCTCGGCCACTTCATCGCGAAGTTTGAAAAGGGCTTCCACCGACATCGAGGCGAGACTTTGTTTAGCCATACCAATCTCCTGGGAAAGCGCGGGTTTTCGCAGAAATCACGCCAAAGGCAAGCACGCCAAAGTGGTATGCATTGATAGCACACGGACTGAAAGACATTAGGCGGGGATTTCCTTGCACAATGTGCGGCCGATCCGTGCGGAAATTAAGGGCACGGGTATTGTCGGCCCGCAATCTCGTACATCGCTGCGATACCTGAGGCGAAAGCTCAAAGTTTGACGCCATGCTTTCGAATTCTCGAACGAGATGTTCGATGGGCGACTATGCCCGAAAAATAGTAAGTCCCAAAACCAACAAGACCAGAAAGATCACCACGAAGATGTAAAAGAGAATGCGCGCAATATCTGCACTTGCGGCCGCGATACCGGTGAAGCCGAACAACGCGGCCACGAGAGAGATCACCAGGAATATCAGCGCCCATTTCAGAAGCGACATGAAGTTTGTCCTCGCACATTCGACCGAACAACAATGCAATGATGCTTTGGTTCCGAAACCTTTCCGGTGCGTTGGCGTTGGATTAGGCACACGCCGGGTGGCAACCGGTCACAATGGGGAACGACGGACGCAGTTGATTTTGCCGGTTTCTAACTGCGGCAGCAGCGCATCGGTACGCGCCGGCGTCTAACCTGTTCCCGGCGCGTGTCCGATTTTCCAGGCACCGGTTATCTTGCATCCGTTCTTCGGGGCGGTACGGCGCAAAGCCCCTCGCCTCGTCGCAAGGCGCAGCCTATAAGTCTCCATCTCATTCGAAGCCGGATGTCGGCTGGCTTGATCCAAGTCTGTCCCGGACGGCTGCAATATGGAGGAATTACCATGCGCGCGATCACGCTCGACGAGGCCGTCAAGATCATCAATGAGACCTTCGCCGAAGCGAAGCGCCGCAACGCCTATCCGCTGACTGCCGTATTGCTCGACGCCGGCGGACGCATGAAATGTGCGATGAAGCAGGACGGCGCCTCGTTGCTGCGCTTCGAAGTCTCCTACGGCAAAGCCTATGCGGCGCTGGCCATGGGCCGCGAGTCCCGCCAGGTGCTGCAGAAGGCCAAGGACAAGCCGCTGTTCATGCAGTCTTTCATGGAGCTCGCCGACGGTCCCATGTTCCTCGAAGGCGGCGGCCAGCTCATTCGCGACAATGAGGGCGAGGTGATCGGCGCGATTGCCACCACCGGCGACACCAACGAGGTCGACGACCTTTGCGCCATCGCCGGCATCCGCGCATCGGGCTTCAAGACCGACCACGACTTCAGCGAAGCCGACATGCGGCGGTTGAACATCAAGCGCGGCAAGCCCATCGAAGACCCGGAAAAGGCCGGCAAGACGCACCTGAAAACCGTCTGAGCCCGAAGGCCTGTAGCCGTCCAATCGATCGGGGCGTCCGCTGTGCGGGCGCCCCGATGGCTTTTCAGGGGACGGACAATGGCCGGTGGAACCGAACGCGGAACCGTTGGTTATCGGCGCGGCCGGATGTCGGCCCGACATTGTCTCGTATCACGCCGCCCTCTCGGCGAAAGGATCGGCCATGGCCACGCTCATCAGCGCCCTGATTACCTTTGTTGTTATCATTCTGGTTCTCTATCTGGTGAACTTGCTGCCGATCGACGGCCGCGCCAAACAGATCGTCCGCGTCATCGTTGTAATTATCGGCATTCTTTCGCTGCTGCGCTATCTCGCCGTATTCTAGAAAACATCCGCCGGTCTAAGGATAAGCTTCCGAGCATGCATTAATAAGATGCCCCGCATTCTAGCGGGTATCTGCACGGCACTCATCGATCGTCGTGCTGGCAGAAGCGCGGCTCGCGGTGGCCTTCGTGCCACCGGGCATCGTCACATCTTCGACAGCTTTGCCACGTCGATCGCCTGCGCGTAGGCGAGCTTGGACGCGCCATCGGCCGAGCCTTCGACCGAGATCAGGAACTTGTTGGCGACCACCATCTTGACGTTGCCATCGCCGTCCTGGATCGCGCGTTGATTGCCGACTTTGACGAGCTTGCCCATGGCGCCGGCCATCGCCGGGTTGTTCAGAAAGGTCGCAATCTGCGTCACGATCGCGGAATCGCCGGAGATCTGCACCTCGACGCGATCGCCTTTGGCATTGGTATAGGCGCGGCTCGCGGTCGAGGCGCCGAAGCCCGCAGCTCCGAGCGCCGTGGTCTGCGCCTTCTCGGCCTTCCAGCCGGGCAGCGCGTTGGGGAGCAGCACCGCGAAGGCGTCGGCATTCTTCTGGCCGATGAGTTGCGACGCGAGATCGAGCGATTGCTTGGCTGAGCCGAGATCGCCGGCCTGATAGGCCTTGCGCGCCTGGTCCATCGCATCGGTGATGTCGTCGGCGAACGACGGCGCAGCGGATACGGCAAGCAAAATCAGCGCAGCAGTCAGGCGTGTCATATGTCTCCCCGGAATACGAATCGCGATCGGCAATTTAGCACAGGCCGAAATAGCTGAAGGCCGGCCTTGCGGCCGGCCCCCAGTGCCCGAACAGCGAAGCAACCAATCAGTTGCCGGCCTTCGGCGCGCTACCCGTGGTCACCGCCGCAGGCTTTGCCGGCGCGGCCTTCACGGTCGCCACATGCTTGACGTGATGGCGGCCATGACGCGCGACCTTGATGTGCTTTTTCATCTTGGTGTTGCTCACCGCTTTGATGTGCTTGCGGTGCTTGGCATGCTTGACGACCTTGTGGGTCTTGCCGTTGACCGTCTTGACCACACCCTTGGTCATTTCGGCCGTCGTGGCGGAGGCCGTGTTGGTCGCAGCAGCCTGCGCCAGCACCGGCGAGGCGATGACGGAGGCGGCAAGGAGAGCCGCAGCGAGTGACTTCAGCATGATCGTAATCCCTGTTTCGCGCGCCGGCCCGATTGCCGGTCTTGCGCTTTGTGAGGGCATTATCGGCTGCGGCGCTGAACGGCCTCTGAGAACGGTTGACACCTGTCGTTCAGGTGTATGAACCGCCGTTGCGGCTTGGGTTTGCCGGCAGGCGGCGCCAAGGCGAATTCATGGCCGGGTAGAATGGTTTTCCTCGCGCTTCACGGCGAGTTGAATGCGAACGTTCAAATCGCGCTTTTGGGTTATTTTCAACCCGGCTGACGCCAAATCGACGCGGTTTTGACTACGGCTGGAGAGCGCATCATGACAAAAATTTCATGGTGCTTTTCTTGAAGACGTCAGCCGGACCCGCACGCGCGTCGAGCCGCCGCATCGCGATGTCGTCGCGAGGCTCGATTTTCGAGCGGGACCTCAGCCGCGTCCGAACCACTGCCGCAGAGAACCGCCGACTTTGGCAAGCATCTCACCGATGCTCACCCGGTTCGCGACCGAACGCGCCCGCGCTGCGATCATGTCGCCGGTGATCATGCCGCTGTAGTGGCAGTCGCACAAAAGGTAATGCACTTCCGCCTGCGACAGGTCGAAGAATGTCATGCCGTCGGCCAGCCGATCGCCCGCGAGGCCCTGCGCGCGCAGCACCGGATCGCGGTAGGCGATCTCAAGTGGCGAGTTATCGATCCTGAGTGGCAGGCGGTCAGGTTCCGGAAGATATTCGATCCTGGTCAGCAATGTTACGGGACCGGCATGCTGCGCCAGCACGTGGGCCAGTCTTTGCAATCGCATCCGGCGCAACTCGCGCGGCGACGGCGCGACGCGTTTTTCAAGTTCGACAATCGCCGCTTGGTTTCGCAGCTGTTCTAGCGGTTTGTGCTCCATCGAACGCTCCTTTCACGAAATATGATCGTTGCAAGAGATCGTTCGCCGCGGAGATTTCCGTAGCGGACGTTGGTCGTAGATTGATCGCATCGCCGGCTGCCGCGGCGGTTTCGTGAGCAGGTGCTCGGCGGCGGCAAACACCGCGATGCTAAAGGCCGATGAACGAACAAACGCGCGTTCGCGATCCTGGTTGCCTTAAGACACCAAGATTCCGCGGCAAAACAATGGCCCGATGCCGGGAAGCCGGCATCGGGCCATTCCTATCGATCTCCGCACGCAATCGAGCGGAGCACTTTTTGAAACGCGCGGTCAGCGCGTTCCAAAGCCGGATTGCCGACCAAATCCCGAGACGCTCAGTGCCGCAGATGCGATTTCACGCCAGTGTCTTCGGATTTCTCGCCTTCGGCCTCCAATTCAACCAGGACCTCGGTCGTTTGCGGCGCATGCGGCGAAAGACTCGTTGCACTGTCGTCGGTCCAGGTCGCGAGATTGACCACCGCCGCGACCTCGGCACCCGAGTCGTCGCGCTCGATCGGCTCGACGATGTTCAAGCCATTGGGAGCGAGGAAATAGGTATGATCGCCCCACAGGCCCCGGATCTTCTCCATCGACGGGTGGTCCTCGGGAAGGACCTGGGCTTCGAATTGGCTGAGGGCCTGCTCGACGCGTGCTTGGCTCAGTCTCATGTCACGCTCCCTATGGCGTTGGGGTTTGCGGGTTTCGCCCGTCACGCGGAACCGCAACGACCGCGGCTCCGCTCGCCCTCACCTGGGATCGTTCGTCGATGTGTCAACCGGCGCGCCGGCACTTCTTTCGCGGCTAATCTTTGACCTCGGCCTCGCCGGTCGCCGCGAGCAGCCAGCCGAGATAGGATTTTTCCACGCTTTCCAGCGGCATCACCAGAATCGCCGGTGTCTCATAACTGTGCAGGGCTTTCACCGCGTCGGACACGTCGGCGGCGAGCGACGCCCGGGTCTTGACGATCATCACCGCCTCCTCGCCGCGCTCGACCGCACCCTGCCAGCGATAGATCGAGGTCATATGGGGCAGGATGTTCACGCAGGCCGCCAGCCGGCGCTCCACCAGCTGCCGGCCGGCGGCCTCCGCCTCGACAGCCGAGGGCCAAGTCGTATACACGAACACCGCGCGTTCCATGGTCCCTCGCCTTGATGGCAGTCCCGATGGCATGGGCGCGCCGGGGGTCGGTGGCCGCGCCATGCTTCGCAAGACAGGATACGAGCGGATCGCCTTCGTCGCGAGCCCTGCGCCGGAGGCACGCAAGGCGTTGGCCAGCCTGACCAGGCGCTACGGCAATGTCGCGCCATCGAAAGCCGACGTTGTGGTGGCGCTCGGCGGCGACGGTCTCATGCTGCGAACCCTGCACAAGCTGATGCATACCGACAAGCCGATCTACGGCATGCACCGCGGCACCATCGGCTTCCTCATGAACGACTTCTCGGAGACGAAGCTCCGCGACCGGCTTGCCGCTGCGCACGTCGCGGTGATCCATCCACTGACGATGCGAGCCCGCGACACCCGCGGCCGGCTCCACGAGCACTACGCCATCAACGAGGTGTCGCTGTTCCGCCAGACCTATCAGGTGGCGCGGATGGCGATCGAGATCGATGGCCAGGAGCGCATGCCCGACCTGATGGGTGACGGCGTGCTGGTCTCCACGCCCGCGGGCTCGACGGCCTACAATCTTTCCGCCCAGGGCCCGATCATCCCGATCGACGCGCCGCTGCTCGCGCTCACCCCGATCAGCCCGTTCCGGCCGCGCCGCTGGCGCGGCGCGCTGTTGCCCGACCGCGCCAAGGTCACGATCCGCGTGCTCGATCCGAAGCGGCGCCCGGTTGCCGCCGTCGCCGATCACGCCGAGGTGGGCTCCGTGCGCGAGGTCGAGATCGGCATGGATTACACCGTGTCGATGCAGATGCTGTTCGATCCAGGCCACAGCCTTGACGAGCGCATTTTGCGCGAGCAGTTCGGGTACTAGCCCGAAGTTGGGCGGGATGGGCAGCGCCCACTCGCCTCGCCAATTCGATCAAGACCTGATTTCGTTTCCGCGCGCGGCGTTCTAGCATCCTCCCAAATCAGGGAGGCTAGCATGCACGGGATGAGCAACAAGAAACTTGGGCTGGGCGCAGCGCTGCGGTCGCTGCTCGGCGCGCTGCTTGCGAGCGCTCCGCAGGTCGCGACCGCGGCCGACGAGCCGCCGCCGATGGTGCTTGCGAAGACCGGCTATTTCTTCGTCGGCGGCAAGATCGATGCTTCCGTGCCCGGCTCGCCGATGACCGGGCAGATGTATGTCGAATACTTCATCCCGAAGACGCTGTCGCATCCCTACCCGATCGTCATGATCCATGGCGGCAGCCAGACCGGCACCAACTTCACCGGCACGCCGGATGGCCGCGAAGGCTGGGCGCAGTATTTCGTGCGCCGCGGCCACGCCGTCTATGTGGTCGATCAGGTGGCGCGCGGCCGCGCCGCGCATTTCTCGCAGTCGCAGGGCAAGGTCGCTGACGGCAATCTCAATCGCACCGAGCAGCGCTTCGTCGCGCCGGAACGTTTCAACCTCTGGCCGCAGGCCAAAATGCACACCCAGTGGCCGGGTGCCGGCAAGCCTGGCGATCCGGCGTTCGACCAGTTCTACGCCTCGCAGTTTCCCTCGCTGGTCGACTTCCCGACCCAGCAGCGCCTCAACCGCGATGCCGGCATCGCGCTGCTCGACAGGATCGGCCCCGCGGTGCTGCTCACCCATTCGCAATCCGGCACCTTCCACTGGCCGATCGCGGATGCCAGACCCAATCTGGTGAAGGCCATCATCGCGGTCGAGCCGAATGGCCCGCCGATCTACGAGACCGAATTCAAGGGCGCGCCGGAATGGTTCGCCGACATGGGTAAGAAGAAGCCGTCGGGGCTCGGCGAAGTGCCGCTGACTTACGATCCGCCGCTCAAAGCCGGCGAGGAGCTCGCCTTCGTCAAGCAGGACAAGCCCGACCGGCCGGATCTCGTTCGTTGCTGGCAACAGCAGGAGCCGGCGCGCAAACTCAAGAACCTCGCCGGCATCCCGATCGTGATCGTGATGTCGGAGGCGTCGTATCACGCCTCATACGATCACTGCACCGCGAACTATCTGACCCAGGCCGGCGTGCACAACACCATGATCAAGCTCGGCGAGATCGGCATCCACGGCAACGGCCACATGATGATGCTGGAGAAGAACTCAGACGACATCGCAGCCGTGATGCGCGACTGGCTGATGAAGACTCTGCCGCCGAAGAGCTAGGTAAATCACTCGACACCGGCCGCAAACCGCGATTCACTGTCGGCTGCCCTCGATCACACGATGGGGCTCTGACATGACGCTTGCGGACGAGGTTGCTTCGCTGCTCCGGGAGCTGGGCGTTCCTCAGGACCGCACCAGCCATGGCACGCGTACGGTGCATTCGCCGTTGACCGGAACGGCCATCGCCAGCGTGCCGGACACGATGGCCGACGGCGTAGCCGAGGCCGTCGGGCGAGCCGAAATAGCCTTCCACCAGTGGCGATCGACACCGGCACCGCGGCGCGGCGAGTTGGTCCGCCTGCTCGGCGAGGAGCTGCGCGGCGCCAAGCCCGCGCTGGGCCGTCTCGTCACCATCGAAACCGGGAAAATCCTGTCGGAGGGCACCGGCGAGGTCCAGGAGATGATCGACATCTGCGACTTCGCGGTCGGTCTCTCCCGCCAGCTCTACGGCCTCACCATCGCCAGCGAGCGGCCCGATCATCGGATGATGGAGCAGTGGCATCCGCTCGGCCCGGTGGGTGTCATCACCGCCTTCAACTTTCCGGTCGCGGTCTGGTCGTGGAACGCCGCGCTCGCATTGGTGTGCGGCGACCCGGTGATCTGGAAGCCGTCGGAGAAGACCCCTCTGACCGCGCTCGCCGTGCAGGCGCTGTTCGAGCGCGCGGCGGCGCGGATGCAGGACATCCCGGCCGGCCTGTCGACCGTGCTGATCGGCGGGCGGGATATCGGCGAGAGACTGGTCGATGACCCGCGCGTGCCGCTCGTCTCGGCGACAGGCTCCACCGCAATGGGCCGGGCGATCGCGCCGCGGCTCGCCCAGCGCTTCGCCCGGGCCATTCTGGAGCTCGGCGGCAATAACGCATCGATCGTGTGTCCGTCGGCGGACCTTGATCTGGCGCTGCGCGCCGTCGCGTTCGCGGCGATCGGCACCGCCGGTCAGCGTTGCACGTCACTGCGAAGGCTGTTCGTGCATTCCACCGTTTACGATGCATTCGTCGCCCGGCTGAAGCAGATCTATGAGTCCGTTCGGATCGGCAATCCGCTTCTCAGCGAAGACATCCTGGTCGGCCCGCTGATCGGCGAAGCGGCGTTCCAGAACATGCAGGCCGCCCTCGCGGATGCGCGAAAGCTCGGCGGGAGGGTGTCGGGCGGCCAGCGCGTCGACGACAAGCAGCATCCCGCGGCCTATTACGTCAGGCCAGCGCTGGTCGAGATGCCGGCGCAGACCGGCCCGGTGCTGCGCGAGACCTTCGCGCCGATTCTCTACGTCATGGAATATTCGGACTTCGACGCGGCGCTGGTGCTGCACAACGGCGTGCTGCAGGGCCTGTCATCCTCGATCTTCTCGAACGATGTTCGCGAGGTGGAAAAGTTTCTCTCCGCGGCGGGCTCGGATTGCGGCATCGCCAATGTCAACATCGGTCCATCCGGCGCGGAGATCGGCGGGGCGTTCGGCGGCGAAAAGGAAACCGGCGGCGGCCGCGAGGCGGGCTCGGACGCATGGAAGGCCTATATGCGCCGCGTCACCAGCACCATCAATTTCGGGCGCGAGCTCCCGTTGGCACAGGGTGTCAGGTTTGACATCGACTGACGCTGCGCTGTATCGCGCGACGCGGCGTCAACGCCGTTCGGCACGGCGCGTGCGTGCGCTGCTCGGCCCAATCGCCACAGCTCAACACCACGAACAAAGACCACAGCGCCGGATCTCGTCTGTCAGACACCCCAATAGCGCGGCGCCTTGTAGTAGTGGTGAATCACGATCTCCTGGCTCCGGTCGCCCCAGTCGAACTCCTCATCCGCCTCATAGGCGGGAGCGCGAGTGAGCTCCTCGTCCGTGAGATCGACCTGGTAAGCCTCCTGAGCGAGGTCGTATTTCAGCCGCGTCCATGGGATTGGCAGGTGCTTCTTCTCCATTCCCAGAAAGCCACCGAAGCTCAACACCGCATAAGCGACGTTGCCACTGAGCTTGTCGATCATCAGCCGCTGAATGGCGCCGATTTTTTCTCCATTTGGCCGGCGCACCGGCGTTCCCTCAACCCGGTCACTTGCGATCAGGGTATGAGGTTTCAGGCCGGATGGCCGGCGCGTCTGCACTTCTGCCGTATGCATTGTCATGGTCACCTCCATGAGCTCGACGTGAGCTTTCACGACATGAGGTTTCGCGACAGAAAACATGGCTATCAGCCGCTGAACGGGCGACTGCCCGATCAAGCGCCAATCCGTCTGTCTAGATACAGGGAAATCGAAAGCCACATGTTCACCGCAGTAACCTCCGGCAAATGAGGCGACCTCAGCGGCAGGAACACGGTCACACGCTCCGATCATTTGGCGACTCGGCCGGCCGCTTCGGTGCGCATCCTGTTTGACTTAGGCGCCAGCGCAGCGTTTGCAAGGGTCGCGCCAGCGAAGGTCTTTACGCCGCGCGCTTCCGCTTCACAGCCTTGACTGCGCGTTTCTTCGGCGCTGCCTTTTTCGGCGCGGGTTTCTTCGCGGCCTTCTTGCCCCTGCCCCACAGCTCCTTGGTCGCAAGCCGCGCTCCCTCGGCGAGCGCCTCGAGCTTCGCCCACTGGATGCTCGGGTGCACCCGCTGATGAGTCGGCTGCTGCGCGAAGCCGCAGTCGGAGCCTGCGATCACGTTCTCGCGGCCGACCAGCTTGGCGAGCCGCACGATGCGCTCGCAGATCAATTCCGGATGCTCGACCACGTTGCTGACATGGCTGATGACGCCCGGGATCAGCACCGCGCCCTTCGGCAGCTTGATGTCTTTCCAGATCTGCCATTCGTGCTCGTGGCGCGGATTGGCCATCTCCAGCACGAAGGCGCCGGCGCGCACGCTGAGGATCAGGTCGATGATTTCGCGCATCGGCACGTCGGTGGTGTGCGGACCGGGCCAGCTGCCCCAGCAGACGTGATAGCGGATCTTCTCCGACGGGATGCCCTTGATGGCTTGGTTGGTCACCGCCATCTGCCTGGCGACCCACTTGCGGTAGTCCTTCATGGTGCCGGGCGGCACCATGCGGTCATAGGTGACCGCGGCGCGCGCGTCGTCGAGTTGCACCAGGAAGCCGTTGTCGACGATCTGCTTGTATTCGTCGTGCATCGCCGCCCCGATCGCGTCCATCAGGTCGTCGTCATTCTGGTAGTATTCGTTCTTGCGGTCGGGGATCACCGACGCAGGCGCGGCGACCGGCATGAAGCCCTCGACCGCCTTGGTGTTCTTCATCGCCGCCTTGAAGTTGTCGATGTCCTGCTGGAGCGCCGCCTGCCCGGTGTACTTGATCGGACCGATCACGACCGAGTCCGTCGTCACCTGGATGTGGTCGCGGGCGTCGAGCTCCTTGTAGAACTCGGCGAAGCGCGTGCGGTCCGCGCCGCGGGTGAACGGATTGCCGGTCGGCGTGAACGGCCGCCGCTCGAAACCGCCCATGCGCTCGATGACATATTGCGACCACGAGATGCCCTTGCCGAACTCGCCGTCGCTGACCACGTCGACGCCGGCCTCGGCCTGATGGCGCACCACATCGGCCACCTCCTCGGTCAGCGTCTTGGCATGGGCCGCGGCGTCATAGCCCTCGCCCTTTTGCTTGGCGCGCAGATGCGCGCGGACCGATTCCGGGCGGATCAGGCTGCCGACGTGAGTGGTGAGGATGCGATCGGTGCTGCGGTGCATGGTGGTCCCTGTCTTACGCGGTCGCGCGATGGTTAGCAGGTCGGCGCAGGCTTGCAAACGCGGCAGCGAAGGCCTGCAGCGCCCACTTTTGGGCCCATGTTTTCGATCCGAGTCAGGGCGGATGCCCACCACCTGCTTCGCCCTTGTTGGGCGGATTTCTATCCTAAACCGCTCGTTAACGGCCATCACCTAAAATGCACTGTGATATCGAAACTGTTTCTGTGGCGTGAGGCTTATGGTTCGCATTGATTTCAACCGCCTGCGGTTTCTCGTCATCGACGACAATCCCCACATGCGGCGGATCATCCGCACACTGCTGCACGGGCTCGGCACTCGCGATGTGTTCGAAGCCGATGACGGTGCAACCGGTCTCGACGCCTTCACTCATAACGGGCCCGACATCGTGCTGATCGACTGGGCCATGCCGGTGTTCGACGGACTTGAGCTCACGAAGATGATCCGCGAGACGGAGGGCACCGCCAACCCCTATGTGCCGATCATCATGATCACCGGCCACACGGAGAAAGACCGGGTGACCGCGGCGCGCGACGCCGGGATCACCGAATTCCTCGCCAAGCCGATCTCGGCCAAGGCGCTGTATCATCGGATCGCGAACGTGGTTGCGCATCCGCGGCCGTTCATCAAGACCAAGACCTACTTCGGCCCCGATCGTCGCCGCAACACCAATCCGAGCTATGCCGGCCCCGAGCGCAGAACAGGCGGCCGGGCGGAGGTGATCCGGCAGCAGAGCCTGCGCGAAACGACGAATCCCGTCGCGGCGAAGGGGCACTGATCGAGATGGCCAGCAGAGTCGCCGGCGACGACCCCAAGGTCGCGACGTTCAAGGATCATCAGGTGATCACGCCGGATACGCGCAAGCTGCGCCGAACGGTGCGCGCGGCGATGCCAGGCGAGCCCGATCAGATCGAAGCCGCCGAGCAGGCGCTGGCGCGGCTCTCCGGCGATTTCCGGCTGTGGATGAACGACGAGTGCGCCAAGCTCGACGCGATGCGTCGCAAGATCAAGGACAGCCCACTGTCGAAGGAAACGAGCCAAGAGCTGTTTCTCGCCGCCCATAACATCAAGGGCGACAGCAGCACTTTTGGCTTTCCCGAAGTGGCATACGCGGCCGACAGCCTTTGCCGGCTGATCGAGTACACACCCGAGCTTGCCAAAATCCCGCTCACGATCATCGATCAGCATGTCGACGCGATCCGCGCCATCGTGCGCGAGCACGAACGCGAAGACATCTCGAAAATCGCCGGCACGCTGACACAGTCGTTGCGCGCCGTGACCGACGAATTCCTGCTCGCCGAAAACAAGCACCGCCCGGACGTGCTGCGGATCATCCGCAAGCAGGCTTGAAGGCTCTTCCGATCTAGGCCGCCTCTGCGTGCCATTCCGGATCGACCGTGATCCGGCCGGTCGCCACGAGCTCGTCGCAGAACAGCCGGGCCTCGTCGCGGGCGGCTTCGGCCGCGAAGCGGCGAAGCAGCGTCAGCAGCGGCTCGATCTCGTCGGCCGCGTCGCTCTCGCAACGGCTCAGCGCCCGCTCGATGATGCGGCGCTTGAGACGGCTCGCGCCGCCCGGCTCCATGACGAAACCGTCTTCTCGCATCGCTTCGAGCGCCTCACGGAACACCAGGAACGTTGAAGGCGGCAGCCCGGCCTTCTCGTAGAGCGCGCGGAAGCTCGCGCCTTTGCGGTCATGAACGATGCCGGCGACGCGGGAGAGCGGCACCTGCGCGAGTTCGGCCAGCGACTCTTCGAGGAACGAGACATTGCCGGACAGCAGCGAGCGCAGGATCAGCCCGGCATTGAGCTGGCCGCTTTCGCAGAGATGGCGGATCAGCGGCCGCACCTCGGAGCCGGGCGAGTCGGCGGCGAGCACCACCGTGGCACGCTCGCAGGCCTCGCGGGTCACGCGCTCGGCGCGCTCCGGCTCGAGCCACTCGCGGGCGGTGACAAATTCGGCGAGCGTCCGGGAGAGCTTCTGCACCAACGCCTGTCGCGTCGACGCCGTCAGGTCGAGGCGCTGCAGCAGCACGTCGCGGATCGCGGCGAGATGGCCGTGGCGCTCGATGATGCGGTCGAGCGAGAACGGCACGAGCTCGGCATGAGAATTTTCGAGAAGCAGCAGGCAGGCTTCGGCGGAGCCGACTTCGGCTATGGCTGCGGCCACCGAGCACGGCAGCAGCGCGCGCATCGCGACGGCAGCCTGACGCTCGACATCCCCGCTCGCGACCGCCTCGACCAGATCGGCGTCGAGCAGCAGCGGCGAGCGATAAAGAACCGGCCCCGCCACGTCCGGCTGATCGCTGGCCAAGGCATGAACGATATTGGGCGGGGCGGCTTCGCTTGCCGCGAACACGTCGGCGAGCGCGCGCCGCACCAGCGGCGACGGATCGTCGAGCAGCATCGTCATCGCGCCTTCGGCGGCGATGCGGTCGCTGTCGGAAAGATCCGAATAGAGATAGGCGCGAGCGAGAGCGCCGGTGGCTTCAGCGCGAGTGCCCGACGGGGCGGTGCGCAGCCAGTGCAAAAACTGACGAACGATCATCACGACACCACAGGTACGAACACCCGGTCGACTCGCCGGTACACACGCACCATAGCGTCAGGGGCTTAACAAAGCGTTCAGCATAAATCTTAACCTGCTGAGCGTTGACCCGCGATCAGACGCGGCCGCGAAACAGCGCTCGGGCGTCCGGAAGCTGATCCTGGAAAAGATCGAGCGGCTGCGGCCTTCGTGGCGGCTCGGGTGAAGCCGGAAGCTGCGGCTCCGGCGCGACGGGAGCGTAGGCCGTGGCCGGCGTGGCAGATGCGTCGGACGCTGGCGATGTCGGAGCGGCTGGCGGCGTGCCCCAGAGCGCACTGACAACGGGCGCCACCTGCTCGTTGTCTCCGCCCGAGCGGAACAGCCCGTGGAACATCGGGTTGGCGTTTCTGACGACCGGCGCGGTCTGCTGTGCATTGGCGGCTGCCACCGTGGCCTGATCCGGCAACACCGTCGGTCGCGGATTGGGAAGCGGCGGCCGCGCCATTGCGGTGGAAGCGGCCGGAGCATTGCTGGCCGGCGCGGCACGGGCCGTGCCATAGCGGCCGAGCAGCGTCTTGTAGACCGCCGCGGCGCCGCGGGCGTTGCCGCTCGCATCAAAAAAGATCGACGGGTTGGAGCGCGCCGGCCCGGGAAACAGCGCAGCGGCCGGCGTGTAAGGCCGCGATTCGGCAAGATCGATGAGGCGCATCGCGCCGTTCGGCCCGAGGAAGTGCGCGATGTAAAGTTCGCCCTCGCTCGGCGCGCGGCCGAACCGCTCGGAGAGCTTGCCGGCATTGGCCCGCGTGTAGGCTCCCGCCATCACGGCGTTCGCGGTCGGGTCCGAACGCATGTCCATGATGCGGTTGTACATCCGCGGATCGGACACCGAATATTGCCCCGAAGCCTGCCGCGAGATCGCGTTGGCGTAAGGCGCGTAGCCCAGCGCCGTGCCCTGCTCTTTCAGCGTCGACAGCCAGGTCTGCTCGATGAATTGAAACAGCCCCTTGGCCGAGGAAGACGGCGCCTGGGCGTTGGGGTTGAGGTTCGACTCGACCTGGGCGGTCGCAAGCAGATATTTGAAGTCCGCACCGGTCATCCGCGCGGCCTGGCGAATGGCGCCAGTCGCGGCCGTCTGATTGCCGGTGGGCTCGATGTTCATCGCAGTCTTCGACGGCCTTCTGCCTGCCGAGTCGCGGACAGCGATCGGGCTTAAGCGAACTGTTAACGATTATGGTAAACGAAACCTTAACTTGAGATCGAACGGAGAACACAAAATGGCCGACAGCAACACCATCACGGCGCACCGGCACCAGCGAGGCGGGCTCTATTTCGAGGGCTTCGAGGTCGGCTCGCTGACCGAGCACCGCTATCGGCGCACGGTGACGCAGATGGACAACATGCTGTTCTCCAACATGACGCTCAATCCGCAGCCGCTGCACATCGACCGGCACTTCTGCGAGACCGAGACCGACTGGGGCCAGCCGCTGATGAACTCGCTGTTCACGCTCGGGCTGATGGTCGGCATCCAGGTGTCCGACATGACCAATGGCACCACCATCGCCAACCTCGGCATGACCGACGTCAAATTCCCCCACCCGCTGTTCGAGGGCGACACCGTGCATTGCTCCACCGAGGTGATCGGCAAGCGCGAGTCGAAGTCGCGGCCGGGCGCCGGCATCGTCGAGTTTCACCACCGCGCCTACAATCAGGACAACAAGCTGGTCGCCGAGTGCAAGCGGCAGGCCTTCATCAAGATGCAGCCGAAGTAACAGCAGACGGACCACTTGCGCTCCGTCTGACGATGCGAGTTAGACGGAGCGCGCGAACGGGCTGAGATCCATCCGCACCAGCCGGGCATTGGAGCGCCCTGGCCACCAACGAAGCGAACGATGTCGCTCACTGCGCCTTGAGGCCGGCCTGCTCCGCGATCTTGGCCATGCGCTGTGCCTCGGCGTCCAGCGCGGCGCGATAGTCTTCGGGCCCGGCGCCGACCGGCTCGATGCCCGCGGTCGCGAACTGCGAAATGATGTCGGGCTCCTTCACGATCGCCGCCATCTCGGCCGCGATCTTGTCGACCGCCGCTTTCGGCGTGCCGACACGCGTGGTGATGCCCTGGATCACCGCAAGATCGAAGCCCGGCGACAGTTCGGCGATCGCCGGCACGTCCGGCGCCTGCGGCGAACGCTTCGGACCGTTGCTTCCGAGAATGACCACCTTCCTGGTCTCGGCCGCCGGGCGAAGCCCTGCATAGGCGGCGAACAGGATGTCGATGTGACCTCCGAGAATGGCGCCGATGGTCTCGCTCGAACCCTTGTAAGGGATGTGGTTCATCTTCAGACCGAACGCGGCATTGAACGCCTCCATCGACAGATGATGGAAGCTGCCGATGCCGATCGAGCCGTAGTTGAGCTTGCCCGGATTGGCGCGGGCGTAGTCGATCAGTTCCTTGAGGTTCTTCGCCGGCACCTGCGGATTGATGGCGAGAAACAGCGGCGCACGCGCGACCATCGCGACCGGCAGCACGTCCTTCGGGTTGTACGGCAGCTTGGCGTACAGCAATGGACTGATCGACAGGATCGCGCCGTCGGCCATCATCAGCGTGTAACCGTCGGCCGGTGCCTGGGTCATCGCCGCGGTGCCGATACCGGAATTCGCGCCCGGCCGATTTTCGATCACCACGGGCTCGCCAATCCGCTCCTGGAGCCGCTTGCCCACGATCCGGCTGAGGGTGTCCGGCAGTCCGCCGGGCGGGTTCGGCACGATGATCTTGATGGTCTGGTTGGGGTACGGCGCCTGAGCCAGCGCACCGAGCGGCGCCATCGCGGCGATCAACGCTGCAGCCAGAAGGCTCGCGCAAAATGGCTGTGGTCGCATGGTCGCCCCCCTCTTCCCGCCAATATTCTGGCGGGCGGCATCGGCCATGGATAGGGGCTGCGACCAATCGCCGGGCCGCCGGACGGCAGTCCCCAAACGACACGCGGCCACCCGAAACCGGGCAGCCGCGTCATGTCAAAGTCGCAACGCGTCAGATTTTGACGACGCCGGCGAGCTCCAGCACGCCAAACGCGATCAGAATAACCATCAATACGAGAGCAAACCGCCTGAAGGCATCGCCGCCTGGATTGCTGGTGGTTTCAGTCATGACATCGCCCTTCTCGAATTTTTTGCACCGGTCCACGTTTGGCCGTGCGGTTGCAGGAGGCATCATGCACAGATCGCCAAGGCCAAACATTAAAGCTTTGTCATGTGGGGACATCGGACGGGCGCCAGCCCAGGGACCGGCAGTTCAGAGCCCTCGTTGACCTCGGCTGGTCCCCAATGGCATCGATTCCGACCCTTTATGGCCAACGAGGTCCGGCACCATGCGCTCTTTCCTCTTCATTCCCGGCGACAGCCCCAAGAAGCTCGAAAAGGGCCTGGGCAGCGGCGCCGACGCGCTGCTGCTCGACCTCGAGGATTCGATCTCGCCGCAGAACAAGGCCGCGGCGCGCGACACCACGCTGGCCTTCCTCAAGGAGGCCGTGCCGGTCAAAGCGCGGCCGCGCATCTATGTGCGCATCAACGGCCTGCAGACCGGGCTCACCGACTCGGACCTCGACGTCATCGTGGGCGGCAAGCCCGACGGCGTGATGTTTCCCAAGGCCGAAGGCGGCGCGGCGGTGACCCATTGCGACGCCAAGCTCGCGGCGCGCGAGGCCATCCATGGGCTGCCGGACGGCGCGCTCGACATCATCGCCATCGCGACCGAGACCGCGCAGGCGATTTTCCTCGCCGGCACCTATGGCGGCTCAAGCAAGCGGCTCAAGGGTCTGACCTGGGGCGCGGAGGACCTGTCGGTGGAGCTTGGTGCGGAGGCGAACCGCGACCGCGATGGGCATTTCCTGGCGCCCTATCAGCTCGCCCGCAGCCTCTGCCTCGCCGGTGCCGCAGCCGCGCAGGTGCAGGCGATCGATACGGTTTATATCGACTTCCGTAACGAGGCGGGCCTGCGCCTCGAATGCGAGGAAGCGCGGCGCGACGGCTTCACCGGCAAGATGGCGATCCATCCGGCGCAGGTCGCAGTGATCAACGAGGTGTTCACGCCGACCGCCGATGCGGTGAAGCGCGCCGAAGCCGTGATCGCGGCCTTTGCCGAGAACCCGGGCGCCGGCACCGTCGGCATCGGTGGCGTGATGTACGACCGCCCTCATCTCGAACGCGCGCGGCAATTGCTGGCGCGGGCGAAGGCATTTCAGAAATAGACCACCGACGTCATTCCGGGGCGCGCCGATAGGCGCGAACCCGGAATCCAGACGCGCACGCACTTTCTCCTTGGCTGGATTCCGGGTTCGGCCCTTAGGGCCGCCCCGGAATGACCGCGGGGAGAGATCAATCCAACGTTGCGCGGCCTACTCAGGCTTGCTGTAAGTTTCGGCAGGATCGAAGGTCTTGGCAGCGTCCAGGAACTCGAGCGTGACGGCACCGACCTGCCGCAACGGTATCCCGCGATAAAAACAGGACCGTCGGCCGGTGTGGCACGCGCCCGGTCCAGTCTGCTCGACCCTGATCCAGATCGCGTCCTGATCGCAATCGATCCGCATCTCGATGACGCGCTGGGTGTGGCCCGAGCTCTCGCCCTTCTTCCACAACGCGCGGCGCGAGCGAGAATAGTACCAGGCCTCGCCGGTCTCGATGGTGCGGCGCAACGCCTGCTCGTTCATGTGCGCGACCATCAGCACCTCACCGGTCCAGGCGTCGGTCGCGACACAGGTCATGAGGCCGTCGGCGTCGAACTTGGGCATCAACGCCAAGCCCTCTTCAACAGCCTGCTTCGATGGGTTCTCGGGCATGATTCAGCAATCTGAAGGTGAAGTATTTCGGGAAAGATAGCGCATTGCGGGCCGGCCTTCGAGCCGAAGCCTGGAGACGCGAATGCCCGGCTCGGAGCCGGGCATCGCACGATTCAAATCAGCCAGATCGGCGCCGTTACCGCTGGCCTCCGCGCACCAACTGGATGAAGCGGACCTGTTCGTTCGTATCCTCACGGAAGGCGCCGCGGAATTGGGTCGTGACCGTGAGCGCGCCGGGCTTCTCCACGCCGCGCAGCGACATGCAGGTGTGCTCGGCCTCGATCATCACGGCGACGCCGCGGGGTTTGAGGATCTCCTCGATCGCGGTGGCGATCTGGGAGTTCATATGCTCCTGGGTCTGAAGCCGCCGCGCATAGACATCGACCAGGCGCGCAAGCTTCGAGAGGCCAACCACCTTGTCGACCGGCATATAGGCGACGTGCGCCTTGCCGGTGAATGGCATCATGTGATGCTCGCAGGCCGAATTGAACGAGATGTCGCGCACCAGCACGAGATCGTCGTAGTTGCCGGTCTCCGAGAAGGTGCGCTCCAGCGCCTCAACCGGCGACTCGCGGTAGCCGCGATAAAGCTCTTCGTAGGCTCCGACCACGCGCTTGGGCGTGTCCAGCAAGCCTTCGCGGGCAGGATCGTCCCCGATATAGGCGAGCAGCGTCCGCACCGCGGATTCGGCCTGCTCGCGCGACGGGCGCGGGCTGACGGGATCTGGCGCTTTACGGACGTGGTCACTGAGTGGGGAATTGGAGCCCACGACTGCGGGCTTAACGATGGCGTCCATCGGTCTCTCCGTTCGACCAGAGCCTGGTCAGGGCATTCCGCCGAGCCTGCTCCGGATGTGTCACCGGGGGGCCGCGTCGCTAACGCGCCCGGGCGTGCGGTCTAGCACGGCGGGCGCCTGAACGTCGCATTCCCTATGTGCATGGCTCATCCACCGGGAAGAGCCATCACCTCGCCGTTCCGTGAGCGTGAACCGCTCTTTCCGGAAGGGTTCGGTCGAGCCATATATAGAGCAACCCGCCCTGAGGATTGCAATGCTGAACGAGGTCTACAACCGCCGCATCCTGGAATTGGCGGGGGGGATTCCGCGTCTTGGCCGCCTTTCGGAGCCGGACGCTTCCGCGACCGCCCACTCCAAGCTCTGCGGCTCGACCGTCACGGTCGACCTGAAGATGGACGGCGACACCGTCACCGACTTCGCCCATGAGGTGAAGGCCTGCGCGCTGGGTCAGGCTTCGTCCTCGATCATGGCGAGCCATGTGGTTGGCTCGAAGGCCGCCGAACTGCGCGAGCTTCGCGACACCGTGCGAAAGATGCTCAAGGAGAACGGCGCCCCGCCCAAGGACGGCAAATGGGCCGACATCGCGGTGCTCGAACCGGTGCGCGATTACAAGGCGCGCCATGCTTCGACGCTGCTCACCTTCGACGCGGTGGTGGACGCCATCGGTCAGATCGAGAAGCGCAACGGCAAGGCGGGCTGAGGCTCGTGACATCCCGTGGGGCGGCACATGGCGGGCGGGCGCCATCGCCGCGGTGGCAAGCTTAGCTCCGGCCCTGCCGGCCCGGTCCAACGGCTGCGGCCGCGAAGCGGCCTCGATCCGCAAGGCCGAGCCCCGGCTCCCTCGCCTCGAGATTGCCCCTCCCGCCGACCAGCAGATCGTCTGCATCACGCTCGGGGGCTGAGCAGCCTGGTGTCGCGGTTCGCAAGTTCGCCGATATTATGGTGGGGAAGCCGGTTTTGTCTGATGCGGCCTCCAGAGTCGGTGAACGGTCATGACAGTGGCGCTCCTTGTGAAGAATCTGAGCAGTGCCGTCGCCGGCCCATTTGAATTGAGCCTCGACAAAGGCACATGCGCCGCAATTACGGGCCCGTCGGGCTCCGGCAAGAGCGTCTTTCTCCGCATGATCGCCGATCTCGATCCGAATGACGGCGAGGTCTGGCTCAACGAGTCCGCACGCGCCGCAATGCCCGCCCCGGCTTGGCGCAGGCAGGTCATGTACGTGCCGGCAGAATCCGGATGGTGGGCCAACACCGTCGTCCAACACTTTCCGGCCGACCAGCACGGCGAACTCACGGCCCTTGCCGCCCGCCTCGGCCTGCGCAGCGACATTCTCGATGCGCCGATACGAGAACTCTCCACCGGCGAGAAGCAACGCTTGTCCTTGATCAGAGCCTTGCTGCTGCAATCGCCCGTCCTGCTCCTGGACGAGCCGACCGGTCCGCTGGATGAGGACTCCACGGCCGCGGTCGAGACGATCCTGCGCGAGCGGATGGCGGGCGGCACATCCGTTGTTCTGGTCACGCACAATCCGAGCCAGGCCGATCGCCTCGGCCACCAACGCTACCGCATGGTGGCGCGCCGCCTGGAAAAGCCATGAACCCGATTCTCCTGACGCCCCTGGACATATCGGTCGCCGCCACGCTCATCGTCCTCGATGCCGGCCTCTCGATCTGGCTCAATCTTCAGCTTCACGGGAAAATCATCATCGCCGCCGCGCGGATGGTGGTGCAGCTCGTTGCGATCGGCTACGTGCTGCGTTTCATCTTTTCGATGAACCATCCCGCTGTCACGCTGCTGCTCGTGGTGGTCATGGTGCTGGTCGCCGCGCGCGAGGTGGCGGCGCGCCCCGAGCACCGGCTCAAGGGACCATCCAACTTCCTGATTGGATTTGTCAGCGTGGGCTTCGCCACATTCATCACGGCGGTCCTCGCCCTGACGACGGCGATCCGCCCCGATCCGTGGTTTGATCCGCACTATGCGATCCCGCTGGCCGGAATCATCCTGGGCAATGTCTTGAATTCGGCGAGCCTGTCGCTCGACAGCTTCCTGTCGTCGGTGGGCCGGGAACGCCAAGCGATCGAGGCACGGTTGTGCCTCGGAGAACGCTACGGCGTTGCCACGGCGCCGATCGTGCGCGATGCCATCCGGCGGGGTCTTCTGCCGATCATCAATCAGATGTCGGCTGCGGGAATCGTAACGCTGCCGGGCATCATGACCGGACAAATTCTCGCCGGGCTCGACCCGCTTGAGGCGGTCAAATACCAGATTCTCTTGATGTTCCTGTTGTCCGGTGGCAGCGGATTGTCGGCGCTGGCCGTGTCCTATTTGGCCGCCTGGCGCCTCACGGACGAGCGCCAGCGACTTCGATTGGATCGGTTGCGATAGGCTTTAGCCGCACCGTTCGTATTTGTGCTGACGTCAGCGTTCGGCTTCGGGGCTCTAACCGCCGCCCTGCTGGCGTGCGGCGGTCCGCGCGGTGTTGCGCATGCGCTGCTGGCTCGCAACCGCGGCGCAACCGGTCGACAGCGATGGCAGCACCCGGCTGATGCCGGCATTGCCGACGCGGATCACGGTCGAGGCGTCATTGCTCACCGTCTCGACCGTGAGCGAGCGGCCGTTGCGGTCGGCGAAGCTCTGCAGCACGTCGAGCGGGACGCGCCCGGTTGCGAGCGTCGCGAGCCCCGCCGCGCCGCCGCCTTGCGCCCTGTCCGCCGCGCGCGACGACACGACCTTGAGCGGAACCGAACGACCGACGATCGACAGATCGACCTCGGTGACCGCCGACGGAGTCTTGCCGCCCGACGCGCGGCGCTGCTCGGTGTAGGTCACCATCACGTCGCGGCCCTGCTCGCTGCAGGCAAACGCCAGATCGAAGGTGCCGAGGTCCTCGCCCTCAACAGTCAGCGGATGGCTGCGGCCAAGCGCCGGACGGCTGTCGCCCGCGAGCATCGCCCAGGCGCGACTGTTGACGGTCGCGCGGGCGCCGCTCGACAGCGCCACCGAATTGGTGGTCGGGCCCGCGTTCGTGTCGCTGGAATCGCCCGAGGTCGTCGTCATCTTCATGCTGCGCAACTCATCGCGCGACAGCTGCCGCATCGGCTCCCACGGCGGAATCTTCAGCGCGATCTCCAAGAGGTCGACGCTGCCGCCCATCTCGAAGGTGTATTGCGCAAGCCGTCCGATGTCGCGCTGGACCACCACGAGGTCCTCCGCCGAATAGTTCGCCGCGGTCGGATCGTCTCTGCGGTCGCCGAGCCAGATCTGGTGAACCATGACGCGTGCTTCGGCCGGCACCTGGCGCTCGACACCGGCGAGCAGCAGGAAGGCGCACATCGACTCGCAGAAGGCGCGCGGCTGGAGCTTGGCGCGCTTGCGGCCGCCATCGTTCGCCGAAAGATCGACCGTGCGGCCGACCGTGGTGATCATGCCAAGTTTGCGGATCGCGCGGCCGAGCGAGAGTGCGCCGAGCACCGAGCCGCCGTCGGAGTCGAGCGCGATCGTCATGCCATCGAGATTGCGGGTCTTGGCGAAGGCCTCGAAGTCCTTCGGCGTGTCGGCGGTGATGGCGCCACTTGCGGAAATCCAGGTGCGGCACTTGTCGCCGCAGGTTTGAGCCGGACCTTCGGTCCATTGCTCGAACTGCATGGGCAGCGACCGCGAGTCAGGTGCGGCAGAAAGTTGCGGACTGGAAGCGAAGAGCATGCCGGCGGCCACCGCGCCCACGGCGGAAGCAAGTCGATTCATTCAAATCCCCCTGCGTCAGGCTCCATGCCCGAGCGACCCCCTTTTACGACTCTGCAATCCGCGGGAGTTTTCCCCGCGTTATTGCCTACGCTGGTTATGCAAGTGACGGACCGAATCAGGTTGCTTCACTGTTATACGCAGACCGATTCCGGTCTAGTGCAAACGGGCAACGCCAAATGATCGCGTGCCGGCAAGGTGATGTCTGGGAATGATGACGTAATCAAGGAACGGTCAGCTTTTATGCTGGCAAAATAGCGTTTTATACGTAGTTGTCCGTATCGGGTTCCATGCGGGAGATGTCTCCGGTGATCGATCCGGCTTCATTGTGGCGCAACGTCGCGCGAGTTCCACGGCTCCTCGGCCGCGGGCTCGTCAAACTCTACCGCTACACGCTCTCACCGCTCGTCGGGTTCCATTGCCGCTACCTGCCGACCTGCTCTGACTATGCCGATCAGGCGCTGGAGCGGCACGGACTGTGGGCCGGCGGCTGGATGACACTCGCGCGGCTCATGCGGTGCCATCCTTGGGGCCATTCGGGACTGGATTTTGTCCCGGCTGTCCCACCCGCGGACGCGCGCTGGTACCTGCCGTGGCGCTACGGCTGCTGGCATGGAACCAACGCAACGCCTTGAAGGCGCCGCGCTCAGCCGTCGAACTTCAGGTTCCGCTCCCGGATCACAGTCGTGAACAGCCGCATGTCAGACTCGATCTGCCGCGTCATCGCGTCAGGCGTGCCGGGGCCGGGCTTGAAACCCATGGCGTTGAAGGCACGGATCGCGGCGTCCGTGCGCAGCGTTGCGCTGAGCGCGCCGGAAAGCCTGGCCACGACGGCGGGCGGCGTGCCCTTCGGCGCCAGGAGCCCATTCCAACCCGGCACCACGAAATCCTTGAGCCCAAGCTGCGTCAGCGGCTTGATGCCCGGAAGGTTGAACCACTCCTCCGCCGAGGTGACGCCGAGCCCCACCACGCGATCCTCGTCGATCAACGGCTTCGCGGTGGTGAGGAACATCAGATCGATGCGGCCGGCGACCAGATCGATAATCGACGGAGCCTCGCCGCGGTACGGCACGTGAGTGAGGTCGATACCGGCCGCGCCCTTCAGCATCTCGTCGATCAGATGATGCGCCGAGCCGATGCCGACGCTGCCGATCTTGAGTTCGCCCGGCTTGGCCTTCGCCAGCGTCACCATCTCGGCAAAGGTCTTCACGCCGAGTTGTTTGCTGGCGCAGAGCGCATAGACGCTGTTGCCGGTCTCGCCGATCGGCGCGAAGTCACGAAGCAGATCGACATTTGCGTCGGGCTTCACTGCCGCGTTGGTGGTGTGCGGACTCGCGGCTTGAAGAAGCGTGTAGCCGTCGGGCTCGGCCTGCTTGAGCCGCATGGCGCCGACCTGGCCGGCTGCGCCGCCGACGTTCTCGACGATAAGCGGCTGGCCGAGCGCCTTCTCGATGCCGACCTGTACGATCCGCACCGCGCTGTCGGCGGGCCCGCCTGCCGGAAACGGCACGATGACCTTGATCGGCTTGGTGGGGAATGTTTGCGCGAACGAGGCGCGCGGTAGCGCCGATGCAGCCAGCGCCGCGCCCGCTTGAAACAAGAAGCCCCGGCGATCCGTCATCTGCGCACCCTCCCCGTTTGACGCGAGGTTCGCACTGCCCCGGCAGCGTTTCAATGCGGGTCGGGCTCGGGCGCAAGGTTGCCTTCTGGCGCAAGCTGTCTTATTTCCGGGCTGCGCTTACCTGCATTCGTAGGCAGCGAGTGAGCAAAAGGAGCATGGAATGGTCGCGCTGACCTTTCCCGACGGCGCACGTCGGGACTATCCCCAAGGCACAACCGGTCTCGACATCGCGAAGGGCATCTCGCCTTCGCTCGCAAAGCGCACGGTCGCGATGGCGCTCGACGGCACTGTCGCCGACCTCGGCGATGCGATCGAGAAGGACGCCAAGATCGAATTTATCTCGCGCGAGGACCCGCGCGCGCTGGAGCTGATCCGCCACGACGCCGCCCATGTGATGGCCGAGGCCGTGCAGGAGCTCTGGCCCGGCACCCAGGTCACCATCGGCCCGGTGATCGACAACGGCTTCTACTACGACTTCTACCGCAACGCGCCGTTCACGCCGGAAGACCTGCCGGTGATCGAAAAGAAGATGCGCGAGATCATCGCCAAGGACAAAGCCTTCACCAAGGAGGTCTGGCCGCGCGACGAAGCCAAGCGCGTGTTCAAGGAAAAGGGCGAAAACTTCAAGGTCGAGCTGGTCGATGCGATCCCGCCCGGCCAGGACCTGAAAATCTATCGCCAGGGCGATTGGTTCGATCTCTGCCGCGGGCCGCACATGACGTCGACCGGCAAGATCGGCAACGCCTTCAAGCTGCAGAAGGTCGCGGGCGCCTATTGGCGCGGCGACAGCAAGAACCCGATGCTGACGCGCATCTACGGCACGGCCTTCGCCAAACAGGATGAGCTCGACGCCTACCTGCATCAGCTCGAGGAGGCCGAGAAGCGCGACCACCGAAAGCTCGGCCGCGAGATGGACCTCTTCCACTTCCAGGAGGAAGGCCCCGGCACGGTGTTCTGGCATCCCAACGGCTGGACCATGTTCCAGGAGATGGTCGCCTATATGCGCCGCCGCCTGAAGGGCGACTATCGCGAGGTCAACGCGCCGCAACTCCTCGACAAGTCGCTGTGGGAGACCTCGGGCCACTGGGGCTGGTTCCGCGAGAACATGTTCATGGCGCAGTCGGCCGGCGACGAGACCGAGGACGAACGCGTCTTCGCGATCAAGCCGATGAACTGCCCGGGTCACGTTCAGATCTTCAAGCACGGGCTGCGCAGCTATCGTGAGCTGCCGCTGCGCTTCGCCGAGTTCGGCATCGTGCATCGCTACGAGCCGTCGGGCGCGCTGCACGGGCTGATGCGGGTGCGCGGCTTTAGCCAGGACGACGCGCACGTGTTCTGCACCCAGGACCAGATGGCCGAGGAGTGCCTGAAGATCAACGATCTGATCCTGTCGACCTATTCCGACTTCGGCTTCCAGGGCGATCTCACGGTGAAGCTCTCGACACGGCCGGAAAAGCGGGTCGGCTCGGACGAGGCTTGGGATCACGCCGAAGGCATCATGCACGACGTGCTCAAGCGCATCGCCCAGAACAACAACCGCATCAAGACCGCGATCAATCCGGGCGAAGGCGCGTTCTACGGGCCGAAGTTCGAGTACGTGCTGCGCGACGCCATCGGCCGCGACTGGCAGTGCGGCACCACGCAAGTGGACTTCAATCTGCCGGAGCGCTTCCAGGCGTTCTACATCGCGGCCGACGGCTCCAAGGTGCCGCCGGTGATGATCCACCGCGCGATCTGCGGCTCGATGGAGCGTTTCCTCGGCGTGGTGCTGGAGCATTATGCCGGCCACCTGCCGCTGTGGCTTTCGCCGGTGCAGGCCGTGGTCGCGACCATCACGTCCGACGCCGACGACTTCGCCCGCGAGGCGACCGAGCTTGCACTGCAGTCGGGCCTTCGCGCCGAGAGCGACCTGCGCAACGAGAAGATCAACTACAAGGTCCGCGAGCACTCGCTGGCCAAGGTCCCGGTGCTGCTCGTGGTCGGCAAGAAGGAAGCCGCCGAACGCACAGTGTCGATCCGCAGGCTCGGCAAAGAGGGCCAGCAGGTGATGCCGCTCGATCAGGCGCTCAAGATGCTCGCCGACGAGGCAACGCCGCCGGATTTGAAGCGGGCGAAAGCCGCGAAGGCGCCGGCGCCGGTGACTGCATTGGCGTAGTGCTGTAGCGTACGATCTCGAAGCCGAAGCAACGCTGCCGCGACATCGGCAGCGAGCTCCCTCTCCCGTGGAGAGAGGGTTGGGGTGAGGGCGTTCGCACTATTGAGAGACCGTACCCCCTCACCCGCCGCGCTTCGCGCGTCGACCTCTCCCCGCAGGAGAGGTGAAGAAGCAAGCGGCGCAGTCGAATTCCAAAACTCTGATTCACCCAAATTCAGCCACCAGGCTTCGTGAACGGCTTCAGCTTCAGCCGCGTGCGGTGGTCGCCGATGCCTGACGGCGCACCGCCGAGGCGCTGGCCGCGGTGGTAGAGCTTCTGCCACTTCTCGGCCTGCGCCTCGCTGCCGGGCTCATGCAGTTCGGCGTTGAACTTCGAGCGGTTGGCAGTCCAGGTCTCGTGCTCGCGCTTCAGTTCGGGGTTCTCCGACAGAAGGCGCAGCTCCGGCTCGACCGTTTCGAGCTCCCCTCGCCGCACCGGCATCAGATGACAGAACGGCTCGCCGCGCTCGAAGCGCACCGGAATGCCAGGCCGCGTGAACAGCCAGTTCATGGTGAAGCTGAACGGCGACCAGTCGGTCTCGATGATGCCGGTGAGCGCCGCGATCGCATCCTTCGGCGCATTGATCGGCCCCTGCACCATCAGGTCGTAGCCCGGTTCGGTGCGAAACAGGCACGAGACATGGAATGTCAGCACACCCGCGCCGAAATGGCCGAGCGCCGGAGCGTGCGTACCGGGATCGGGCGTGACCTGCACCGACGCCTTGTCCCGTCCGCCATCCCAGATCGCCGTGAAGCCCGCGCTGCACAGAATTTCCCAGCCATGCGTATTGGCGATGCTGAGCGGCAGGCAGCGATAGGCATAGCGCTGGTCGGTGTTGTCCATCCAGTCGCGCTCGACCGGCGCGGGACGGATCTCGACGGTGTGACCGTCAATCACATAAGCGGTGAGCTTCATGGTGCGATCCGTTTGGCGCGGTCCGTACGATCCGCCGAGTTTAGGGCTTCGCCAGCGCGTGGAGAAGGATCGCCGCGCTCGCGGCGACATTGAGCGACTGCACGAAGCCCGAGCCCGCGATGGTGACGATCGCGTCGCAGGCCTTCAGCGTCGACTGCGGCGAGCCATGCTCCTCGTTACCGAGCACCAGAGCGAGCGGCCGGTCAGCGCGCCGCAGTTCCTCAACCGGCTTGCCGTTCTCGGCCGCGGTGCCGATCACGCGGTAACTCCGCCGCAACTGTTGCAGGGTTTTGACGAAGCCCGCGCTGCGGTAGAGCTCGACATATTCGAACCCGCCTTCGGCAACACGGTAGCTCGCGTCCGACGGCATGGCCTGCGCCGGGTGATCCGAGAGCACGATCCGCGGCAGTCCGAGAAAGGCCGCGGTCCGCACGATCGCGCCGAGATTGTGCGGATTGCCGATGCCGTCGAGCAGCAGCAGCGGCTTGCCGTCGCGCGCCCAGCCCGCGGCTTTGGCGGGATCGAGCATCGGCACCGGCTTCGGCTGCGCCCAGGCGACGACGCCACCATGCATAACCGCGCCCGCCACACGTTCGAGCTCGTCGGACTCGACCATGCGATAGGACTTCCGCGCACGGGCAAGCTCAGCGCAGAAATCGCCGACCTGCGACTTAAGGCGCTGATCGAAGAACAGCCGCTCGACGCGCTGCGGCGCGGTGGCGAACAAGGCCTTCACCGCCGGCAGGCCCGCGACGCGCAGAAGCTTGGTGCGGCTTGCGGGCTTCATGCCTTGTCGTCCAGTTTGATCCAGGTCAGCTCGTGCTTGTTGTGATGAAGGTGCAAGAGCCGCGAACCCGGGATCGCGGCGAACGCCTGCATCGCCTCGAAGTCCGTCGCTCCTTGAAACTTCACCGTGCAGACAAAACGCCGCGCCGCGTCCGCGGCGAGCCATCGTTGCACCAGCGTCAGCAGGCGCTTCGGATAACACACGACGTCCGAGAACAGCCAGTCGACGGGTCCTATCGCGCGCGGATCAAGCCCGAACGCGCTCTCGCCCCGGTATTCGACACCGGGAAGCATGGCGACGCTCGGATCGAGCGGCGCCTTGTCGACGCTGATGACGCGCGCGCCGAGCCTCTGCAGCACCCAGGTCCAGCCGCCGGGGCTCGAGCCGAGATCGATGCAGAGTTCAGGCGGCTTCGGCCGCTCGCCGAGCAGCGTCAGCACGTCCCAGAGCTTGAGATAGGCCCGGCTCGGCGCCGTGCGGTCCTCGACGAACGCGACCTCGCCGTTCGGAAACGGACTGGAGCAAGACGCCGCGGCGAGCATCATGTCCGGCGCGATCAGCGTCCATGACCCGAGCGGCGCGACCGGCGCCGGCGTGCCGAAGGTGAGCGGCTTGGCCGAGACCTTCGGCAGCTTATCCACGATCAGCGCGGCTCTGCGGTGATGGCCGGACGAATAGAGAGCCCAGTTGCGCTGGATGTCGCGGAGCTTCTTCGCGCCGTCGCCGATCGAAGCGATCGGGATCTGCACCGGATCGCGCCAGACATTCGCGACCCACGCGACCGGCGTGGGCGGCGCGTGCGCCAGCACCAGCCGCCCGTGGGTTTCGACCACGGCGCTGCCAAGCTCCTGCGTCAGCTCGGTGAGAAAGCCTTCGGGGGCCAGATAGCCGGTCAGCTCGGACAAGGGCGGAGTAGCCTTTAGCGGATGTTTCCTTGTAGCCGAAGCACGCTCGGCAAAGCCAGGCAAGGCCGACGCGATCTACTCGCCGATTTCGAGCTGGCTTCCGCTGATCCGTCTGGTTGGCACCGAAGCTGGATCGAAGCCCTCGAGGCAACGGGTGTTGATGGCCCATCCCTCGAATTTCGTGGCCCCTGCCTGCCGTTCGGCCGGCGTTGGATCGCTCGGCTTGCGAAAGAGCAGGATGCCGCAAACCGGGCAGAAATAGTCGGCGGCCGTCATCGAACCCCAACGATAAACGCTCAGCTCCGAAAGCGGCGTCAGCAGCCGGAACGCTTCCGTCGGCACGCGGTAAATCAGAGCGCCGCGTCGCGCGCAGATCGAACAGTCGCACGCGCGCACGTGGTCGATCTCTGCATCGATTTCAAAGCGGACCTTCTTGCAATGGCATGAACCGCGATAGGCCTTCATCACTTGGTTCTTTCAAATCAGGACATCGAGCATGCAGTGACCCACTGGATGCTGGACGTTGCCGGGCGCTTGCGTCCCGGAAGCGCGCATCATTGCCCGGCGGGCAGCCGCTTCCACACGAGCTCGGCCGATTCCGCAGGATTCGCGGTCGAACTCGCCGCAGTGTAGCGCAGTTCGTCGGCCGTGAACGCAAACTTGCGTTGCTGGTCCGTCCCGTTCCAGTTCGGGAACGAACTCTGCTCGATGTGCAACGTGACCACATGATCGGACTCGTCGACCGTGTAAGTCCCGAAATACGCTACGACCCGCTGCGATACTGTCTTGTTCTCTTCGGGCGTTCCGATCATCCGGTTGTTCGAGGCAAACCGCGGCCGATCCACTGCCATCACCTGCGTCGCAAAGCGGCCGCCGGCGTCGAAGAAGAGCATCCCCTTGGCGCCCGGCCCGAACGGCTCGACCTTGCGGCCGTCTTTCTCGATGTAGTGGATCGACACCAGGGACCAGGTGCCGACGAACTGGCGTTGCGCGGACGATGGCTCTGCGGCGGCCTCGCCTGTACGCAGCCCAAGGACCAGCCCCGCGACGGCCGCAAGCTTCAGCCCATCCTGCAGATTCATTTTCATGGTTCGCTCCCTGCTGGTGCAGCACACGCGCTGCGGATGGGCGCGACCGTGATGCGTCCCCTACTCGTGTGATAATTTGCTATTATTCGAACGGGTTGTTCGCCTGGATGGAACAATGCGCGGGACGCAATTCGCCGAGATGTCCGCCTTTGCGGCCATCGCCGAACAGAAAAGCTTCGCCAAGGCGGCGACCTTGCTCGGCATCGGTCGCTCCACCCTGAGCCAGAACCTCCGCTCGCTGGAGGAGCGGCTTGGCGTGCGCCTGCTCCACCGCACGACCCGCAGCGTCTCGCTCACGGAGGCCGGCGCCCGCCTGCTTGCGCGCGTGCGGCCGGCGCTCGACGAGTTGACCGCCGCAACCGACGAAGCGACCGATCAGCGCGGCATGCCGCGGGGCCTGTTGCGGCTTGTGGTCCAGCCGCCGGTCGCGATGTTCATGATCGCACCGATGCTGGCGCGCTTCATGCGGGCATGCCCGGGAGTTCAACTCGACGTCGCCGTCATCAAGATGCCGGGCGACATCATTCACGACGGGTACGACGCCGGCATTCGCATGGGTGAGCAGGTCGAGCGTGACATGATCGCGATGCAGGTCATGGGCGAGGCCCGCTTTCTGGTCGTCGGATCGCCGGACTACCTGGCCCGCCACCCGGCGCCGAAGTCGCCGCGGGACCTGCGTGACCATGACTGCATCCGCAATCGTCTGCCCAACGGCGCCATCTTCGGTTGGGACTTTGCCAAGAACGGTCGCGTCGTCCATGCCGCTGTCGCCGGCCGCCTGATCGTCAACGACATCGACCTGTCGATCCGCGCCGTGCTCGATGGGCTTGGGCTTGCCTATTTGCTCCGCGACTATATCGCGGCCGACATCGCAGCGGGCCGGCTCGTGCCGGTTCTCGAGGATTGGACCCCGTCCATGTCGGGGTTCTTCCTCTATCATTCGAGTCGCCGCCGCACGACGGCGCCGCTCCAAGCATTCATCACCTTCGTGAAGGACGAGGCCAAACGACGCGGCGTCGCGCCATCTGCGCCACCGCGCGCCGGTGTGCGTCCCAACTACCGATTGGTCGGCACCGCGCGCCGATAGACGGCGAAGCTACCGCGCCAGCACCTCGATCTCACCGTCGACGCCGGGGATCACGGTGAGATCCTGCTGATAGACCTTGTTGTCGTTGCGCGCGATCACCTTGTACTCGCCTTCGGCAAGGATCACGCGCGGAAATGCGCCCTTGGATTCCGCGATGGTGTCGCCGGCCGGCGAGATCACGGCCCAGTCGGTGTTGGCGAGCGCTTCGCCGCCGCGGCGGCTGACCAGCTTGAACATGATCTGCGCGGCGCGGTGCGTGACGATGATGTCGGTGAGCTTGCCGGCCTGCACGCGCACGTCGGAGCGCACCACCGCGTTGCCGTCGCCGTATTTCGACAGGATGTAATAGGTGCCCTCCGGTACCAGCACCACGTCGCCGGTCAGAACGCTGGTGGCGAGCGGACGCCGCTCGCTCTGCTCGAACTGGCTGCCCTTGTAGATATCGAACGAAATCTGCGAGTTCGGAATCTTGGCGTTGCCGACGCGGCCCTCGATGCGAAGCCCGCCGCCCGGAATTTCAAAGGTTTCGCGCGACGTGCCGCCGGCAATCTGAATGGGCTTCGCCGCGCTCGCGAGCCCAAAGGCCACGTGCAGAACGTAGTTTCCGTTCGGAAGCACGAAGGTCGGCTGCGGGTTGCTGTCTTCCTTGAACAGACGGAACACGCCGTTCTGGTCCGGCTTGTCGGCATACACCCGCCAATGCAGCCCGCCATTGATGACGCCGCCGTCGCGGCTGTATCGCGCCTGCACCGCAATCGCGCCCTCGCCCGCCTTCATATTGGCGGGCGCCTGCACCGGCGGTGGCGGCGGATTGGGGAACAGCGACTGCTGCGCGAACGCCTGCGTCGAAACGCAGGCGAAAAGAGCAACAGCCGGCATAAGGCTGCGGCTGAGCTGAGCCGGTCGAAGCTGTCGCAAACGGATCATCGAAGGTGTTGTCGGAGCTGCCCCTGCCAGGGTTTTCGGATCAAATCGCGGCGATTTCAAGCCGCCAAACATGGCTTCCCACACCGGCGCATCGCGTCAGCGGCTGCTGCGTGGCCCCAGAGCGCTCCTTGACCAGACAACCCGGCATCAGCCGCCGCTTGCACCTCGTTCCGTCTCAATGCGGCGGTCGGCCCCCTGTCTGCTGTTCAGCATCGAGACAAGCCAGATGGCAGCCATCAGGCACACGATGAAAATGCCGACGGCTCCAAGATGCTCGTTGAGATCCGCAATGGCGCGCCATGTCGAGCCTTGCAGATTCAACCGATCCGCCAGCAAGCCGAACGCCTCGATGCCGCCGACCACCGCCGCCACCACGATCGAAATCGACGTGATGACGATGTTGTAGATGAGCGTGGATGCAGGATTGCGCGACGCCCAGCCGTAGGCGCCCACCATCAGGATGCCGTCGGCGGTGTCGACCAGCATCATGCCCGCCATGAACAGCGCCGGGAAGATGATGATGGCGCCGGGCGAAAGGCTGCCGGATTGCTGGGCGGCCATCGCGAAGAGGCCGATCTCGCTCGCCGTGTCGAAGCCGAGCGCGAACAGGAAGCCAACCGGAAACAGGTGATAGCTCTCGGTCACGAGACGCGAGACCGGGCTGATCAGGCGCGCCAGGAAGCCCTGAGGCTGGAGCGCTGCCGTGATCTGGCCTGGCGATCCTCCCCGGCGAACGCTGAAATAGGATTGCACCAGGCTTCGCAGCACGGACGCGTTCGCCGCCGCGATCCCCAACAGAAAAGCGACCGATGCCAGCGTCCCGACGAGCCCGCCGATCTCCCGGTAAGGCGCGAACGCATCGATCAGCGAATGCGCCGCGAGGGCCACCGCCAGCGAGGCGAGCATCACGACCGTCGAGTGACCCAGCGCGAACCACAATCCGACCGTCAGCGGCTGCTTGCCACGCTGCATCAGGTTGCGGGTGACGTTGTCGATGGCGGCGATGTGATCGGCATCGAGCGCATGGCGCAGGCCGAGACCGTAGGCCAGCACGGCGGTGCCGAGCGAGACTGTGTGGGCTGACAGCACGGCAAGCGCCCACACCCACACCGCGACATTCGCGGCGATCAGCGCGCCCAGCACGAAAAACACGCGCCGTCCAAGGGGCATGGATTTTCCTTTGTCAGATTGTCGCTCCGGCGGAGCGGGATTTTGCCGATGGCTTTGTCACGCCATGGCGGTGTCCTGTGCCGGCTCAGGCCCAAGCCTCAACCCGCAGGACAAATCCTGGAAGCCGGGTATGATGTTGTCAACAATTATACATACTCATTCGCCATGACGGAACGCGTGCGCTTCCTCGCAGCGCTGCGGCCGCCACGCCCGTGACCGGCAGGTCAACCGAACGCCTGGAGCGCTCTGATCCCATTCGCGTGAATGCTGAGCAGGCGTGCGGGCGATCGCGCACCATGGCGGCTCGAAGTGGCGGACCGATCGCCGGGGCGATGAATTTCAAAAAAATGGGCGACCGGTCCGAGAACGTGCCCGGACCGATCGCCCGATGGTGATGTCGATGAGCTAATGGCGTGCAGCCAAAAGCCTTCGGTCATCGCACCAGTCGCGCATCACTGTTGTGCCGTGACGACGCTTCCCGGCGTGAACGAAACACCACGGAGAACCTCACCGAAGCCCGCCGCTCGGGCCGTCGTAAAGCTCTCCGCTGCGGGAAGAGCGGTCGCCGCCAGATTGTCGGTGATCGTGACCAGCTTGTTCGGATCGGCACCCACGTCGCCGTTGCCGCTCACGGTCGAGGTGACGGCCCAGATCGTGGCGGTGCCGTCGCCGTTGACCCGGCCGGTGATGTTACGCAGGCCGTCGGTTGCGGGCGACCACGGGAGTCCGGTCTTCGGATTAAGACCGGTGGGGTAGCCAGCCACGGTGTACGGCACGCCCAGGTTCAATCCAGCCTGCAGGATGTAGGCCTGCTTCCATTGTCCAAGGTTGTCGTCGAACACCCACTTCTGGAGTCCCGCCGTGGTCTGAGCGGCCGCAGCCGTGTATTGGCCCGCCGTTGCGCTGTATGTCTTCGTGCCGTTGCCTTCGTCCGCGACATACGCCGTCTTGGCATTGGCAAACCAGATTCCGAACGGAAACGCGGTCTTGCTCTTCGTCGCCGTCGGAAAGCCCTTCAGAATGCACATGTTGTAGGGCGTGACGCCCTTCGTCTGAAGCGCCGAGGCGTCATAGACGATGGGCGAGCTTGGCAGGCTTGCCGATGGCGCCGGCAGTCCAACCCCTTGCGGGCACGCAAGAGGTTTGCCGTTGCCGTCGTACCCCGATGTGTCGACGAAGTAGAGCGTGTTGACTCCGTTGCTGCCGCTGCCCTTGGTGTAATAGAGGACATTTCCGAAGATGGTCAGACCGCGGAAGTTGGTGTCCTTGCCGATTTTGTCCGTCGCCAGCCCGAGCTGGGCGATGTTGAAGCTGCCGACCGGCGTCGGCAGATCCGGGTTTTGCGCGACGAGCGCCTTGGTTTCCGCATTCACGATCTGCGCGCCCGCGCCGATGATGATGCCGTTGGGCTGAGGATCGGATCCGGCGCCGGCGTTGCCGGCGGTGTAGAGCAGGCTTGCGCCGTTGCTGCTGTTCATGATCGCGGCGCGGCCGTTGTCGCCGCTATACGCGTTTGTTTTCGTGAAGTGGAATTTCCCGTGCTGGTCGACCTGCGCAACCACGCGATAGGACGTCCCGGTGTCCGGGTTGGTCGGATCGATGATCGCGGGCGTGTTGGTGTTGGACACGTCGAGCGCATTGATCGGCGCAAGATATCCCATGAAGGTCACAAACCGCCCGTCGGTCGACAGGTTCAGCGCGAGCTCCGATTTGGAGGAGAAGCTGCCGGCCAAATGATCCTTCGTCGGCGGCATGCCATTCTGTGAGCTGTTAGGCACCTCGATCGAGCTGATCAACGAGCCGTTCGGCTTCAGCTGATCCAGGATAATCCTGGTCGTGATGCCGAATTGTCCGTCGACCAACGCGTTGTTCCAGACCGCAGGGTATGTGCCGCTGTCGGTCGCAAGCACGCACGCCGAGGGCGCGCAGTTGGGCGGCAGTTGTGTCACGCCCGCTTTGACGTTGTCTGCGTTGTTGTCATAGACAACGCGGCTGACGAGCAAATTACCGGGCTGAAAAGCAGCGCCCTGATCGTCGGCGCGAGCGGACGAACCGCCGGACACACCCGACACAAGCATCGCGAGCGCGAACGCCGAGCGGTACTTCCGGTTTGAGAGTATGTGAGCTTTTGTAATCTGCACGGGTCAATCCCCTGTCTGTGGTGCTCTTGCAATGCGCCCCGCGGGGACCGTGCTGATCCGGTGTTACAGTTGTGAGACAGACGTGTGAAATAGGTTTCGCTTGAGACTGTTCCGCAATGCTGCGCGCTTATCGCCCGAACACACGCGCGACGAATGCTGATTGCCAGGGACTAAAGACGCGGTCGCGTGCGCCAAGCGCCTCGATCACATCATCGGCGATGACTGCGGATGAAATTCAATACCGAGTGTCTTTGCGAACCGACGGCGCTCGGTGGCCAACGGGCGAAGCTCGCCGCTTCGAAGCTGCCGCGAGCGATTCGCTAATTTACTTTCCCTTGCACCGCTCGCTTGCGCGCTGAAAGGCTGGTCGTGCCTGCAACCGACCCTGGTAGTCGCTGAGCTTTGGCGACGGTTTGCCTCCGAGCGCACCTTGCCAGGTGCCGATGCCGCAACTGACCGAAATGTCGGCGAGCGTCAGCGCGCCCCCGACGAGATAGTGGTCCTCCCCGAGGGAACGCTCCGTGTGGTTGAGGGCACGCTTTAAACGCTGCTCCAACCCGTTCACCGACCAGTTTCGCTTGTCAGCATCAGCAGCCATGAAATGGGCTGCAAGCAGTGGATTGAGACTCATCCCGATCTCAGTCTCCCCGAAAACCGTCCATTGCAGACACCGGGCAAAGTGGGCCGGTTCTCTGGACGGCAGCAGCGCCGTCGGCCCATGCGTTTGCGCGAGATAGAGCATGATAGCGACGGACTCACTGAGGACGACGTCGCTGCCATCCTCCAGCAGCGGCACGGTCCCCAATGGGTTTAGCGCCCGGTACGCGTCGGGAACCGGATAGCCGTAGTTTTGGACCGAATAGGTGAGCCCCATTTCCTCGCATAGCCACATGGCACGCAAACCGCGCAAGCCACCCACAAAATTGTGAATTGTCATCATCGCTTGGGCTCTCGTGTTGAGGTCGTTCAGATCACTGTCTCAAGCCGGGCGTAGCTGGCCTCCATGCCGTGCTCCATGCCGCTGGCGAGCATCGCCGTGCGGGTCGCCGCATCTGGAAGCGTCATCCGCATGGTCATCAGCGTTCCCCCGCCCTCCCTGGCGAAAGTCGTGACCACATGATTGTCCGGCGTCGTATTGGGCATGTGCATCCGCTCGACGTGAACGATGCGGCTATACGGCGTCAACTCGATGAACTCGCCGGTGAGATAGAATCCGCCACCCTTGCCGTCGTCCCATTCGTAGCGAATCTTGCCGCCAGGCCTTGCATCGCAAATGCACACCGGCATGGACCAGCCTTCCGGCCCCAACAACCAGCGCTGGATCAGCGCAGGCTCCGTGTGTGCGCGATAGACGTCTTGAGGCGGCGCGGCGAAGCGACGCGTCACCACCACAAAGCGGTCGCCTTCGGTTTCGATCTTCAATTTGGCCACGTCATTTCCTCCGTCGCTTTGTCTTCATGCCGGCTAGAACGTCGTCCAGCCGGTCGTAATTTTTGGCCAAGGCCTTGCGCAGCACGCTGAGCCACTGGTCAATCTCGGCTACCCCGTCAGCAGCGAGCCGGCATGGCCGCTTGGTCCCCTCGATGCGCCGGACAATAAGGCCCGCGCCTTCAAGTACCTTCAGATGCCGGGAGATCGCGGGCTGCGTGAGCTCGAATGGCTCAGCGAGTTCCATCACCGTCGCTTCTCCAAGTGCGAGGCGCGACAGCAGCGCACGACGGGTCGGGTCAGCCAGCGCTGCGAATGCGGTGTCGAGATTGGGCATGTAAAACCCGCTTATTATATAACAAATATGTTATATAAACGGGTGCGCATGGTCAAGAGCGCACTGCCTGAGGGCTCAGATTGGCCGTTGAGGTGACGAAGGCCGGGAAACGGGTGACGCGGGCTGAGTTCGCTGGAGGGGTCTCACAAGATTTGCAGTAGAAAACCAAGAGCGCTCGACCGGTTTCAATCAACCAGCGTCCTGGCTCGCTTCGCCATCAACACGTCGCGCGCTTTCAAGACATTGCGTGAGAGCATTCACATGATTGCCGTCCGCGTCCTCATTGGCGTAGATGCCCACGCACCGGTCTGGAAGTTTGACAGAAATGCCGCGCGCGAAACGCAGACATCGCGGTGAACATATTCAGCACCCTTCTGAGAGACATCGATCCCATCCGGATTTTTGTTCTTGATACGTTCACGAATATCGCTTAGACGCGATTCTGTCTTGCACCGTCGAAGGCGTCGTCGATCGCGACGCCGGATGACGGAGCAAGACGCGGCCGCCGACAACGCGGACCGCGGATGGAGCGCCAGGAGGCGCCGGGCTCTTCGCACGGGCCCGCGCGCCCCGGGACCCCCACTGCCCTCACAGCTTTGGGTCCCGGAAGCTCGGCGCGCAGGCCGGCCGATCGCAAGGCTGGCCTGACGGAGCCTCGCAAGCTCCGTGGCGCCTCCCGGCGCTCCATTCCTTTCCCGTTCGGGAGAGAGAAGGAAAACAGGGAGACGGGCGCACCCGGGCGTCCGAAAACAAAACCCCGGGCCAGCGGAGCGTTGGCTGAGCGCATCTCAACACTTGGAGCATCTCAAATTGTGTCCCGGGTTGGCGCGTGATAGGCGCAAGGCAAAATGGAGTTCGCATGCCTGAGGCCATCGACCTTCTGAAAACCCGGCGTTCGGTGAAGCCGATCGAGCTGTCCGGTCCGGGGCCCACTCCCGAACAGATCGCTACGTTGCTCACCGTGGCATCGCGCGTGCCCGACCACGGCAAGCTCACGCCTTGGCGCTTCATCGTGTTCGAGGGCGATGCGCGGCTGAAGGCCGGCGAAAAGATCGCCGAGATCTTCAAGCTGAACCGGCCGGACGCCACGCCCGACCAGGTCGAGATGGAAGGCAAGCGGCTCGCCCGTGCGCCGCTCGTGATCGCGGTGGTGAGCCGCGCCGGTCCGCACGTGAAAATCCCCGAGTGGGAGCAAGTGCTTTCGGCGGGCGCCGCCGCGACCAGTCTGGTGTTTGCGGCCCATGCGCTGGGCTTTGCCGCGAACTGGCTCACCGAATGGTACGCCTATGACCGCCGCGTGCTCGATGCGCTGGGGCTTGCGCCGAACGAGAAGATCGCGGGCTTCGTCCATATCGGCCGGACCACCAAGGCCTCGGAGGACCGCCCGCGTCCGCCGCTGCATGATATTGTGTCGCGCTACGGCGCAGGCTGAAATGGTCCGCCAAGAGTTCTCCTTCAGGAATTGCCGCATCCCATGTTCTACGACACCCGCAAGAACGACCACGGCCTGCCCTACAATCCGTTCAAGGCGATCGTGACGCCGCGCCCGATCGGCTGGATCACCTCGATGAGCGCGAAGGGCGAGGTCAACCTCGCGCCCTACTCGTTCTTCAACGGCATCACCGACAAGCCGCCGATCGTGATGTTCTCGAGTGAAGGCGCAAAGGATTCGGTCGCGTTCGCCGAAGAGACGAAAGAGTTCGTGTGCAGTCTCGCGACCTTCGACCTGCGCGACCAGATGAACGGCACGTCGGCGCCGTTGCCGCGCGGCGAAAGCGAGATGAGGTTCACGGGCCTGGAGCCCGCGCCGTCACAGCTCGTGAAGCCGCCGCGCGTTGCGGCCTCGCCGTGCGCGCTGGAATGCAAATGGCTGCAGACGGTGCGGCTCCACGACGTCGAAGGCCAGCAGCTCGAGCGCTACGTCGTGTTCGGCCAGGCGATCGGCGTCTACATCGACGACCGCTTCATCAGGAACGGCCGGCTCGACACCGCGGCGATGAAGCCGATCGCGCGCTGCGGCTATGACGAATACGCCGTGGTCGAGAGCGTGTTCAAGATGACCCGCCCGCCCGGCGGCGGCAAGAACGCGTGAGGCCCGTTCGCGCTGGCGAGCCGAAGGCGAGCGGCCAGCGCGAACTTGTAACGGGAAGGCTCAGGCGGTTTGAATGTATTCGCGGAGCACCGACTGCTCGTGCTCCATCTCGTGCAGGCGATGCTTGACCACGTCGCCGATCGAGATGATGCCGGCGAGCCGGCCCTGCTCCACCACGGGCAGGTGGCGGAATTTGCCTTGCGTCATCCGCTCCATCACCGAAACCACGGTGTCGGTCATGGTGCAGGTCGTGACTCGGCGCGTCATGACATCGGTCAGCGACAGGTCGAGCGAGGCCGGACCGTGAGCGGCAAGCTCCTGTACGATGTCGCGCTCCGACACGATGCCGACGATGCGCCGGTCGGCACCGGTCACGACCAGCGCGCCGATCGCATGCTCGGCGAGCAGTCTGGTCGCATCCGCGAGTTTCTTGGTGGGCTCGATGGTCAGAACATCGGTGCCCTTTTTCGACAGAATGGCTTTGACGGTCATTGAGGTCGCTCCCTGTGCACGCCCCGTCCCGCAGCCTCCTGGATTGGTACCGTAGACTCGGAGAGCCGCGGTCGGATTGCCAATACGCTAGCGCGATAACGCCGCGAGGTGGGTCAGGGTTGCTGACAGGAACAGCGGGCGTGCGCGCCAGCCATGCGGTGCGCGCCTGACAACGCCATTGCGCCTCAATGGATTGTGGAATCGCCCGGCAGGGATATGAAATCATCCGGCGGAAACAGGCGCGGCGGCGGATCGAATGCCGAGAACAGCAGCAGGCCTGCGAAAAAGCCGCCGACATGGGCTTCCCACGCGACCGCCTGGCCGGCGGTGCCTGGCAGCGACAGCGAGCCGAGCCCGAACAGCAGATTGAGGCAGAACCACACGCCGACGAAGGTGACGACGCGCGGATTTCGCAACGCAGCAAGAAGCGGCGCGGCCGGCACGAAGTCGGCGTACTCGCGGTTGCGGTGCCACATGTCGAGCGAGCCACCGGGCTCGAAGGCAAAGCGGGCGGCAGCGCCCATCATGCCGGAGATGCCGGCCGAGATACCGACCATCGGGCTGCGCTCGCCGGCGTGCATCACAAGATACGCAAGCGCGCCGGCCGCGACCGTCACAGCAAGGAACGCAAGGAAACGCATGACGCCGAAGCGCCGCGCCACCGGGCTGCCGAAGGCGAGCAGCGACACCGCATTGAAACCGAAGTGCGTCCAGTCCGCGTGCAGCAGCGCGTAGGTGAAGAAGGTCCAGACCTCGGCGCCCGAGCCGCCGGGATAAACTCCTTCGGTCAGCAGCGAACTGTCGTAGCGCGCCGGCACAAAAGCGAGCGACCACACCAGCGTGGCGTCGGTCGCATCCGACAGCACGTATTCGCGCACCGCGTGAAGGAGGCCCAGCACCAGCAGCACCGCGACGACAACACCCGGGACATTGAGGATCGGTTCGCGCCGCTGGTCCAAAACAACTCCTGAAGATCGAACGCCTTAGCAGAGGAACCCGGCGCTGGCGCCTTGGTAAGCGAGACCGGCTGAGCAATCAAATAAAGAAACCGGCCCAAAAGCAGGTGGGGAAAACAAGAAAAACGGCCAAATAAAAAAGGGCAAAGAAAAAGGGCAAAGAAAAAGAGAGAGCCGCGAGGCCCTCCCTTTCCGTCACATCCCCTTCTCCCCGAAGGAACAAGTGCGCCTGCGCTCAGTCAGCGCCGGCAAAGTCAGTGTGGATCGAGGGCGACCGTAGGCGCGCGATCTGCCGCTGCCAACCGCGGGCGCGATTTAACGCTAACGCGCGAGAGGCGCGGCGCGCTCACGCCAAAACCACCTCACGGCACATGCCCTGCTCCGTCGCCTGCCAACGCAGCGAGGCGTGGCGCGCCTGTCCCAGCCGGGGACGCGCGCTGCGCCAAGACAGGACACAAGGCAGGACAAAGGGCAGGAAATGAAACACCCGTCCAACCGTGAGCTCTACGAGTATTGGAACCAGCGACGCGGTGACCGCCTTGCGCCCGAGCGCGGCGAGATCGAGCCCGGGGCGATCCGCTCCATTCTGGGCGACACGTTCGTGCTGGAAATGAATGGCGTGAACAACGCGACGTTCCGATTGGCCGGTACGCGGCTGTGCGCGCTGTTCGCGCGGGAACTCAAGGGCGAGAGCTTCACGCGGCTCTGGGAGCGCACCGGCCAGACCGCGATGCGGGAGCTGATTGCCGTGGTGATGGACGAGAAGGTTGGCGTGGTGGCGAGTGTTTCGGGCGCGACCTCGGACGACCTCCTTCAGCCCGTCGGCCTGGAACTGCTGCTGCTGCCGCTCGCCGCGGAACATCGTGGCGACGCGCGGGTGATCGGTGCGCTGGCGCCGATGTCGGCTCCATATTGGCTTGGCGCCAAGCCAATCGGCCCACTGACGCTCGGCATGTTCCGGCATCTCGGTCCGATGGTCGACACAACGGCGGCGCCGCGATTACGCCCGGCCGCCGGCCGGTTGCGGCACGGTCTTACCGTCCACGAAGGCGGCCGCACGACGTAGCGCTTGCTCGACCATGAGCTGCCTTTATGGAGCATTACAACGTCACGCTTGCAGCTAACCGACCGTTAACGTGACATCCATAACTTGGCAGGCGAACGTCCAGAGGTTCGCTCTCCATGGCTGTGCCGCAACAGAAGTTCAACACGCTGCCGCATGCCATGGAGCGTCGGCGCCACCAGCGCGTCCGCGTCAATCTTCTGGGCCGTTACATGCTGGAAGACCGCCGGGAATTTCCCTGCCAGGTCGTCAACATGTCGCCCGGCGGTATGGCCTTGATCGCGCCGGTCGGCGGCGAGATCGGCGCGCGCGTCATCGCCTATGTCGACCATCTCGGCCGGCTGGAAGGCAAGATCGCGCGGCAATTGCAGAACGGCTTCGCCATGACGATCTCGGCGACGCCACGCAAACGCGACAAGCTCGCAGCCCAGCTCACCTGGCTCGCCAACCGCAGCATCCTCAATCTGCCGGAAGACCGCCGTCACGGCCGTTTCGTGCCGAAGATCGTGGCCGCCCGCCTCATCATGCCGAATGGCACCAATGTGGGCATCCGCATCATCGACTTGTCGCTGTCCGGCGCCGGTATCGCCACGCCGAACCGGCCGGAGGTCGGCAGTCTGGTGACGCTCGGCAAGATCTCCGGGCGGGTGGTGCGCCACCTCGAGGAAGGCTTCGCCATGGAGTTCACGCGGCTCCAGCACCCGGACTCCATCGAAGAAAACGCCACCGCTCAGTAAACGAAAACTTTCCGGCTGAGCCGGCCCGGCGCCGAAATCCGGCGCCGATCGTCGTCGTTGCCCGACGCCCCTTCAGGGCACATCCGATATCCCTCCTTAATGCCACACCGCCGCGCGGAGCATTCGCGCGCGAATTTCCGTCGTTTGCGCGATTAAAGATAAAATTTTACGCAAATTGTATTTGTCTGCATTTGATCTAATTTTTCTGAAAGCTTGAATAGTATTCGCTGCAGTTTTTACTTTGGTTTGCTGCAAAAGCCGCGCGTCGACTTAGCGGCAATACAATCGCTTTGTGCGAACTATGGCCCCAACAGGACGGGTTGAGGGGTCAACAAAAAATGTCGCCAAGATCCAAAGCCGTATTGGGCACTGCCCTCGCGGCCGCGATGATTGTCGTGCTGGGCGCAGCGACCGCACAGAGTGGCGAGCGCGTGGAGCGCGTGGCTTATGCGGCGGTCGGCGGCCAGGTGCGTCCGCCGATCGGCTGGGTCGAGTTCTGCAACGAGAATCCCAAGGAATGCGAGGCCCGTTCGAGCGAACCGCGTGACGTGGTGCTCACGTCCACAGTCTGGAAGGATCTCGTTCGCGTCAACCGCTGGGTCAACGAAACCATTCAGCCCGTCACCGACATGGACCACTGGGGCGTGGTCGAGCGCTGGTCTTTTCCGGACGACGGCAAGGGTGATTGCGAAGATTACGTGCTGCTCAAGCGCCGCATGCTGATGCAGGCCGGCTGGCCGCGCGAGGCGCTGCTGATCACCGTGGTGCGCGACAAGAAGGGCGACGGGCACGCCGTGCTCACCGTCAAGACCGACAAGGGCGAGTTCATCCTCGACAACCAGGCCGAGGAGATCCTGCTCTGGTCCGAGACCGGCTACCGCTTCGTCAAACGTCAGTCGCAAGCCAATCCGAACGTCTGGATTGCGCTGGGCGATCCGCGGCCGCCGACTTCGACCGCAAGCCCGCGTGCCGACATCACGCTTCCGCAAAACCAAGTCAGCGCCGTTCGCTGAGTTTCAGGAGACCCGCGGTCCCGGTCACGTCCCCACCCCTCCCCGTCCCCGACCGGGTTCGCGCGCGGCCGGCGTCCCCAACGCCGGCCGCACCCTTTTTTTGAAAGCCGAAACTCCCGCAAAGTCGCTTAATTCGCGGCGACCTCGGCGACCGGCCCGTTTGGGTCGCGCGCGGCCACCCCCCTGCAATCGGCGCGTGGCGTCGGCATGGGATCGCGGCTTCCAACACGCCGCAGGTTCACCACCACCGGGTTCGGACAGTGGTCCAAGCCTGCTCCACTGGCGATATCGACTACCGCGCCAGCCGCGCCTCCAATGATCGCGTTGCCGACGAATCCCGCGGCGCCACCTGCGCTCGCCTTCGGCTCGACCCGCATCGTGAAGGATTCATAACCGGGCTTGGCAAAGCTGAGCGCAACGATATCGCTGCGAGGCACAGTAATGGTGCACGGCCTGACGCAAGGTGGCCCGCTTCGCGGCGGACGGTCTGGCGGCATTCTCGTCGCTTGGTCGGGGTAATTCTTTTCGACGCATGCCCGGTCGCATGCCACCAAGAACGTGACGCCGACATTGGCACCCGGTGGGCTTGTCTCGACGATCAAGTCCTCGGTCGTTCCGCGCGTCACCGTCGCGCAAGCACTCAGCGCCAGCCCGCAGGCCAGCCACACCCACACACGCATTTCGCCCTCCCTCGCCCCAAGGCGAGCGAAGAGTCTAACACAACCAAAGGTTTCGGGTATCCCGCTGCTTGCAGTCACGTCTCATTCGGTGCCACGCCTCGACTGGGAGACGCGGGCCAAACTTTTGCGACCGATTGTTGCCGCAGAAAATACGACCACGCTGATGACAGCTACCCGATCCGCTTCAGGGTCTTGGCGTATTGCTGCCAGCGCTTGACGTAGATGTCGGCGCCGCCGGCAATCATCTTGGCCATCTTGTCGTCGACCTGCCGGATCACGCGGGCGGGCGCGCCGACGATCATCGAATTGTCTGGGAAGGTCTTGCGTTCCGTGATGAGGGCGCCGGCGCCGACCAGCGAGTTGTTGCCGACCTTGCTGCCGTTGAGCATCGTCGCGCCCATGCCGATCAGGCTGTTGTCGCCGACGGTGCAGCCGTGCAGCATCACCTTGTGGCCGATCACGCAGTTGCTGCCGATCACCATGGGAAAGCCCGGGTCGGTGTGCAGCGTGGCGTTGTCCTGGATCTGCGAGCGCTCGCCGATCTCGATCCACTCGTTGTCGCCGCGCAGGACGGCGCCGAACCAGACGCTGGCATGACTTTTCAGCCGCACGCGGCCGATCAACACCGCGGTCTCGGCAATCCAGTATTGCCCGTCGGCCGGAAACTCCGGTCCCTGCCCGTCCAACTCGTAAATCGGCATTGCATTCCTCCGGCCTCAATCTGCCGGAGCCAAGCTGCCATGATCGAAGGAGCGAAGCGAGCCGGTCAGGCGACGATGCGCCCGATGGCCTGCAAGGTCATCGCCACCATGGTGCCGGACATCAGGCTCCAGAATCCGGCGAGAAATGCCGCCAAGGCGGCAAAGCCGAAGCTCCTGCCCTCGAGCCGCGCGCCGCGGATGGTGTTGCGGATGATGATGAAGGGTGCCGCGAATAGCAGGAACGGCACCGCGGCCAGTGCCCTGTTGCGCTCAGGCTCATGCAGCAGGCGGAAGCTCGCAGGCTGCATGGTCATGAGCTGATAGCCGCTGCACAGCGCACCGGCAACCGCAAAGCCCAAGGCCAGTTCGACCAGCGAACGCGCCGAATCCGACCAGAACAATGCGTAGACCAAATCTTCGGGCGTCATGACGCCAAGCCCCCGAATGCGCGATTTTTTTTGACTGTCACAGATCATCGGCTGCGCCGCCAGCACATGCTTAAGCAAAGGTTAACGCTTGCCGTGTTTGATTAACGGAGCGATTCGGATCGGACGATTCAGGTATCAGTGCCAATGACTTACGCGGCGACCTTGGGACGCAGACGCAGGAAAGGCGGCGGCTTGATCGGCCGTATCCTGGTGATGCTTGCAGGCCTCGTTGCCGCAGCGATTGCGGCTGCGCCAGTGGCCTACATGCTCTGGCCGGTCGGCACCACGCTCGCCCCCGATGCGCCGTCCATTCCGGTGACCATCGGCGGCGTCGCGTTCAACGTCCCGCCGGCCGCGATCCGCTTCAAGATGCAACGGAAGTCCGGCACCCAGCCGCGGATCGACATGACCTTCGTGTGGCCGTCGATGACGCCGCCCGACCCGGCCATCAAGCCGCAGCCGACCGACACGCCCGACGTCACCGACCGGCTGTTCGTCACCATCGCGGCGAGCGACAGCACGCTCGCGCCGATGGATCGGCTGAAGACGATCTATCCGCGCTATCTCGATGCCGCGCCGATCGTGAGCACCGACGGGCTCAGCACGCAGGTGTTCCGCGACGGCACCGCCTATCAGGGCGAGGACCTGGTGCTCGATCCGTCGCGGCCCGAACAGTTCCTGCTCCGCTGCACGCGGACCTCCGGGCTCACGCCTGCGATGTGCCTGCATGAGCGCAGAATTGGCGGCGCCGACATCACGGTGCGCTTTCCGCGCGACTGGCTGTCGGACTGGCGAGCCGTATCGGAAGCGATCGACCGCTTGATCGCGGGCTTCAAGCCGCAGGTCTAGCCACTCCGAACGCGGCGGCGATGGGCGTAGCCGGCCCGGGACGAGCTGCGTTATATTTCGCCAGATACACTGAAGGACAAACGACTGTCGAATCCGGCGATCGCCGCGCAGCGCCAAGTGTCGAGGAGCAAGGATGCCCAGGCCGGTTGAAGCAAGGGGGCTGATCTTCTCGCTGCGCCACGCGCCGTGCGCGCACATCTGCCGCTACTGCCTCGTGTCCGAAACCCGCAAGGGCACCAAGCTGCCCTTCTCGCGCTTCGAACAACTCGTTCATCGCTTCTACGACTGGCGGGATTCAGGCGGCACCGACATCGTCATCCGGACGTTCATCGGGCCTTCCTTCGACTACGATATCGAGACGCTTGAAGGCGTGCGCCGTCTACGGGCGCGGCGCGGCAACGCGTTCGAAATCCTGAATCTCGGCGGGCTGCGCATGCGCGATCCCGATGCCCTGAAGGTCTGGATGGACGAGCGGCAGGCTGCCGGCATCGTGGGCTTCCACACATCGCTCGCCGGTTGCGGCAAGGTCCATGACCGCTGGAACGGCAGGCCCGGCGACTTCGACTACCAGATATCGATCCTGCGGATGGCCGCCGAGCGCGGAATGGTCTGCCAGGAGCGGCTGTTCCTGACGAAAAACACTCTGCCGGTTTTTGACGAATTGCTCGACATCATGGAGAGCATTCCGGGCGAGCCGCGCCGCACCGTCACGCCCTATTTCTATGCCGGGCTCGCCCGGCGTTACGAAGACGAGCGCATCACCGAGGACATCCGCGACGCATTGCCCGCACGGATCATGAATCTGCGGCGCGGTCGCTTCAATGACTGGCGCTCGGAACGGGAGTGGATTCCGATGCTGATGGAAACCGCCGATCAGCCTCGAAAACTTGCGATGAAGCTCGATGTGCATGAAGGCAACATCGACGAGCTCGAGCAATCGTCCTGCGAGGAAATTCTGGCCAGACAGGATCGGCTCTATCGCGACGACTACAGCCGCATGCCCTCGTTCGAAGAGCTTTGCGCGCGCTATGGCGATACCGACGGCCGCAAGATCTACATGCAGCCGCGCGACCTCGAAGGCAAGTGGATGGACATGCATGAGCGCGAGACGGGCATCAAAATCCCGCTCGACTGACGCAGGTCCGGCTCAGCCGACCGGGTCGAGATCGACATCGAGGATCGGCAGCTCGAAAATGTACGAGCGGCGGCCCTTCTCGTTCTCGACGAACAACACGCCGAGAAACTCCTCGCCGATATAGGCTTCGAGCGAGTCCGTCTTCTTCGGCCGCGTCACCACACGGATGTTCTCGTTGTCGAACTTGGCGCGCAGGTAAGTCGTCAGTGTCGGCACCGGCGCGAAGCTCGGATCGTTGCTGACCTGGATGACCATCCGGAAATTGTAGGAGCGGTCGCCGTCCTCGTCGTCGACGGTCAGCACGCCGAGATCATCCTCGCCGATGAAAATCTCGGCGGTGTCGCCCTTCTTCGGCACCACGCGAATGTCCGGGTTGCCGAACAGCTTGCGCAGATAGGCGTCGAGCTTCTTGACTTCCGCTACGTCCACGGACCCTCTCCGGTTTATGGGGCCGCTGTACCACGGACGCCCGGGATTGCCTACCGCCGTCCCACTCTATCCTGGGAACATGTGGTCCATGGTGCGTGATGGCTCTGCGCATGGCGCATCGCCGACGACCTTGGCCGGGATGCCGGCCACCGTGACGTTGTGCGGCACCGTGGTCAGCACCACCGAGCCTGCGGCCACGCGCGCGCAATGACCGATCTCGATGTTGCCGATGATCTTGGCGCCGGCGCCGATCAGCACGCCATCGGCGATCTTGGGATGGCGGTCGCCATGATCCTTGCCGGTTCCGCCGAGCGTGACGTCATGCAGCATCGAGACGTTGTCGCCGATCACCGCCGTCTCGCCGACCACCAGTCCGGTGGCGTGATCGAGGAAGATGCCGCGGCCGATCCTGGCGGCCGGATGGACGTCGCACTGGAACACCGCCGACGAACGGCTCTGAAGATAGTACGCGAAGTCCTTGCGACCTTGGCTCCAAAGCCAGTGCGCAAGCCTATGAGTCTGAATGGCGTGGAAACCTTTGTAATAGAGCATCGGCTCGATGAAGCGGTCGGTCGCCGGATCGCGGTCGAACACCGCGACGATATCGGCGCGGAAGGCTTCGCCCAGCTTCGGATCGGCTTCGAGCGCGTCGGTATAGGCCTTTCGGATCAGCTCAGCGGTGACGTCCTGGTGATCGAGACGCTCGGCGACGCGGTTGATGACCGCGGCTTCCAGCGTGTCGTGATGCAGGATCGAGGAAAAGATGAAGGTGCCGATCTCCGGCTCGTGATGGACGATGGCATTCGCTTCGTCGCGAATTTTCGCCCAGACCGGATCGAGCTTCTGCACCGCGCTTTCGGGCCTGGTTTGCTTCTGAGCCATAGTCCCTCCGGTCCACGCCGGGATGATCCTGGAGCGCGGTTTTAGCACAGTTAGGGCACAGTCATATTAAGCGCAATGCCAAGCATAGAACAACATTACAATTCAAAGGCTTAAGCGGATACTTTCAACTCTTTAAGAAACCCCTCAATGGCGTTTGCGAACTGATCGTTGCGGTCGCCGGCCACCATGTGGCGAGCTCCGGTGACGTCCACGTATCGAGCGTGCGGCACGAGCTTGAGAAAATCCTTGGCGTGCTCCTCACCCACCAGTTCGGAGGACGCGCCCCGCACCAGCAGCGTCGGAATGGTGATGCGCCGCGCGGCCTCGACCAGCACCCGCTCGACCTCGCCCGAGCCCGGGCCGATCCGGCGGTTGCCCTCCAGGAACCGGGGGTCCCAGTGCCAACGCCAGCGACCATCGGGGTGCAGCCGCAGGTTCTTCTTCAGCCCCTCGTGGGAGCGCGGCTTCGGCCGATGCGGCAGGTAGGCCGCGACCGCGTCGGCGGCCTCGGCGATCGAGCCGAAGCCCTCGCGCAGATTGGCCCGCATGAAGCCCTGGATCTTGGCGACCCCCTCGCTGTCGATGCGCGGCGTAACATCGACCAGCACCAGCGCGGAGAAGGCTTCCTTGCCGTGCGAGCCGCCGCCGTTGGCGAGCAGCGCCGCCATCCCGCCGAGCGAGGCGCCGACGGCCACGGGCCGCGCGCCACCGATCCGTTCCGCAAGTGTATCGGCGAGCGTCCGGGCGTCGGCGGCGAAATCTTCGTATTGGTAGGCGCCGTCCTGGACCCATTGGGAATCGCCATGACCGCGCTGGTCGACCGCGTAGGCGGTGCGGCCGATCTGCGCGATCAGTTCGCCGGTTTTCTTCCAGGCGTGCCGGGTCTGACCGCCGCCGTGAAGCAGCAGCACCGGGGCGCCCTGCTCGCCATAGACATCGCCGATCAGCGTGTTGTCCGACGCGCCCTTGAAGGTCGCGGCGGCCGGCAGTGGCGGACGCGTCATGGCCGCTCCGCCAGGAATTCCAGCACGCCGGCTTTGTAGACCTTGTCGCCGACCGCGATCATGTGGTCACGGTCGGGAATGGGCAGCGAGCGCGCATTTGGCATCAGCGCCACGAGCCGGTCGGGCGAGCCCGCAACGAGGTCGCGGGTTCCGATCGCCACCAGGGTCGGCGTCTTGATCGATCCAACCTGCTCGCGCGTCATCTCCTGCCGCGAGCCGCGAATGCAGGCCGCGAGCGCGCGGCGATCCGACTTGGTCTTGTCGGCGAAGGCGCGGAACGCATAGCCCTGCGCGTCGGTGACGTCGGCGAGCGACGGCGCCTCCATCGCGTCGGCGATGCTCTCGGGCAGCCCGACGCCTTCGACCAGGTGGATGCCGAGCCCGCCCAGCACGATGGAACGCGTCAGCTCCGGGCTCTCCAGCGCGAGAAACGCGGTGATCCGCGCGCCCATCGAATAGCCCATCACGTCAGCGCGGCCGATGCCGAGATGCGCCATCAAGGCCCGCACGTCGGACGCCATCTTGGCGGTGTGATATTCGGCCGGGTCATAGAGCTTGGCGGACTGACCGTGGCCACGATTGTCGAGCGCGATCACGCGGCGGCCTGCGCTCTTGAGCGTCGTGAACCAGCTGGTCTGGGCCCAATTCACGTCCTTGGACGAGGCGAACCCGTGGATGAGGATGATGGGATCGCCCTGCCCCTCATCGAGATAGGCGATCTCTACAGAACCGTGGCTGAAGGTCGGCATGCGGGGGAGATAGAGACCAGGAACGCCGAAGGATCAAGCCTTCGCGCCGGCTTTGACACCGAGCATCGCCGCATAGCGCGCCTGCTCACGGGCCCGCTTCCGCGCCAGATGGCGCTCGGTGGCGCGCTCGACACCGGACTTGGCGGACGAGACAAAACCAAACAGGGTTGCGATCGCACCCAGGATCCACATCGCCAGATTGAACGAGCTGATGGAGAGCAGGATCGCGCCGCGACCCAGCGTCTTGAGGATTGCCCGGGTCTTGCCGCCCTTCTTTTCGGCGAGCTTGGCGACGCGCGCCACTTCGGCGGGATTGTTGGCGATCTTCAGGCTATCCAACGCGGCCCGCGTCCCGGCTTTGGTCTGCACCTTGCCGACATCGCCGACCAACTGGACCAAGCCGCCGGCCTTCTCGACCTTCACGGCCTCGCGCGCCGTGCGCACCGCGACGACCGGCTCGGCCAGCGAACCGCCGGCGCGCTTCAACGCCGCCCAATCGACGGTCTCGCGCAGCGAGCGGCCGATCCAGGACGCCATCGAGCCTGTGATCTTCCCGGTGCGGCGCGCGGCCTTGACGGCCGACAATCCGATCCGCGCCGGCGCGCCAAAGCCGATGGTCGCATAGGTGCCGGCCGTGATGGCGATGCCGACACAGGCGAGCCCGAGCACGAGCTGATCGTAGTTCTCGCCGCTGGCGTAGCGGCTGCCTTCCCGCACGGCGTCGCGGATGTCGCCGAACACGAACAGATCACCGACCGCCGTACCGGCCAGGCCGACCGCATCCGCCGGATCGCCGGTGATCAGGCCGCGCGCGAAGCTGTTGGCGGCAGCAGCAGCCGAATTGGCTTCCTCCACGGCATCGTCGACCCGCTTGCGAAGATCGGACGAAAGCTCGACGTGCCGGTCATCGGCCAGCTCGACGAAGCTTTTCGCAAGATCAGCGTCGTTGGCCTTCAGGGCCGATTCGATCTCGGCCGTCGCGACCTTGCCGTCGAAGGCGCGCGACAACGCGCGGTCGCTGATCGCCACCGGATCTTCGTAGGCCTTGAGCAGCGAATTCGCTTCGAACGCCAGCGGCGCGCAGAACACCGCCGCGACGGCGAATCCGGTCGCTGCCGTCCAGGCATGCCAGACCGGCCGATGCGGCCGTGGAACGCGGATCATGCGGTGTGTCGCAGACATCGTTTCAACTCGCCACAATCAACCGGCTGGCCTTCAGACGTGTTCCAAATGCGGTGAATTTGAGGATTTGCGGAAAGCTGTGACTAGGAAAGCTTAATGCAGATCGTTATGGTGCAGCGCATAACTGCACGTCAGGCCAGAAATCTGCGGAACCATGTCCGACCATATCGTTCCCCACTTCCACAACGATCCGGGTGTCGCGGTGATCGAGATCGGCGCACACGAATTCCAGTGCGTCGGCGCCAAGCCGCCGTTCGACCACCCTCATGTGTTCCTCGATATGGGCGCCGACAAGGAGATCATCTGTCCTTATTGTTCGACGCTCTACCGGCACGATCCGAATCTCGATCCTCATGAGGCGCGGCCGGCGGCCTGCGCATTGACCGAAGCAGTGTGAACGCGGGAGCTCCGTGGCGTCATCGCGCAACGTCCTGATCGCGGGCGCGGGCATCGGTGGATTGAGTGCCGCGCTGATGCTGGCGCGGAGCGGTTTCCGCGTCACGCTGATGGAACAGGCCGAGCGGCTCGAAGAGACCGGCGCCGGCATTCAGCTCTCCCCGAACGCCACCCGCATCCTGATCGAAATGGGCCTCGGCTCGCGGCTCAAAGCCGATGTGTTCGAGCCGAAAGGGATCACGATCCACACCGCATCGGGCAGCACGCTGGCCCGCATCCCGCTTGGAGCTGACGCCGAGAAGCGCTACGGCGCGCCCTACTGGTCGATCCATCGTGCCGATTTGCAGATGGCACTGCTCGAAGCCGTGCAGGCGAACCCCGACATTTCGCTGCGGCTTGGCACCCGGGTCGAGGATTTCGTGGTGCACGCCCACGGCGTCAGCGCCGCCTGCCGCAGGCGCTCCACGGCATCCGAGGAACACGGCATTGCGCTGATTGCCGCTGACGGGCTGTGGTCGGTGCTGCGGCCGCGGCTCGGCGTGCGCGCCCGCCCGCAATTCCGCAAGCGCACCGCCTGGCGGGCGCTGGTGCCGGCCTCCACCGTCGACGCCGAGTTCCGCGCGCCCGAGGTGCAGCTCTGGCTCGGCCGCAGCGCCCACATCGTGCATTACCCGGTCAAGACCGGCGCGCTGATCAACATCGTGGCCATCGTCGACGACAACTGGGCGGAGCCCGGCTGGGCCGCGAGCGGCGACCGCGAGCAGCTCCTCTCGCGCTACTCGCAGTGGAGCTGGTGCGCGCCGGTGCGTGACTTCCTGGCGCAGCCGGACCGCTGGACGAAATGGGCGCTCTACGACATCGATCCGTTCAGCCCCTGGAGTGACGGCCCGGTGACGCTCCTGGGAGATGCCGCCCACCCGATGCTGCCGTTCCTTGCTCAAGGCGCCGCCATGGCGATCGAGGACGCCGCCGTGCTGGCCGATTGCATGGGCCGCTATCCCGACGACGTCGCCTCGGCGATGCGCCGCTACGAGCGGGCGCGACGGCGGCGCACCGCGCGGGTGCAGAATGCCGCCCGCAGCAACGGCCGGACCTACCACATGAGCGCGGCCGAGGCCGTGCTGCGCAATATCTTTCTGCGATTGGCCGGCGGTCCCCTGCTGCTGTACCGCTACAATTGGCTCTATGATTGGCACACCGCCACGCCGGGCAGCGTGGCCCGCGAGCATAAGCTGCCCAGCGCGCGGCCCGATGACGAATAGGCCTGCGAGTAAGCCAAGCCGGAGCTGCTCAGATGTTTCCGACCACCATCGCGGGCTCGCTGCCCAAGCCCTCGTGGCTGGCCGAGCCCGACAAGCTATGGCCGCAATGGCGGCTCACGGGCCCGGATCTTGCGGCCGGCAAGTTCGACGCGACGCTGTTGGCGCTCAAGCTGCAGGAGGACGCCGGCATCGACATCGTCACCGATGGCGAGCAGTCGCGGCAGCACTTCGTCCACGGCTTTCTCGAATTCGTAGACGGCATCGACTTCGGCAAGAAGGTCGAGATGGGCATCCGCAACAACCGCTACAAGGCGATGGTGCCCACCGTCACCGGCGCGTTGAAGCTTCGCGGCCGCGTCCACGGCGCGGAGGCCCGCTTTGCCCGCGCCCACACCACGCGCAAGCTCAAGATCACCATGCCCGGTCCGATGACCATCATCGACACCATCGCCGACGCGCATTACGGCGACCGGGTGAAGATGGCGTTTGCCTTTGCCGACCTCCTCAACCAGGAGGCTCGCGCGCTCGAGGCCGACGGCGTCGACGCCATCCAGTTCGATGAGCCGGCCTTCAACGTCTACATGAAGGACGTCTCGACCTGGGGCGTCGAGGCTCTGCATCGCGCCATTGACGGGCTCAAATGCCGGACCGCAGTGCACATCTGCTACGGCTACGGCATCAAGGCCAACATCGACTGGAAGACCACACTCGGCGGCGAATGGCGGCAATACGAGGACACCTTCCCGGCGCTCGCGGCAAGCCGCCTCACCGAGGTGTCGCTGGAATGCATCCACTCGAAGGTGCCGATCGAATTGCTTGCGCTGCTCAAGGGTAAGGATGTCCAGATCGGCGTCATCGACGTGGCGACCGATGCGATCGAGACACCCGAGCAGGTCGCCGCAACCATCGAGGCGGCGCTCAAGCATGTGGCGAAGGAGCGCATCATCGCCGGCACCAATTGCGGCATGGCGCCGATGCGCCGCGACATCGCGGCGGCGAAGCTTGTGGCGTTGGGTCAGGGCGTGGCGCTCGCGCGCAAGCGCTTCGGCTGAGGACGCCGCACGGCTCAGTACACCGTGCGCCCGCTCGAATACTTGTTATCGATGGCGCACTTCTTCTCGGCCGAAGCGCGCGCCAGTTCTTCGAGATCGCCGCCGGTCTGGACGTATTCGGTGCGGTAGGCGATTGCGTTGACGAACTCGCCGCCGGCCGACTGCGACGAGCGCGCCATCAACTGCTCGAGTTCGGTGCGCCGCTTCCGGGTCTCGATGATGCGAGCCTCGATATTGGGGCACGGGTAGATGGTGTACTTCCCCGGCGACACGGCCGCGCGGCCCCCAAACTCGTCGCTGACCGTTCCGCAGCCGGCCAAGGCCAATGCCGCAAGCACGCTGCTGCAGGCCAAGAGCCAGCGCGGTCGCGCACGCCAAACGTTGCGCAACCCTGCTCGATGATTCCGTGGTGACTGCTCGCGCAGGCCTAAATCCCCATCCCGACAGGCGGGAGATAACCAGAAAAAGTAAAGAATCCAGGGCGCAATTCTGGCATTGGCGAGGCCGCGCCGCCGAGCCATCAGCGCGTTTACGCGCGTCTTCGACGCGCTATGGCGAGGATCCGGCGCGGCATACCACCAAGCGTTCGCGCTGGCGAACGAGCGGCCAGCGCGGCATCCGATCCAAAAGAAGATCGGAGGTAGGTCAGTGCGCCATGAACACCGGAAGGTCGGCATGAGCCAGGATATGGCTCGTCGCGCCGCCGAAGATCATCTGCCGCAACCGGCTCTGGGTGTATGCGCCCTTGACCAGAAGATCGCAGCCCTCGGCCTTGGCCTGCTCGAGGATCACCTGTCCGGTGGTCTTGCCATCGAGGTTGACGGTCTTGAGCTTGGCCGGGATGCCGTTGAAATGAAGATGCCGCAGGAACTGCTCGGCCGACGGACCCGGCACACCCTGGCCGCCGGGAACGAACAGCACCGTGACCTGTGAGGCCTGATGCAGCAACGGCATGGCGAAGGCCGTGGTCCGCGCCTGCTCGGTGCTGCAATTCCAATGGATCAGGATGTTGGTGGCGATCTGCTTGGGCGGTGTGGGCGGCGCCAGCAGGATCGGCTTGCCGCTTTCGAACAGGCCCGACTCGATGGCGCGGTTGTGCAGCCCGATCGTATTGGCGTCAGGCCGCCCCAGCACCGTGACGTCGAACACCCGGCCGTAGCTGCCGACGAAGCCCTCGCCTTCGGGCGCCTCGTCGAGCCAGGCGCACGACAGCCCCTTGGAGGCTGCGCCGGCCCGCGGAATGCTCCGCTCGGTCATGAACCCTTCAAACATCTTGCGTGCCTGGGCAGCCTCTTCGAGGCTTTCCTGGCGATAGGATTCGAGCGGAATCGATCCAGCCGGATCGACCGCCACGAACTCGCTGATGCCGAAGCGTAGCGGGAACCCTTCAATGTAGCTGTCGCATTTCCGCGCCAGCAGCAACGCTGTCTCAAGCACCGACGCCATGCCGTCGTGCGGCTCCATAGGAACCAGAATGGATTTCATGCTCATGACTTGCTCCCGCGGGTCGTCATCGAAGGCATCCCCTCCTTCGGCGATCGTGACCGAATGCAGTGTCACCCGATCGAAGCAGACAACCGGATTTCAGCTATCCGCTCAACGGCGACGAGTCGGTCGAGTATCATCAAACTATGTGATTTGCCTGACGTTTTTGTCAATCGCGGCCACCGCCTCGCGCGCACGCGCCGCACCGTTCCGGACGCAGCGCACAAAAAAATCCCTCTCCCATTTTTGAGAGAGGGACAAGAGATACACGCGCCGGTCGTATGAGAGCGCCTAGAACTCTGCCCAGTCGGGATCGTTCTTGACCGCCAGCGCGCCCTGCGTGACGGCGCGGGCAGACTTTGCCGCCGGCTTGCTGACGGACGGCCTGATCGGCGCAGCCTTTCGCACAACCGAAGCAGCGCTGCGGCTCGCACCGGCGTGGTCCATGGCGCTGACATGGAAGAACGCCACCCGCTCGTCCATGGCACGGGCCTGCTGCTCCAGCACCTTGGCGGTCGCGGCATTCTCCTCGACCAGCGCCGAGTTCTGCTGCGTCACCTCGTCCATCTGGCTCAGCGCCTTGTTGACCTGCTCGATGCCGGATGACTGCTCGCTGCTGGCCGTGGCGATTTCGGCCACGATGCTGGCCACGGTCTTGATCGACTCGACGATCTCCTGGAGCGCCTGTCCGGCCCTGTTCACGAGGTCGACGCCCTCTTGCACTTGACCGCTCGAATTGGTGATCAGGTCCTTGATGTCTTTCGCCGCCTGGGACGACCGCTGCGCGAGGCTGCGGACTTCGGCCGCCACCACCGCGAAGCCCCGGCCGGCATCGCCGGCACGCGCCGCTTCGACTGCCGCGTTCAGCGCCAACAGATTCGTCTGCCGTGCGATCTCGTCGATCACGCCGATGATATCGGAGATCTGCCGCGACGACTCCTCGATCTTGGCCATGGCATTCACGGCCTTGGCGACCACCTCGCCGCCGCGGTCCGCCACCGCCCGTGTTGCCGCAGCCGAATGATTGGCCGCCTGGGCGTTCTCGGCGTTCTTCTTCACCGTGGTAGAGATTTCCTCCATCGAGGCCGACGTCTCCTCAAGGCTCGCGGCCTGTTCCTCGGTCCGCTGCGACAGATCGGTCGTGCTTGTGGAAATTTCCTTCGAGGCGTTGGTGACCTCGCCGGCCGAGGTCTTGATGCCACCGATCGTTTCTTCGATCTGGCCGATCGCCGAATTGAAATTGTCGCGGATTTGCCGATAGGCCTCGCTGAAGCCTTCTCCCAGCCGGAAGCTGAGTTCGCCTTCGGTCAGCTTCTGCAGGCCTTCGGCCAGCATGCCGACCGCACGGCCCTGCTCTTCGGCGACCTTCGCCTGGGCGCGAGCCTCAGCATCCTGGCGCTCGGCTTCGAGGCGGGCCGCTTCGGCCTGACGATCCGCCTCCGACTTCATGCGCTGCGTGGCCTCGGCGGCCTCGCGCCGCGCCTTCTCGTCCGCCAGCACCTTGAATTTCTCGACGGCATTCGACACGTCGCCGATCTCGTCCTTGCGATCGAGCCCCGGCAGCACCACTGAGAAGTCGCCTTCCGCCACCTTCAGCATTGCCTGCTGAATCTGGCGCAACGGGCTCGTGACCCGGCGCGTCACCACGAACATCATGCCCGCGCTGAAGGCGATCGCGACGAGCAGCAACGAAACTTGAATCGAAAACGAGGTGATCGCCGCGGCGTGTTCACGCGCGGCGTGCTCCTTTGCCGTGTCCAGCGCCGACTCGGCGACATGCAGCAGCGTGCCGAGCTTGCCGACCGACATCGGCAGCCAAGTGGCGACCGTGTATGGCACCGCCTCCTTGGCCATCAGGGCCTTGAACGTCTTCAGCCGCAGTTGACTGTAGTCACCGAAGAACTCCTGCTTGGCGGTGGCAACCGCCTTGTGAAAGGCTGCCGGCAGATTTAGGCCCGAAGCGACCTGTTCAAGCGTGGCCCAGGCGTTCTCCGCCTTGGCGACACTCGCGGTGTAGGTCATCATCGCGTCCGGCGGCAACGCCACACCGCCAAGCGTGTTCGAGATCATCACCGACGAGTCGCCGGCACTGTTGCGCGTTTCCCAAGCAAGCTGCTTGATCAGAAGCAACTGGTCGACATAGCCATCTTCGAGCTTCACGGACGCCATCATCCGCGCCGTCAGACTGTCGATCATCTGAACAAGGCCATCCATCTCGGCGAAGGCCTCCTTGGCGAGGCCAGACGGCCGCGAAGCCTTCGGCTGCGCCAGAGCTGCAGCGGATGCCTTGTGCAGCACTTCGAGCTTCTTGATCGACTTGTCGAGCGCGGCGACCGCGGCATCGCGCCCGGGGAAGTCCAGGTTGGCCATCGAAGCAAGCCCCGCCTTCAGAGCCGGCATTTCGGCCTCACGCAGGGTGCGCAACTGGTCAGGCAGCGTCGAATAGGTGCGGTCCGAGGCGAGTTCGCGGGACGTCGTCGAACGATCGACCCGCAGATTGTGCAGCGCCGTGAAGAAGCTCGCCGACGTCTCGACGACTCCCGCGATCCGTTGGACCGTCGCCTGCCGGTGCCACGAGTTCCAGGCACCGACCGACAGCACGATCACGATTGCGGCCGACAGCGTCAGGATGACCGACTTCAACAGCAGGTTGACGGATAGGCGTTGGATCATTGCGGCACTCTTGATTGTGTTTTTAGGCGCAGGGCGAACGGTTCAGCGGCACCCTTCGCGGATTCGCCAAATTGTCAGGTATTAAGATTTGAAAGGTTTCGATTAATTTCGCGTAAACCATCAGGGCGGAACTGTGCCGGCGCGACAATTGCCCCCGCGGACGGGCATCCGGCAGGCCGACCATTCAACCGATGGCATTTTGAAACCGCCGCCGATGCGGCGCGGTGATTTGGTGCGGGCGGCCGGACTTGAACCGGCACAGCTCTTTCGAGCCTAGGGATTTTCGTACCCGCTACGGCTTTCGCCGCCTGGGCTTGGCATGTTCAGCCGAAGCCCTGTTTGGGGTCTGGACTATACCTTCACCGTGACGCACTCGCGCGCTTTAGGTGCTGCCCGTCTAGTCTCTACACCTTCATGCCGGCCGCGCGACAATCGTTCGGCTGGCATGCTTGGCTCGGGATTGCCTGTCACCGGTTTCCCCGAGTTTGAGCAGTTCTGCATCCAGGGTTTCCCCGGGAGCACTCAAGTCTTCAAGTCCCTTGCGTCTACCAATTTCGCCACGCCCGCGAATGCCGATCTATAGCCTTGGCGCACGTCCGACGCCAACACGCTGCATCCCGTTATTCAGCAGCAAAATGGCCGGCTCGAAGGCCGGCCATTGCAATCCTCGCCATCCCGATCGGATCAGGCCTTGCCGGTATGGCCCCAGACCTCGTCCCAGATCTTGCCGGTCGGATCGGTGACGCGGCCGTCCTTCTCGTAAAATTTGTTCGGCACCTGGAAGATCGCCAGCATCAGGCCACCGTCCGGGCACCAGGCCGAATGGCGACTGCCCGGCTCGCGCCAGACGAACTCACCCTTCTTGGCCTCAAGGCCCTCAACCGGGCCTTCCTTGTCGACCAGGCGCCCTTCGAGCACATAGGTCTGCTCGATGTTGACGTGCTCATGGTCCGGCAGAACGGCGCCCGGCGCAAAGCGCATCAGCGCGGTCATCAGGCCGGTCTTCTCGTCCATCAGCAGGGTCTTTACTTCGCAGCCCGGAAAGCGCGTCGGCTTCCAGTCCATGTCGGCGGGCTTCACCACGTGCGAGTGCTCGTCGGCGGTGATGTGTTTCGGCGTGACGGCGTCCATGACGATCCTCCGTGCTTTCGGCGCAGAACTTCGGGTCTCCCCGCCATCATAGCGGAGAGCAGCAGGCCGCCGCTAGGTCGTGTATGCATAGCGGCCGTAGGTGTTTCATGGAGCTCCCACCCCCATTGCGGCAGGCCGTCGACCGCGCGCTGACCGGTGTCGCGTTGGCCGATCTCGCCGACGCCGCGGCGGAACTGTCACGCCGCTATCGCGCAGAGCGGCGCGATGGTTCGCTTCACGTCGCAAGCCGCCGGGATGCGCTCGCCTACCTCGCCGTGCGACTGCCTGCGACCTACGCAGCGGTACGCTCGGCTTTTTCTGCCATCGCCGAGGCACGACCGGAGTTTTCGCCCAAAACCATGCTCGATATCGGCGCAGGCCCCGGCACCGCACTTTGGGCCGCAACCGATTGCTGGGCTCTCACCGACGCGCTGCTTCTGGAAGCAAGTCCGGTGTTTCGCAACTGCGGCGAACAGCTCGCAGCCGCGGCCGACCTGCCATCCGTCTCGTGGCGCAACGCGGACATTGCGAAAGACAAAATCGACGACGCGCCACGCGATCTCGTCACGCTGGCTTATGTTCTGAACGAACTTGATCCGGACAAACGGCCGCAAGTTCTACAGCGGCTCTGGCAGTTGACCGCCGACACGCTCGTCATCGTCGAGCCCGGCACGCCGGCCGGCTGGCAGCGGATCGTCGCCGCGCGGCGGCAATTGCTTGAAGCGGGCGCACACGTCATCGCGCCCTGCCCTCATGCCCACGGCTGCCCGCTGCAGGCGCCCGACTGGTGTCATTTCGCCGAGCGCGTGGCGCGTTCGCGGCTGCATCGCCAGGCCAAAGGCGCCGAGGTGCCGTGGGAAGACGAGAAGTTCAGCTATGTGGCGCTGTCGCGAACGCCTGCACCCTCCGCGCGCCAGCGCGTCATTGCTCAGCCGCGCAAAGGCAGCGGCCGCGTCACGCTGAAGCTCTGCCGTCCTGACGGCTCGGCCAGCGAGCAACTGATCTCGCGCCGCGAAGGCGAACTGTACAAACGCGCTTCGCGTAGCGATTGGGGGTCCTCGCTATGAGGTGCTCCGGCTTACAATGCTGCACAACGCAGCCATCTGCGGAGGGCCGCAACATGAAAGGCGAGCGACAGCAATGAAGAAAGCGATGACCACCAAAAAGAGCGGCTCGAAGGAAGGCGCCGCGGCAGGCACTCCCTCCCAGCTGATCGATACGAGGATCAAGGAGCTCGGCGACTGGCGCGGCGAGATGCTCGCCCGGGTTCGTGCGCTCATCAAGCAGGCCGATCCCGAAGTGGTCGAGGAGTGGAAGTGGCGCGGCGTTCCGGTGTGGGAGCACGCCGGCATCATCTGCACCGGCGAGACCTACAAGGCCGTCGTGAAGCTGACCTTCGCCAAGGGCGCATCGCTCGACGACCCTTCGCGACTGTTCAACTCCAGCCTCGAAGGCAATACCCGGCGTGCCATCGACATTCACGAGGGCGACAAGATCGACGAGAAGGCGTTCAAGACGCTCGTTCGCGCCGCCGTGACGTTGAACGTGTCCAAACCCGCCCGGCGGAAAACCTAGTTCTCCAGCTTGATCTTGGCCTTCTCGATCACTTCGCGGAACTTGCGGCTTTCCGCTTCGACGAAAGCCTTGAACTCGGCAGGACTGGTCTTGCGCGCGACGATGCCCTGATCGCTGAGCGTCTTCGCGGTCTTGGGCTCCGCCAGCGTCTTGTTGGTGACGGCGTTGATCTTGTCGATCACGTCGGCGGGCGTGCCGCCGGTCGCAAACAGCCCGAACCAGTTGAGCAGCTCGTAGCCTTTCAGCCCCGGCGCGCCGTCCTGCAAGGGCGCCACATCGGGAAGCTGCGGCATCCGATCGAGCGAGGTCACCGCGACCGCGCGGATCTTGCCCGACTGCATCAGGCCCTGCACCGTGGCCAGGCTTGAGAAGCTCATGGTCACGGCGCCGGTCGCCACGTCGGTCACCGCGGGTGCAGACCCGCGATAGGGCACGTGCAGCACGTTGGTTCCGGCCATGATGTTCATGAGTTCGCCGGCAAGCTGCTGCGGATTGCCCACGCCCGACGAGGAGAACGACAGCTTGCCGGGATTGGCCTTGGCATACGCGATCAGTTCCTGCGGCGTGCGCACCGGCGTCGCTTCGGCCACCACCACGACGCAAGGCACGATGCCGACCAGCGCCACCGGCGCGAGTTCCTTCAGCGGATCGTAGGTCATCTTCTCTTTGTAGAGATGATGGCTGATCGCGATCTCGCCGGACGTTGCCATCAGAAGGGTGCGCCCGTCGGGCGCGGCCTTGGCCACGGTGCTGGCCGCAATCATGCCGGCGGCGCCGGTGCGGTTCTCGACGATGGTCGGCGCGCCGAACGCGTCTTTGATCGGATCGACCAAAAGCCTCGCCGAAACGTCAATGCCGCCGCCGGCGGGAAAGCCTGCAATGATCCGGATGGTCCGATCGGACTGCGCCAGCGCCGGCCCAGCGTACAGCGCGGCTCCTGCGCCCGTCACCATCGTGCGCCGTGTCAGCATCGTACCCTCCCGTGATCTTTGTTTCTTGTATTTACGCGCCGCCCTCGCGGATCGGCGGCAGGAACGCGAGCCCCGTATCCCAGGGGAAGTAGATCCAGGTGTCCTGCGACACCTCGGTGATGAACGTGTCGACCATCGGCCGGCCCATCGGCTTCGCATAGACGGTTGCGAAATGCGCCTCGGGCAGCAGTTCGCGAGCCACTTTCGCGGTCTTGCCGGTATCGACTAGGTCGTCGACGATCAGCACACCCTTGCCGCGGTTCGCCATGATGTCGGGCGCGACAGGCTTGATCAGCCGCAACTCGCCCTGCTTGGTGTATTCCTGATAGCTCTCGATACAGACTGTCTCGATCAGCCGCACGTTCAATTCACGCGCCACGATCGCGGCCGGCACCAAGCCGCCGCGGGTGATGGCGACAATCGCGGTAAACGGCCCGGCGGCGTGAAGCCGCCAAGCGAGCGCGCGGGCGTCGCGGTGAAACTGGTCCCACGACACCGGAAATGCCTTGTCCGGGAAGGCTTGCGGTTGCGCCATCATTGCCCCAGCCCCGCCATACGCTTCAGCATCATAGGCTAGGCGGTCTGCTTCAGCGTGGTGTGCACGCGCGCCAGCATGTCTTCCACTGCGGCCTTGGCGGCGGCGAGCTTCTGCGGATCGCGCGAACGCACTACAAGATTGGTGTTGGGCCGGCCGTCGTCCTGGAACGGGTAGCTGCCGATCATCACGTCCGGATGAGCCTTGGCGACCTCGCCCAACGGACCGCCGATGTCGCCCTCCCGGCAATTGGCGCGGATCGTCTCGGACAGCATTTTCACGCCGGTCTTGAGCGTCGGCGCCACCTCGTCGAGCATGGCCTGCATGATCGAGGGCACGCCCGCCATCACATGCACATTGCCGATGCGAAAGCCCGGCGCCGCCGACACCTTGTTGAGAATGAGATCGGCGCCCTTGGGGATGCGCGCCATGCGCAGCCGCGCCTCGTTCAGGTCCTTCTCGGCGATGCGGGTGAGCAGCAGCGCGCGGGCGCGCGGGTCCACGTCGATCGAAACGCCGAACGCCTTGGCGACGCAGTCGGCCGTGATGTCGTCATGGGTCGGGCCGATGCCGCCGGTGGTGAACACGTAGGTGTAGCGGTGGCGCAGCGCGTTCAGCGCGTTGACGATCTCTTCCTCGATATCGGGCACCACGCGGACCTCGCGCAGGTCGACGCCGATATTGGTCAGATATTCGGCGATGTAGCCGATGTTCTTGTCCTTGGTCCGGCCGGACAGGATTTCGTCGCCAATCACCAGGATCGCCGCGGTGATGACGGCTGTGCCCGACGTGTCGTTCATTTCTGACCTCCCGCGGGCCTGGATTCGCGCTCGGCACCGCCTCAAAATCCTGTACCCCGGCAGCCGGGGCCGCTCAAGCGAGCGGACGGCCTCCAAACAGGCATTTTCTCTGGCTTTTGCGCCGTTGCCGAGCCCGCGCGGGCATCGCTATAACCGGTCCCCGGGCGGAGGACTTTCATGACCTATTGCTGTGGCATCCTGGTGCGCGACGGACTCGTGATGGTCGCCGACACCCGCACCAATGCGGGCCTCGACAACATTTCGACGTTCCGCAAGCTGCACGTGATCCGGGAGCCCGGCCAGCGGGTGATGGCGCTGTCGTCGTCCGGCAATCTGTCGATCAGCCAGTCGGTGATGGCGCTGCTCAACGAGGGCATCGAGAACCCCGCGACCGGGGAACTCGACACCCTGACGAACGCGCCCACCATGTTCCAGGCGGCCCAGCGCATCGGTCATGCCATCCGGCGCGTCCACGATATCGAAGGCCACGCGCTCGAAGCCTCCGACGTCAGGTTCGACGTGTCGTTCCTGTTCGGCGGCCAGATCAAGGGCGACAAGCTTCGCCTCTACATGATCTATGCCGCGGGCAACTTCATCGAATGCACCGTCGACACGCCCTATCTGCAGATCGGCGAGCACAAATACGGCAAGCCGATCCTCGACCGTGCCGTGCGCTACGGCATCGACATCTATGACGGGCTGAAGATCGCCCTGCTCTCGATGGACTCGACGCTGCGCTCCAACCTCGGCGTCGGCATGCCGCTCGACGTCGCCGTGGTGCGGCGCGATGCCTGCGACGCCGAGTTGGCGTACCGGATCGAGCCGGGCGACCCTTATTTCCACGACCTCAGCGAGCGCTGGTCGGCGGCGTTGCGGGCCGCCCATATCGCGATTCCGCGGCCGCCTTACGTCACTCAGCGCTGACCCAGACCCGAACGCTGACCTTTCGTCTTCGACCTCGTTAACCGGCCGTTTACGCAGCACGGCGATTTGCGATCATTAAAAGCGCAAATCGCAACTTTTGAGCGGTGCGCAAGCCATTTCGCAAGCATTCTGCCGCTAAGGTCCAATCTCGAGAATGGGTGGAGCGCCAGGGTGGCGGACGATAAAAATCCGCAAGCAGGCAGCGCAGGTCAGCGCGCCAACCTTTCCGGCTGGGACCGGACGCGCCTTGGCGTATTGGCCCCGCTGGGTGTCGTCGTTGCCATCGCCATCGTCTGCATCGTGGTGGCGACGCTGTTGTCGGCGAACCGCGCCGACGACGTGGCGCTGGACCGTGAACGCCAGCTCCTTGCTCGCGCCATCTCCACGCAGGGCAGTTGGAGCTTCGGGCGGCTGAAGGGCCTGATCGAATCCCCGGCATCCGTCAGCGCCGAGGACATCGAGCAGTCTCCCTCGCTGGTGCAGCAGCGGCTCGCCAACTGGCTGAGCGCGCTGTCGGACCACAATCTGGTCCTGGTGCTCAATTCCCAGAACGAAATCGCGTTCACGCAGCGCGGCCATGATCTGGATGACGGCAAGCTCAGCAAGGCGGTGTTCGCGCGGCTGCAGTCGCTCGCAGAGTCGATCCGCGGCCGCGAGCCGGACCTGCCGGCCGGCGTCAAACGCCTGCTCTGGCATCCGGACGGCGGCGTGCTCCTGCTGAACATCGACGGACAGTTGGCGGTTGCGGTCGCCATACCGGTCGGCAATCCCGGCGTTCCGGGGGACCAGATGTCCGGCCCGCCGCTCCTGATGGCGCTGCGGGTGATCACGCCGCGGACGCTCGATGGCATCAGCGCGAGGCTGCAGCTCAAAGACCTGACCATGGTCAAGAGCGGTGACAAGCCGGTCGACTACAACAGCTACGAATTCCTCGACGATCAGAACCGGTCGGTGGCGCGCTTTTCCTGGATACCGCAGAAGCCCGGTGCGGAAATTCTGGAATCGGTGTTCCCGTTCATCGGCATCGCGCTGTCGGGTTTCGCGCTGCTCGCCGCCCTTGTGCTGCGCTATGTGCGCCACACCGCAGCGACCATTACGGCCGGCGAGAACCGGCTGCGCTATCTCGCGATGCACGATGCGCTGAGCGGCCTGCCGAACCGCGCTTCGTTCACCGAGCGGCTCCAAACCGTCATTGCCGATGTGCGGCGCGGCGGCAAGACCGCCGCGGTGTTCTGCATCGACCTGGACCATTTCAAGGACGTCAACGACACGCTCGGCCACCCGGTCGGTGATGAACTGATCCGGCTCGTCACCATGCGGCTGTCGCACCTGATGCGCGGTGACGACATGGTGGCGCGCCTCGGCGGCGACGAGTTCGCCGTGATCACCGTTGCGGGCAGCGACCATACCATGCTCGATGGGATCGCGGCGCGGATGATCAGCGCGCTGTGCGCCCCCTACGCGATCAGCGGCCACACCATCGTGATCGGCGCCAGCATCGGCATCGCCGTGATCGATGGCGGCGCCGCAACCGATGGCGCTGACATCATGCGCTATGCCGACATGGCGCTCTACCGCGCCAAGAACGAGGGCCGCAATCGCGCCTGCATCTACGACCAGGCGATGGATGCCGACCTGTCGCTGCGCAAGGCGATCGAGCAGGAGTTGCGCGAGACCATCGAGAGCGGCGGACTGAAGGTCGCCTACCAGCCGGTCTTCAACGCCGCCGGGGACAAAATCGTGGGCGTCGAGGCGCTGTCGCGCTGGACCCACCCGGTGCGCGGCGCGATGCCGCCAGACTTGTTTATCCCGATCGCCGAATATTCCGGCCTGATCATCCCACTCGGCGAGTTCGTACTGCGCCAAGCCTGCATCGACGGCCTCGCCTGGCCGGGCATCACGGTGTCAGTCAACGTCTCGGCGCTGCAGTTCCGGCGGCTCGATTTCGTCGGCATGGTCGAGCGCACACTCGCCGAAACCGGCTTCGATCCGACGCGGCTCGAACTCGAGATCACCGAAAGCACGCTCCTCGGCAATCTCGACAGCGCCGAGGGCGCGATGCGGCGGCTGAAGGCGCTCGGCGTCAAGCTGGCACTCGACGACTTCGGCACCGGATATTCCAGCCTGCTCTATCTGCGGCGATTCCCGTTCGACCGGCTCAAGATCGACCGAAGCTTCGTGCTCTCGATCGAAAAGGCTGCGGACGCAGCCGCAATCGTGCACGCCGTGGTGGGCCTTGGCCGCGGTCTTGGCATGAAGGTCACGGCCGAAGGCGTGGAGACCGCCGAGCAGCACCTGTTCCTGCGCGCCGCGGGCGTGCACTGCATGCAGGGGTACCGCTTCGGACGGCCGATGGAGCGGGCCGAAATCTCGGCGCGGCTCATGGTGCCTGGCACCTATCGCACGATCGAGGGCGACGCCCGGGAAGCGGCGCTCGCGAGCTGAAGCCTTTCCGGCTGAACTCTCCTCCCCAAATCGCTCCCGGCCCTTCTCGCTGATCCGTCAAGCTGCAGTAAGCCGTTGCAGACACCGCACCGCGCTTTAGGATGCGGCCGCAAACTTAAGCGGAGGAAGCGATGGCTGGTCAGAAGGTGGCGGTGGTGACGGGCGCGGGCACGGGCATCGGCAAGGCTGTGTCGCTGGCGCTTGCCAAGGAAGGCTACGCCGTGGTGCTGGCCGGCCGCCGCGCCGACAAACTCGACGAGACCGCCAAGGAAGCCGGCAACGCCAAGACCGTCTCGGTCCCGACCGACGTCAGCGATCCGGAGTCGATCAAGGCGCTGTTCGCTCGCGTGAAGTCGGAATTCGGCCGGCTCGACGTCTTGTTCAACAATGCCGGCATCGGCGCTCCCGCCGTTCCGATGGAAGAGCTGCCGCTGGAGACCTGGAAGAAGGTCGTCGACACGAACCTCACCGGCATGTTCGTCTGCACCCAGGAAGCCATCAAGATCATGAAGGCGCAGAATCCGAAGGGCGGCCGCATCATCAACAACGGCTCGATCTCGGCGCACACGCCGCGGCCGCGGGCGGCCGCCTACACGGCGACCAAGCACGCCGTGACCGGCCTCACCAAGCAGACCGCGCTCGATTGCCGCAACGACATGATCCTGTGCAGCCAGATCGACATCGGCAATGCGGCCACTCCCCTCACCGAACGCATGGTGCAAGGCCAGGGGGTGCTGCAGCCCGACGGCAAGACCATGATCGAGGCGCGCATGAACGCCGACGATGTCGGCCGCGCCGTGGCCTATATCGCGAGCCTGCCGCTCGACACCAACGTGCTGTTCATGACCGTCATGGCGAACGGCATGCCGTTCGTGGGGCGCGGATAGCTGTTACGCCACCGAACGTGCCAGCGGCCGATCCGACAGCATATGGGCCAGCTCGTTCGCGGGCTTGGGCTTGCTGAACAGGTAGCCCTGCATCTCGGTGCAGCCGAGCGCGCGCAGAAGCTCGAGCTGATCCTTGGTCTCAACGCCCTCGGCGGTCGTGGCGATATCGCGTGACTTGGCGATGCTGATGACGGCCTGCACGATCGCAAGCGAGCTCGCGTCGCTTGCAATGTGCTCGATGAACGAGCGGTCGATCTTGACCTTGTCGAAGGGGAAACGCCGCAGATAGTTCAGGGACGAGTAGCCGGTGCCGAAATCGTCCATCGAGATCCGTACGCCAAGCTTCTTGAGCTGGTGCAGCACGCGCATCGTCGTCTCGTTGTCGTGCAGCAGCACCGATTCCGTGATCTCGAGCTCAAGACGTCGCGGCGGCAGGCCCGACTCCGACAGCGCATCCATCACGAGCTGCACCAGGCTGTCGTTCTTGAACTGCACCGACGAGACATTGACGGTGACGATGATGTCGTCACGCCACTGCGCCGCGTCCATGCAAGCCGTCCGCAGCGCCCATTCGCCGAGCTGATTGACGATGCCCGCGTCCTCGGCCACCGGAATGAACTCGGACGGCGGCACCATCCCGCGCGTGGGGTGACGCCAGCGCATCAGCGCCTCGCAACCCGCGATCCTCTTGTCGCGAATGTTGACCAGCGGCTGGTAGTGCAGCTCGAACTCGCCGCACATGATGGCCTGACGCAGGTCGAATTCGAGCGCGCGGCGCGCCTTCATGGCGGCGTCCATGTTCGGTTCGAAGAAGCGGTAGGTGGCGCGGCCGTCCGCCTTGGCACCGTACATCGCCAGGTCGGCGTTTTTCAGGAGCTGATCGGCCTCGGTGCCATCCTGCGGCGCCATGGCGATGCCGATGCTCGCGTCCATCGAAAACCGGTTGCCCTCGAGCTCGCAAAATTGCCGCAACACGCCGTGGATGCGCTCGGCAAGATCAATGACCGCAGTGGCATCCGGCACATCGGTTTGCACGATGGCAAATTCGTCGCCGCCAAGCCGTGAGACGATGTCAGTTTCCCGGACGCAGCTTCGCAGCCGCCCGGCCACGGTCTTGAGCAGTTCATCGCCGCCTTGATGACCGAGCGTGTCGTTGACCTCCTTGAACTTGTCGAGGTCGAGGAACAGCAGGGCAAGCTTCTCGCCGCGCTTGACCCGTCTGAGCGCCTGATCGAGTTGTTCGCGAAAAAACACCCTGTTGGGCAGGCCCGTCAGTGCGTCGTAATGGGCGAGCCGCGCGATACGCTCCTCCGACTGCTTGCGGGCCGTGACATCCTCGATCACGCCAATCACGAATTGCGGCTCGTCGGCGCTGTCCCGTACGATCAGCTTTTTCACTGCAATGACGCGCCCAACGCCGCCAGGCGTCTCGATCGCGTAGTCCTTGAACGACATGCTGCCGCCGGAGCGGAGCAGTTCAGCGTCGTGCTGCTCGATGATGTCTGCGTGTGCCTTGTTAAAGACCTCGTGGGCGGTCTTACCCACGATCCCTTCGCGAGGGATGCCGAAATGCTCCACCGCCGCCTGGTTGACCAGGACGTAACGCCGGGTGCGAACGTCCTTCACGACGATGGTGGTTGGAACGTTGTCGACGATCTGGTTGAGAAACATGCGGTCGCGGCCGAGTTCCTGCTCAAGCCGCACCAGCTCGGTGACATTCTCGATGACGCTGACCAAGTAGCGCGGCTTGCCGTCGGCGTCGCGCACCGCATGACGCCTGGTGGTGACCAGGTGACCGTCAATCGGAGCGATGGCGCTGTTATGCACCTCAGGGGCGATGCCGACGCCGCTTGCGAGTGCTTCGACATCGAGGCGATCAATAGTATCCGTGCTTCGCCCCGGAAAGACCTCGTGAAGGGTTTTGCCGATCACCTCCGTCCGCGAGAAACCCCAGAACGTCTCGGCCGCGCGGTTGGCGTGCAAGAACTTCCGATCAATGGGGTCCTTGACCACCACCATCACCGGCACGTTGTCGAGCACCTCATTGAGAAATTGGCGCTGCCGCTCGCGCTCTGCTTCGAACGCTTTCAGCTCGGTCATGTCCTCGATCGTCGCCACCCAGCCGCCGCCTGAAACCGGCCGGTTGGTCACGCGCAACGCGCGGCCATCGCAGGACTCGACCGTATGTGTCATCGCATTGCCGGCCGCGACATAGCTGCGAACCTTGGCGAAGATTTCGTCAGGGTCATGGTCGAACCTGCCGGCGGTCTTACGCAGGCGGAACAGATCGGGCAGCGACATGCCGAGAAGATCGCGCGCCGGCAGCGCCATGAGTTCGATGTAGCGCTTGTTGAATGCAGCGATCCGGCCACCGGCGTCGAACATGCACACGCCGTGCTGCACGCCATCGAGCGTGGCTTGAAGCAAGGAAACCCGGGCAGCATCGACACTGCCGCTGAATCGCTGCGGCTCCTGCCGTCTTGCGAAGTCGTTCTCGCCGCTCATGCTCCCCGTCCTTGCCTAAAAGCTAGACGACGTGAGTGGAGGCGGCGTTAGGAATTCCAGTTAACGGCCTCTAAAAATGACATCCAGGATTCCAGGCGATTTGCCGCAGCGGCGTTGATTATCCGGACTCGGCCATTGGCTTGAGGCCGGTGGGACGGGTCAGTCGACAGCGGTGACGTTAATGCGAGACCCGGCTCGCACCTTCGCCAGCGCCTTCACGTCGCCCAAGGCCTTGGCGAAGATATTGCATGGGCTCGCCAGCCTGCATTCGTCACCTTTGCTGATCGGCGTGCGGCCAAACCCGATCGCAATCGCCGGACCCTCGGGCCAGAAAGCGATCTCGCCCGGCGTCACCACGGCCCGGGCGTCAGCCTCGCGCTTCACTCGCACCGGCACATCGAAATAGACCTCCTCGCCCCAGGTCAAAGCCTCGGCCCGCAATGGCAGTGACGCCGCGATGGCTTTTGCGGTCGGCGTGTCGAGCAGTTCTGCGTCGAGCGCGAAGGAACCGAAGTCGAAGCGGATGCGGGGCATAGTCTGATCCATGGGTTGTGGCGCGCCCATATTTTCCCCGTGAAAGGATTTTCACAACTCCGACTGCGCGACGTCATTGCCTCCCCGCCCGGCTGCGATCAAACTTCGACCGGGGATTCGGGGACATCATGCTACAACTGCAATCGGCCTTGGGCGTCGTTGCCATCATCGCCTTCGCCTGGGCGGTCAGCGAAGACCGCGGTGCTGTGTCGCCGCGGCGGATCGTCGTCGGCGTCGCCGTCAGCTTCGTGCTGGCGCTGCTGCTTCTCAAGGTGCCGCCCGTCACTCATGCCTTCGCCTCTCTCAACGGCGCGATCGACGCCATCGCCAATGCGAGCCGCGCCGGCACCTCCTTCGTGTTCGGCTATATCGGCGGCGGGGCCCTGCCCTACGAGTTGAAGAATCCCGGCAAGGATTTCGTCCTGGCCTTCACGGCGCTGCCGATCGTTCTGGTGATGAGCGTGCTCACGACGCTCCTGTTCTACTGGGGCATCCTCCCTCCGATCGTGAAGGGCTTCGCCTTTGCGCTCAACCGCACCATGGGCGTCGGCGGCGCAGTCGGGCTCTCGACCGCCGCCAACATCTTCGTCGGCCATGTCGAGGCGCCGCTCTTCATCCGGCCCTATCTCGCGAAGCTTTCGCGCAGCGAACTGTTCGTGGTGATGACCGGCGGCATGGCCGGCATCGCCGGCACCGTCCTGGTGCTCTATGCGCAGTTCCTGAAGAACGCCGTGCCGGAGGCCGCGGGCCATCTGGTGATCGCCTCGGTGCTTGGCGCGCCGATCGCAGTCATGATCGGACAGATCATGGTGCCGGACGAAGAGGACGTGCGGACCAACTCGCTCGAGATCGAGGAGGCGGTCGCCGAAAGCACCATGGACGCCATCGCCAAGGGCGCCACCATGGGCCTGACGCTTCTGCTCAACATGATCGCCATGCTGATCGTGTTCGTGGCGCTGGTCGCGCTCGTCAACCAGATGCTGGGGGTGCTGCCGCCGGTCGGCGGCGATCCCATCACGCTCGAAAGGATGCTCGGCTTTGTCATGGCGCCGGTATGCTGGCTGATCGGCATTCCCTGGGATCAGGCCGTCCACGCCGGCACTCTGATGGGCATCAAGACCGTGCTCAATGAACTGATCGCCTATTTGCAGATGTCGCGGCTGCCGCCCGACGCGCTCGATCCGCGCTCGCGGCTGATCATGCTCTACGCGATGTGCGGCTTCGCCAACTTCGGCAGCGTCGGCATCATGATCGCGGGCCTCACCACCATGGCGCCGGAGCGGCGCAGCGACGTGATCTCGCTCGGCATGAAGTCGATCGTGTCGGGCACCCTCTCGACATTACTGATGGGCGCGATTGTGGGGGTGCTGAACTGATCACGGCCGCCGCCGTCATTCCGGAGGGCGCCGTACCAGCGCGTTTACGCGCGTCTTCGACGCGCTATGCCCGCGAACCCGGAATCCAGGCGCATCGGCGGTCCCTGCTTTGCTGGATTCCGGGTTCGCCACTTCGTGGCGCCCCGGAATGACCGCCGATGGTGTAAGATCGCGCCACAAAATTCGCAGGGGTCAACATGGAACACCGCATCGCCGAGCCCTCACCGTCCGTCGCGCCGGCCAAGGACGGCCCGCAAGCGAGCTGGCGCGATCTGCGCGAATGGCTCGCGCTGGTCGAGCGCAACAACGAGCTGCAGCGCATCGGCAAGCCGGTCGACCCCAACGAGGAGCTTGGCGCCATCACCTACATGGCGACGCGCAGCGAGAAGACGCAGGCGTTGCTGTTCGAGAACCTCACCGGCGACAAAAGCAGCTCGCGGATCCTCGCCAACATGCTGGGCTCGAGCAAGGAGCGTTACGCGCTCGCGGTCGGCCTCGATCCGGACCTTTCCATTGCCGAAATGATCGCCGAGACCCGCGGTATCATGAACCGGCGCATCCCGCCGAAGCATGTTCCGAAATCGCAGGCGTCGGTGAACGAGATCGTGCTGCGCGGCGACGATATCGATCTCACGCAACTCCCCACACCGAAGTTCTGGCCGGGCGATGGCGGCCGCTACATCGGCACCGGCGACATCACGCTCACATCCTCGCCTGACACCGGACGGATCAACGTCGGCTGCTACCGGCAGATGCTGCATGGCCCGCGCCGCGTCGGGCTCTATTGCTCGCCCGGCAAGCACGGCCTGCTCGACCGCGAAGCCTGGTGGCGGCGGGGCAAGCCGCTCGAGGTCGTGGTCGCCTACGGCATCGACCCGGTGCTGTTCATGCTCGCGGCACAGGTTTTCGGCGTGAAGGAATCCGAATTCGACGTGGCCGGCGGCATCATGGGCCGTGGCATCGAGCTCACCGACGGCGAAACCGGCAGCCTGCCGATCCCGGCGCAGGCCGAGCTCGTGATCGAAGGCACCGTCACGCAGGGCGACGTCGAAGTCGAAGGTCCGCTCGGTGAGTTTACCGGCTATTACGGCCGGGAGCGCTCGCCGCAGCCGGTGATCGACGTCAAGGCGCTGCACATGCGGCGAAACCCGATCCTCACCGCGGCGCTGATGGCGAAGTATCCGTCGTGCGAGATCGGCGCCTATTACGCGATCATGCGCTCGGCGCGCATCCTCGACGACCTCGAACGCATCGGCGTTCCGGGCGTGGTCGGCGCCTATGCGCATCCGGCCGCAGCATCCGGCTGGGGCATCGTGGTGGTGTCGCTGCAGCAGCAATATGCCGGACACGCCGCGCAGGTGCTGGCGCTGACGGCGCAGTGTCCGGCCGCGTCCTACTACACCAAGTGGATCATCGCGGTGGACGAGGATGTCGATCCGACCGACTTCAACGAGGTGATGTGGGCTCTGTCGACGCGCTGCCATCCGGCGGAAGACATCGACATCCTGAAGAAGACCTGGTCGACCGGGCTCGATCCGAGCCAGTTCGAGATGGAGTTGCGCCCTTACGGTTCGAAAGCTCTGATCGATGCCTGCAAGCCGCACCGGCATCTGAAGCAGTTCCCGCAGACCACGCTTCTGCGCCGCGAGGTCTACGACAAGGTGGCGGCGCGCTGGGCCGAGTTGGGCTTCAACGGCCCGCCGCCGCGGCTGACCACGTTCCACAAGGACTGAGGTGACAGCGAGTTCCGGTCAATCGATCGGCAGGCCTGCATAGTTCTCCGCAAGCGAAGTCATGGCTGCGTCCGAGCCGGTGACGTAGTCGATCTCGGCGATCTGGCGCTTGGTGTCGAAGTCCATCTCGGTGCTGTGACGGTGGAGGAGCTGCGTCATCCACCACGAGAAGCGCTGGCCCTTCCACACGCGGCTCAAGCACGTCGCCGAATAGTTTGTGAGCAGGTCCTCGCGGCCGGACTTGTAATGCGCGGCAATCGCGCGCGACAACACCCGCACATCGGCCATCGCCAGATTCATGCCTTTCGCGCCGGTGGGCGGCACGATATGCGCCGCGTCACCCGCCAGGAACAGCCGGCCCGACTGCATCGGCTCGGTGACGTAGCTCCGCATCGGCGTGATGCCCTTTTGCAGAATCTTGCCACGCGGCAGCGGCCGCACACCGCCGAGCCGTGTCTCAAGCTCATCCCAGATGCGCTGATCCGACCATTTGTCGATGTCTTCGTCGGGCGCGCATTGCAGGTAGAGCCGCGACACATCGGGTCCGCGCATCGAGAACAGCGCGAAGCCGCGCTCGTTGAAGCAGTAGATCAGCTCTTTATCGGGCGGCGGCGAATCCGTGAGGATGCCGAGCCAGCCGAACGGATAGACCCGGTCGTAGCCCTTGAGCTGGTCCGTCGGAATGCTCGGCCTGCAGACGCCGTGGAAGCCATCGCAGCCGCCGATGAAGTCGCACTCGATCTCGTGCTGCTTGCCGTCGTGCTTGAAGCGAATTTTCGGATGGCGGCCGTCGAAGTCGTGGACGCTCGTGTCCGACACCTCGAAGTAGATTTGCCCGCCGTCGGCGAGCCGCTTGCCGATGAGGTCGGTCACGACCTCCTTCTGATCGTAGATGAAGACATGCTTGCCGATCAGCCGGCTGAAATCGATGTGCCGCGCCTCGCCGCGGAACGAGATGTAGATGCCGTCGTGCACCATCGCTTCGCGCTGGAGGCGTTCGCCCACGCCGGTCTCGATCAGCATGCGCGAGACCCAGTTCTCCATCAGCCCGGCGCGCACGCGCGCCTCGCAATAGGCTCGGCTGCGGTCCTCGATGATGATGCTCGAGATGCCGGCCAGGTGCAGCAGATGCGACAGCATCAAGCCTGCCGGCCCGGCGCCGACAATGCCGACTTGGGTTCGCATGGTTCCTCCCTATTCAGACACGAAAGTGCAGCGGTTCATTCCGAGCGCCAAGGGACGGTTGCCGGATTCGGTGGCATTTTTGGCCGGCATTGGTCCGGGATAGTCCGCAACGTGGCGTTGCCGCTCCCCTCGCCCGGCCTTATGCTCGCACCAACCATAAAAACATCGGCGCGAAACCGCGCCTGTTGAACTGTCTAGGGAGCGACAAAGATGCGACGCATGCCGCTGTTCGCGGGCTTTAGCTTGCTTGCCACCATTCTGCTTTCGACGACTGCGCTAGCGCAAAACGCCGCGCTCTCCGGCAATGTCTCCTCTGACGAAGAAGGCGCGATGGAAGGCGTTCTGGTGAGCGCCAAGAAGAGCGGCTCCAACATCACGGTCACGGTCGTCACCGACCGCGCCGGTCACTTCAGCTTCCCGGCGGGTCGGATCGAACCCGGCGAATACGGGCTGCGCATCCGCGCGATCGGCTACGACCTCGATACGCCAAAGACCATCCAGGTTGCGGCGCAGGGTACGACGCAGAACCTCAAGCTCCGCAAGACCGAAGACCTCGCGTCGCAGATGTCCAACGCCGAATGGATCAACAGCATCTCCGGCAACGATCCGCGCAAGGGCATCCTGCTCAATTGCGTCGGCTGCCACACCGTGGAGCGCATCTTCCGCTCCAAGCACGATGCCGAGGAATTCCTCGAGATCACGCTGCCGCGGATGCAGAGCTACGTGAACCAGAGCATCCCGCAGCACTTCCAGGTCCGCCGCGCCGAACGGATGATGGAGGAGCGCGGCGATTCCCGCGTGCAGGTCTACAAGACCACCGCCGAGTATCTCGCCAGCATCAATCTCAGCTCGCGTCCGCAGTGGAATTTCCAGCTCGAACCGATGCCGCGGCCGGGCGGCCGCGCGACGCACGTGATCTACACCGAATACGATCTGCCGCGCGACACCATCGAGCCGCACGACGTGATCGTCGATAAGGACGGCTTCGCCTGGTACTCGAATTTCGGCGAGCAGAACCTCGGCAAGGTCGATCCCAAGACCGGCAAGGTCACCGAATATCAGGTGCCCGAGCACAAGCCGGGATTCCCGACCGGCTTCCTCGCGCTGCGCACCGATCGTGACGGCGATCTGTGGCTCGGCAACATGTACCAGGCCACGATCACCAAGTTCGATCGGAAGACCGAGAAGTTCTCCTATTGGCAGTTGCCGAAGGAGCAGAACGTCGATGCGGCGCAGCTCAACATGGTGAGCCCGCAAAGCTCCCACGTCGACGGCAAGGTCTGGGCGCAGAACAACGGCTTCGCCGGTGTGCACCGTCTCGATGTTGCCAGCGGCAAGATCGAGACCTGGGAGCCGTTCAAGGGCGCCAAGGAACCGCACAACATCTATGACGTGATCCCCGACTCCAAGAACAATGTCTACTTCACCGACTTCCGGCTGCGCCACATCGGCCGGATCGATGCCAAGACCGGCGAGTTCAAGCTGTTCGAGGTGCCGACCGCGGCATCGGCGCCGCGCCGCGGCCAGATGGACTCGCAGGACCGGCTGTGGTTTGCGCAGTATCGCGGCGACCGGGTCGCGATGTTCGACACCAAGACCGAGGAGTTCAAGGAGTGGCGCATCCCGCCACGCTGGTCGGCGCCCTACGACGCCGTCCTCGACAAGAACGACGAGGTCTGGACCGGCTCGATGCTGACCGACCAGGTCACGCGGCTCAACACCAAGACCAACGAGATGGTGCAGTATTTGCTGCCCCGCTCCACCAACATCCGCCGCGTGTTCGTCGACAACACAACCACGCCGGTGACGTTCTGGGTCGGCTCCAACCACGGCGCCTCCATCGTAAAAGTCGAACCGCTCGATTAGACATCGTCAGGAGGCGATCATGGCGACCAAGCATCTTGCGCTGATCGCGGGCGCGCTGGCGCTTGCCGTTTCAACCGGAACGGCCCGTGCCGAAGGGCTCGCGGGCACAGTGTCGTCGGCCCAGGAAGGCCTGATGGAAGGCGTTGTGGTCAGCGCGAAGAAAGTCGGCTCGACCATCACGACAAGCGTTGCGACCGACGACAAAGGCCGCTTCAGCTTCCCGGCCGGGCGACTCGAGCCCGGCCAGTATGCGCTCAGCATCCGCGCCATCGGCTACGACCTCGAAGGCCCGCGCAGCGCTGACGTCGCGACCGGCAAGACCGAGAGCGTCGAGATCAAGCTTGCGCCGACCAGGAATCTTGCCAAGCAGATGTCGAACGCCGAGTGGCTCGCGAGCTTTCCCGGCACCGACAACGAGAAGAAAGCACTGCTCAACTGCGTGAGCTGTCACGATCTCGATCGCATCGTGCGCTCGCAATATGACGGCGAGCAGTTCGTCGACATCTTCAACCGCATGGTCGGCTACTATCCGGGCAGCACGCCGCAGCACCCGCAGCGTCTCGTCGGCAACGCCCAGCGCACGCTCGGCCAAGGCCCGAACATGCGGACGGTGGCGGAATATCTCGCCTCGGTGAATCTCAGCAAGGAGACCTGGAGCTATCCGCTGAAGACGCTGCCGCGGCTCACCGGGCGCTCCAACCGCTTCATCATCACCGAATACGCCCTGCCCCGTCCGCTCATACAACCGCATGATGTGATCCTCGACGAGCAAGGCACCGTCTGGTTCACGCATTTCGCCGAGCAGTTCCTCGGCAGGATGGACCCGAAGACCGGCAAGGTTTCGGAGTATCCGATTCCGGTGCTGAAGCCCGGCTATCCGACCGGCACGCTCGATCTCGGTATCGACAAGGCCGGCAATCTCTGGATCGGCATGATGTACCAGGGCGGCGTCGCGCGCTTCGACAAGAAGACCGAGACGTTCAAGACCTGGTCGATCCCGAAGGAATGGCAGGCCGATGCCACGCAGTCCGGCCATCTCGAACCGGCCTTCACGCACGTCGACGGCAAGGTCTGGGTCAAGAACTCCGACGGCTCGCAGATCCTGCGGCTCGATGTCGAGAGCGGCCAGTGGGAAAATGTCGGCTCGTTCAGTGCGGGCGGCAAGCGCATGGGCGTCTACGGCATCCGCGCCGACAGCCGGAACAATCTCTATCTGCTCGACTTCCAATCGTCGGCGATAGGCATCATTGATGCCAAGACCGGCAAATTTACCGCCTATAGCGGCGAGATCGCGAACTCGCGGCCGCGTCGCGGCGCGGTCGATGAGCAAGACCGGCTCTGGTACGCCGAATATGCCGGCAATGCGATCGGCATGTTCGATCCCAAGACCAAAGCGATCAAGGAATGGGTCGTGCCGACGCCCTGGGCGCAGCCCTATGACGTCGTCACCGACAAGAACGGCGAGGCCTGGACCGGCTCGATGATGAGCGACCGCGTGTCGCGGCTCGATCCGAAGACCGGGCAATATGTCGAGTATCAGTTGCCCAAAACCACGAACATCCGCCGCGTGTTCGTCGACAACTCGACCACGCCGGTGACGTTCTGGACCGGCTCCAACCACGGTGCAGCGATCATCAAGCTCGAACCGCTGGATTGAAGCCGCGGCTCATCGCCAAAAAAACTCAAGCCCCGCATTGCGGGGCTTGAGCGTTTTTAAGAGTACGACGAAGCTCAGTTCTCGAACTTCAAGTTCGCCGCCTTGATCACCTCGGAGATCATCTTGATGTCGCTGTCGATCATGGCGCTGAATTCCGAGCCCGGCTGACCGCCCGGCGTCACCGCCATGCCCTTGAGCTTCGAACTGACATCAGGATCGGTCACAGCCTTGCGCAATGCCGCTTCGAGCTTGGCGACGATCTCCGGCGGCGTGCCCTTCGAAACGAAGTAGCCGCTGAACAGCTTGATGTTGACCTCGGGAAAGCCCGCTTCCTTCATGCTCGGCACGTCGGGCACCTCCTCCGATCGAACGGAGTCGGTGACGGCGAGCGCGCGGACCTTCCCGGCCTTGATCTGCGGAATGGCCGGCGGCCCGTCGGAGATCGCAAACAGCGTCTGCCCCTGGATGACGCTCAGGATCATCTCGTTGCTGCTCTTGTAGGGGATCATCTGCCCCGGCATGCCGCTCTTGAGTTTCAAAAGCTCGCTCGCGGTGGTGAAGGCCGGCGAGGTCGAAGCATAGTTCGCCTTGTCGGGATGCTGCTTCGCCCACTCGACCAATTCCTTGACGTTCTTCGCCGGATGGTCGGGCGGCACCACGAGGATCAATGGAAAGTTCGCGATCATCGTCAGCGGGATGAAGGTTTTCGTCGGATGGTATGACAGGTTCGGATAGGCCGCGGCCGCGATCGACATCACGCCGCTCGCGCCGATGAACAGCGTGTAGCCATCATGGGGCTGGTTCATGACGTATTCGGCGGCGATGCGGCCGCCTGCGCCCGGCTTGTTCTCGTTGATCACCGGCTGGCCGAGAATTTCGGAAACCTTGTTACCGACCAGCCGCGCGAAGATGTCGTTTCCGCCGCCTGCCGCGAACGGCACGATCACCCGGACCGGCTTGTTTGGAAAACCCGCTGCTGCGTCCTGGGCCTGCGCCCCCGCAACCGTGGCCGCAATCGCGACCATCGCGCCAACCAGCGCGCCGCCCAGTCTGCCCATCATCGCTTCCTCCCGTACGAGCTCGTTGATCACGTCTTTGGCCCCACCGGGGCGCGGCCAAAGTAGCGAAATTTGCATCAAAGTCGATTGTCGGCTGCCCGCATGGCGGGCAATGCGCCCACATGACGCTCCAATGACGGGAAAACGCCAAAAAACGCAGATATTATTTTAACTTAAGGACCGTCCCATCATTGACTTTCACGGTTTGGTCCCTATGTTCCGGCGCAACGGTACGAATGGAAGATTCGACCGCCGCTCCCGCGCACTACCGTATTCATCGTATATCCGGCGCGGCTCCGGGCGGTCCTTGATTGAGGCTTCATGCCCTTTTCCAAGCTCGGCTTGTCCGACAAGGTTCTCGCCGCCGTTACTGCGGCCGGTTATCCAGCCCCGACCCCGATCCAAGAACAAGCGATCCCACACGTGCTCGCCCGGCGAGACGTTCTCGGCATCGCGCAGACCGGCACCGGCAAGACCGCTGCCTTCACGCTGCCGATGCTCACCATGCTCGAACAGGGCCGCGCGCGGGCACGCATGCCGCGCACGCTGATCCTCGAGCCAACCCGCGAGCTCGCCGCGCAGGTGGAGGACAGCTTCGACAAGTACGGCAAGAACCATAAGCTGAATGTCGCCCTCATCATTGGGGGCGTTTCTTTTGATGACCAGGACATGAAGCTGATGCGCGGCGTCGACGTGCTGATCGCGACGCCGGGCCGGCTGCTCGATCATTTCGAGCGCGGACGCCTCCTGCTCACCGGCGTCGAGCTGCTCGTCATCGACGAAGCCGATCGCATGCTCGACATGGGCTTCATTCCGGATATCGAGCGCATCTGCAAGCTCGTGCCGTTCACCCGCCAGACGCTGTTCTTCACTGCCACGATGCCCAACGAGATCCGGCGCATCACCGAGCAGTTCCTGCACAATCCGGTGAAGGTCGAAGTCGCGCGGCCCGCCACCACCGCCACCAACATCACGCAGAAACTCGTCAAAGCCGGCCGCGAGTCCCACGAAAAGCGCGACATTCTGCGCCGCATGATCCGCTCCGCGGACAACTTCAAGAACGCCATCATCTTCTGCAACAGAAAGCGCGAGGTCGCGCAGCTGCACCGCTCGCTGGTGCGTCACGGCTTCAACGCCGCGGCATTGCATGGTGACCTGGATCAATCGGCGCGAACCGCGGCTCTCGACTCCTTCCGTAACGGCAGCGTGGCCCTGCTGATCGCCTCCGACGTTGCGGCCCGCGGGCTCGACATTCCGGACGTCAGCCACGTGTTCAATTTCGACGTACCGCATCATGCGGACGACTACGTTCATCGCATCGGCCGCACCGGCCGCGCGGGCAAGACTGGCACTGCCATCACCATCGTGGCGCCGGCCGATAGCAAGTCGATCGCCGAGATCGAGAAGCTCATCGGCCAAAGCATCGCCTGGGCCGATGCGCCGGCGGGCGCTTCGTCTGATGCGGCGGATGCGCCGGCAGAAGCACGCCACAATCGCGACGAGAACCGCGGCTCACGGCATCGCAGCCAGCGTGGCCGCATTGGCCGAAACAAGCATCAAGACAAGCATCAAGAAGCGCGCCCGTCCCACAACGGCCATCGCCAATCCGGCCGCGATGAGACGCCACGGCCCGAGTCCGGCCCCCCGGCGCCGGTCGTCGCACGGCTGGAGGACGCCCGGCATCGCCAGCAGCCCCGTCCGGCACAAGCCGAGCCGGCCGAGCACGCGGACACGTCCCACCTGCCGGCCTTCCTGCTGCGGCCAATTCGCCGAAAAGCCTAGAATACGGCCGCTCAACGGCCGCCCTTTACCGCACTTTTACTTCTCTGTGGCCAATTTGCCTGCGGAACTTCGTGTTTCCGCGATGGCTTGCCATTACGGCGCCGGCATTATTTCAGGCGCGGTTCGGGGAAGATTTGAATGTCGGAGTCTGCCGGAGAACACGAACGCACGCTCGCGTTCGCTGAAATCGCTCTTGGCCAGATCAAGGCGCTGCGTCAGGCGTCGACCCCCCGCAATTACGAAGTCTGGTACACCTACGCGACGGGCTACAACTCCGCGCTCAATCAGACCATCAACGAGTTGCTCGCCCAGAACGGCACGCTGACCGACGCCGATCTCGACCATATCTACGCGACCTTCATCTCATCGACCCGCTTCGGCGAGAAGATCGACAATGTCGGCGCTCGCGTCATGGATGAGATCGATCAGGTCATGGCGATGATCGACGCCGCGGCGGGCTCGGCCAGCACCTACAGCGCGAACCTGAACAACGTCACCCACGAACTCATCGCCACCAAAGACCGTGACGGTCTGCGCCAGATCGTCGAGAGCCTGGTCGCGACTGCCAACGAGATGAAGCACAACAACGAGGCATTGGAGCAGCGCCTCACCGCTTCAAAGGAAGAGATCAACCAGCTTCAAGAACACCTCGCGGTGGTGCGCACCGAGAGCCTGACCGATCCGCTGACCAGCCTCGCCAACCGCAAGCACTTCGACGAACGCCTCGCGCACGCGATTGAGGAAGCGACCGAGCGCAGCGAGGCGCTGTCGCTGGTGATGACCGACATCGACCACTTCAAGGCGTTCAACGACACCTGGGGCCATCTCACCGGCGATCAGGTGCTGCGCCTCGTCGCGATGTCGCTGAAGCAGAACGTCAAAGGCCAGGACACTGCGGCGCGCTACGGCGGCGAGGAATTCGGCGTGATCCTGCCGAACACCGTGTTGCGCGCGGCGCTCACCGTCGCCGACCATGTCCGCCGCGCCGTGATGTCGAAGGAACTGATGAAACGCTCGACCGGCCAGAACCTCGGCCGGGTCACGATCTCGCTCGGCGTCGCCACGCTGCACAAGGGCGACACCGTGCAGAGCCTGATCGCGCGCGCCGACGCCTGTCTCTACGCGGCCAAGCGCAACGGCCGCAACCGGGTGATCTGCGAGACCGATCCGGAATTCTCGACGGATTCCGCCCAGTTCAAGGTCGCCTGAAGCTTGGTGTCGAGGCCCGGCGGGATTGCTACGCTGCCGCACTTGGCTCTTCAGCCCCCTGCTCCTGAACTCCCGGCGCTTCGGGCTTCAGATAGACGGCCAGGCAACAGCAGCACATTCCAAGCCCGACCAGCGGATACTTCATCGCGACAGCCGCTGCGGCACCAAACACGCACAACGTGATAATCGCGCGGAAGCGCATGATCCTGCGCTCTTTGAGCGTAACCTCTTCGACCGGCCTCCGCTCGACCAATTCCCAGATCAAACAGATGTAGGTCGCATTCACGAGGAAGAAGACCGCGGCATAGAAGGCCACCGGCTGCGGCGCCAGCTTGCTCACGGCCATCCAAGCCGTCGACAGTGGAAGCAGTGACACGGAAAACAGGTGCGCGAAGTTGAACCACATCAGCCGCGGCGTGGCTTCGGCGGCATAGTGCATGAGATGGTGGTGGTTGGCCCAGACGATCGCAATGAACACGTAGCTCACCGCATAGCCGAGCCAGGAGGGCCAGTGTGAAAGGAGGTCTACAAACGTAGGCAGTTCCGGAGGCCGCAACTCTAGAACCAGCACCGTGATCAGGACCGCGAACACTCCGTCGGAAAATATGCTCAGCCGCTCCGGGCTCCTTTTCGCGTGCAATATGATCGTCGCCTCCTCTTCATCGAATCTCTCAGACCGATTTCACCTCGCCGCCGTCCATCCGAAGCACCGTGCCGGTCATCCAGCGTGCCTGCGGCGATACGGCGAACGCCATGACGTCCGCGATCTCTCCGGCTTCGCCGAAACGGCTGATACCGACCTGCTTGAGGAAATGCTGCTTGGCATCGTCGAGCGTGATCTTCCTGGCGGCCGCCGCCTTCTCCAGCATGGCGAGCCGGCGTCCCGTCATGATTGCGCCCGGAGAAACACTGTTCACCTGAACGCCATCTTCAATGCCACGTTCCGCGAAAGCCTTGGCCAGCGCCTCGATGGCCGCGTTGATCGCGCCAACCGCCGCCGCACCCGCCTTCGGAATGACGGCCGCATTGCCTGAAATGAACACAACGGCACCCTTCGCCTGCATCAGCGCGTCCCAGGCGCGAATGGTCAGCCGGCGCGCGCCGTGAAATTTGAGCTCCATGCCGGCATTCCACTGTTCATCGCTCATCTGAAACACGTCGAGCCCGGCAACGGCGCCGGCGACATTGATCAGCGCGTCGATGCGGCCAAAGCGCGCGAGCGTGCCGGCAACCACGACATCGGCCGCGCCTAGTGCCATCAGGTCGACCTCGAGCGCGAGAGATTCGGCGCCGATCGCTTGGACCTCCCGGCCAGCCATGGCCAGCTTCTCGCCGCTGCGGGCGACAAGGACAATGGCGCCGAAGTCGCGCGCCAGCCGCAACGCCGTCGCCTTTCCGATACCCGAGCTCGCGCCGGTGACGATCGCGACGGATTTCGACATATTCCGGGCTCCTTCGATCACTTCAGGAAATCGCGAATGCTGTCGGCGATTTCGCGGGCGTGCGTCTCGAGCGCAAAGTGGCCTGTGTCGAAGAAGCGAACGACCGCTTTGGGATTGTCGCGCTTGAACGCCTCGGCGCCCGGCGGCAGGAAGAATGGATCGTTCTTGCCCCACACCGCCAGAAACGGCGGCTTGTGAGTGCGGAAGTACTCCTGGAATGCGGGATACATCGCGATGTTGCTCTTGTAGTCGCCGAACAGATCGAGCTGCACCTCGTCCGCCCCGGGTCGAGCCAAATAGAAATTGTCGAGGTTCTGGCCATCTGGCGACACGCGCGTCGGATCGGACACGCCGTGGGTGTACTGCCAGCGCGTGGTTTCCGGCGTCAGGAAAGCGCGGAGCGCCTTGCGATTTGCCTCGGATGGCTCCTTCCAATACGCCCGGATCGGATTCCAACCGTCGCTCAAGCCTTCCAGATACGCGTTGCCGTTCTGCGAAATGATCGCGGAGATCCGTTCAGGATGACGGACGGCGAGCCTGAAACCCGTCGGCGCGCCGTAGTCGAAGACGTAGACCGCGAAGCGGTCGAAGCCGATGACTTCGGTCAAGCGCTCGATCGTGCGGGCAATGTTGTCGAACGTGTAATTGAATGTCCCTCGCGGCGGCATATCGGACTGGCCAAATCCCGGCAGGTCCGGCGCGACAATGTGAAATCTGTCGGCCAAGAGCGGGATCAGGTCCCGGAACATGTGACCCGCACTCGGGAAGCCGTGCAGAAGCAAAAGCTTCGGTGCGCCGGCTTGCCCTGCCTCGCGATAGAAAATCCTGAAGCCATCGACATCGGCTGTTCGATATTGAATCGGAGCCATCGACCTCTCCTCTGTTCGTAACCGGTTTTCACTACTCAAACAGTCACCGCGCGGATCGCGTCGCGGATGATGTCGACGACCACCGCGGGCGCGGTGACGCTCGGCGTGTGATCGACGTCATGCGCCTTCACCGTCGCCTTCATGCGCGCGGCCATAAAGCGCTGTGTCTCAGGCACGATCATCCGGTCGTGCTCGGCAACCAGAAACCAGCTCGGGACGTCTTTCCAAAGCGGACGCCCCACCGGAACGGTGATGCAGTTCAGCGAAATCGGCCGCTGCACGGCCGCGAGCACCGCGCGATCTTCGGCGGATGCGTTCTGCGCAAACGCCGTCGCGAAGGCATTCTCGGGCAGCCAGATCAACCCATTGCCGTCCGGCGCAAGCTTCGGCGCCTGTGGATGGGGCGTTGTGCGATAGAACACATCGGCGACCTTCTCGCCCTGATCCGGCGCGAGCGCAGTGACGTAGACCAGCGCTTTGATGCGCGCGGGACGCGCGAGCGCAATGACCGCGCCGGCGTAGGCATGTCCCGCCAGCACGATCGGGCCCTCGGTCCGATCCAGGCTGCGGTTGAGGGCGGCCACGTCGTCGGCCAGAGACGTCAGCGGCAGTGGCGCCGCCAACACCGTCGCCCCTTCCGCCTTCAAAGCGGTGAGGACCCGCGCCCAGCTCGATCCATCCGCCCAGGCGCCATGGGCCAGCACCACGCTCACGTCCTTAATTGCCATTTGCAGCTCTCGCGATCTCGAACGCCGCCCCTTAGTAACCTGCAAAATACATTTTGACAGGTTATGACCAGAGAAGCCATAACTTGTCAACGGTCTTCCGGCAGGTTACGTGCTTGTGTTAGGGGCCGACCTTTGGAACACAAACCGCCTGCAATCTTCGTGGCCGATGCGCTCGGCCTCGATTTCCTGAACTCCGTCGCGACACCAGTCGACACGCCGGTGGATTGGATCGACAGCGGCGACAGCCTGTTGGAGTGGCTGGCTCAGGCCAAGCTCGTGCCGGCGGATGCACTCGATGAATTGAAGGCACGTGCGATGCCGGGAGAGTTGGACAAGGTGGCGGATCAGGCACGCGCCCTGCGCGAGTGGTTCCGTGGCTTTGTCCGTAAGCATATGGGCCGGCCGCTCACCGCCAGGGCCCTCAGCGAACTCGCCCCCCTGAACGAGCTCCTGGAGCGCGACGAGACGTTCAGCCGGATATTGCGGCATCGGCACCGCGATGGCGATCGCCTCGAACTGCAGGTCGTGCGGCGCTGGCGATCACCGGAGTCCCTGCTGCTGCCGATCGGCGAAGCGCTGGCGAAATTCGTCTGCGAAGAAGACTTCACCCACGTCAAAGCGTGCGAGGGATATGGCTGCACGCTGATGTTCGCGGACCATACGCGGCGGCGGGCGCGGCGATGGTGCAGCATGGCGATCTGCGGCAATCGCGCGAAGCAGGCCGCGCACCGCAACCGACTGAAAAATAAATCGCTGACAGGCTGAGGGGCGACAACATCCAGGAGTCCAAGACCATGGCTGCCCTCCCCCTGATCGTCTTCGACGTCAACGAAACACTGCTCGATCTTGCAACGATGGAGCCTATCTTCGAGCGCATCTTCGGCGAGAAAAGCGCGATGCGCTTGTGGTTTGCCAACTTCATCATGTATTCGGCGGCGCTGACCGTGGCCGGCTGCTACGTGCCCTTCACCGATATCGGAGCCGCGGTGATGAAAATGCTGGCGGACACACGCGGCATCAGAATCGGAGACACGGACAAGAAGGAGCTGACGGATAAATTCTCGACGATGCCGCCGCATCCCGAGGTGCCGGCGGCGCTTCGCAGGCTGCGTGATGCTGGTTTCCGCCTCTTCACCCTCACCGACAATCTGCTGGAAGTGCAAACCCGCCAGCTCGAGCATGGCGGCATCGTCGATCTGTTCGAACGGCGTTTCAGCGCGGATGGCGTAAAGCACCACAAGCCGTCGCGTGAGGCTTACGCTTACGTCGAGAAAGAACTCGGAGCCAAGCCTTCGGAGTTCTGCCTCATCGCCTGCCACACCTGGGACACCCTGGGCGCCGTCGCGGCGGGCTGGGAGGCTGCGCTGATCAAACGCGTCGGCAACGATGTCCTGGGCGTGGGCCCGCAGCCACAGATTATCGGCAACGACCTCAATGACGTTGCCCGGCAACTCATCGCGCGACACGGAACGTAGAAACGTTATCGCCGTTTCCGAGTTGGTTTCCTGGCTGACTTTTTAGCGGCCGATTTCTTCTTGAGAGCTGGTTTCTTGAGAATGGATTTCGGCCGCCTGGCCTTCGCGCCGCTTCGCTGCGCCACCGCCATCGAACGGCGCGCCCAAACCGCAAGCTCGTCGGGATCGTCGTACAGCCGCTCCGGCATCCGCCAGTACGACATGATGGTGCGCCGGCCGCCCTTGCGCTGGTAGCTGAACGGCGACTGTCCCTCGCCTTCGAACTGAGGGATGGTCTCTTCGTCGGCCTTGAGAAAGATCACGCCATCGACCACGAGCGCGATCATCAGCCCGTCGGCAAAGACGCCGGCACCGCTGAACATACGGCGCACCGAGACCGGCCCAAAGCCGGCGAACAATTCAGCGAGGTATTCGGAATCGGCGCCGCTCACGACTCCGCTCGACTGGCCACGCTGGCTAATGCGCCTCGGCGCCCTCGGGCTTGGCCGGTGTCAGCAGCACGGACTCGCCGCAACCGCAGGCCGAGGTCTGGTTCGGATTGTTGAACACGAACTGCGACGACAGCTTGCCGACCTTCCAATCCATCTCGGTGCCGAGCAGGAACAACACTGCCTTGGGATCGACCACGAGCTTGACACCCTTGTCCTCGACCACTTCGTCGGCGGGTGCGATCTGCTCGATATATTCCATGGTGTATTCCATGCCGGCGCAGCCGCCGTTCTTCACGCCGACGCGGAGACCTGCAATCGGGCGGTCGGACTTGGCCATCAGTTCCTTGATCCGCGCAGCAGCGGCCTCGGAAAGGCGCATCACCTGGGGTCTTGGCCGGGCCATAACATCCATCTCCTGCTTCAAGCCACGAAGCACATCTCGTACCAAACTTGAGAATTGCAATAACTCAAATCAATCAATCGCTTGCCCAATATATGTAAGTCGCCTTCGAGAGTCGCGCAACTCACCACATGTTGAGAACGAGCCGCGCTTCGTCGGACATCCGGCTCTGATCCCACGGCGGATCCCACACCACGTTGCATTTGGCGCTGCTGACGCCCGGCACGGCCGCAACGGCATTTTCGACCATCTGCGGCAATTCCGCCGCCGACGGGCAGTTCGGCGTGGTCAGCGTCATGTCGACCTTCACCGAGCGGTCGTCTTCGATATCGACCCGGTAGATCAGGCCAAGCTCGTAGATGTCGGCCGGGATTTCCGGGTCGTAGACGGTCTTCAGCGCCGCGACGATGTCGTCGCTCATGCGCGCAAGCTCGCCTTCGGGCAGCGAAGTCGCCTTGCTCTCGATCTCGACGTCCTCGCGTTGGCGGATCGGTTCGTCGCTCATGCGAATATCTCCTGCGCTTTAACCAGCGCGCGGGCGAGGCTGTCGACCTCGTCCTTGGTGTTGTAGAGCCCGAACGACGCGCGGCAGGTCGCCGTCACGCCGTAACGATGCAGCAGCGGCATCACGCAATGCGTGCCGGCCCGCACCGCGACGCCGGCGCGGTCGATGATGGTCGCAACATCGTGCGGATGCGCGCCCTTCATCTCGAAGGACAGGATCGGACCCTTGTCCCTCGCGTTGCCGAAAATCTTGATCGAGTTGATCTCGCGAAGCTTCTCGTGGGCGTAGGTCGACACCGCATGCTCGTGAGCACGAATGCGCGCCTTGCCGATCGAGTTCATGTAATCGATCGCGGCGCCGAGCCCGATCGCCTGCACGATCGGGGGCGTTCCGGCCTCGAAGCGGTGCGGCGGATCGCCATAGGTGACACGATCCTCGAACACGTCGCGGATCATCTCGCCGCCACCATTGAACGGCGGCATCTCGGCCAGCAGATCGTAGCGGCCGTACAGCGCGCCGATGCCCGAGGGGCCGTAAACCTTGTGGCCGGTGAAGACGTAAAAATCGCAACCGATGTCCTGCACGTCCACGTCGAGATGGACCGCGCCCTGGCTGCCGTCGACCAGCACCGGAATGCCGCGCGCCTTGCAGAGCTTCACCACGTCCTTTACTGGCACCACGGTGCCGAGCATGTTGGACATGTGGGTGATCGCAACCAGCTTGGTGCGCGGGCTCAGGAGCTTCTCGAACTCGTCGATGAGGAAATTGCCCTCCTCGTCGACAGGCGCCCACTTCAGCACTGCGCCCTGCCGCTCGCGCAGAAAGTGCCACGGCACCACGTTGGAATGGTGCTCCATGATCGAAAGCACGATCTCGTCGCCGGCCTTCACGCGTTCTTTCGCGAACGTGTAGGCGACCAGATTGATGGCTTCGGTGGCATTGCGGGTGAAGATGATCTCTTCCGGCCGCGCGGCGTTGAGGAACGCCCGCACCGTCTCACGCGCGCCCTCGTAGCCCTCGGTCGCAGCGTTGGCGAGATAATGCAGCCCGCGATGCACGTTGGCGTATTCGGACGTGTAGGCCTGCTGGATGCGATCGAGCACGGCCTTGGGCTTCTGCGCCGACGCGGCGTTGTCGAGATAGACGAGCGGCTTGCCATAGACCTGCATGCCGAGGATCGGGAAATCCTCGCGGATGCGGTTCACGTCATAAGCGCCGTTGCTGACTGCCGGATGCAATGCTTCGGAAGACATGGTTCACGTCCCTCGCGCCCGGAGCCAGGCCACGACCTGCTCCATCAGCGCGTCGCGCAGACCGGCATGCTCGATGCCTTCGACGGCTTCGCCGATGAAGGCCTGGACCAGAAGCGACTCCGCTTCGGTCTCGGGGATGCCGCGCGCCATCAGATAGAATTTGAGGTCCTCGTCGAGCGCGCCGGCCGTGGCGCCGTGGCCGCACTGCACGTCGTCGGCGAAGATTTCGAGCTCGGGCTTGCTATCGGCCTCGGCGGTTTCCGAGAGCAGCAGCGAGCGCGTCATCATCTTGGCGTCGGTCTGCTGGGCGCGCGGCTGCACGACGATCTTGCCCTGGAACACGCCACGGCTGTCGCCGTCGAGCACCGAGGCGAACATCTCGCGGCTCTGGCAGCCCTTGGCCTTGTGATCGGCGAGCAGTGTCGTGTCGGCGTGCTGCTTGCCCTTGAGCAGGCTCGCGCCGCGGAGGTTTGCCACCGTGCCCTCGCCATCGAAGCGAACGAACAGCTGGTTGCGGACAAGCCCGCCGCCGATGTTGAAGGTGAAGTCGTTGAGCCGCGCGTGTGCACCGACCGCAGCCATCAGCGAGGCCACATGGACGAGATCGTCCGGCCCCGCCGTGATCTTGATGTGGTCGACATGGGCGTTGTCGCCGACCACGAGTTCGATGGCGGTGTTGATCTGATGCGCCGCGGTGGCTTCGTGGCTCTCCACGATCATGGCGCGAGCGCCCTGCTCGATCACCACCAGAGACCGGGTGAACACCGACGATGGCTTGGCCCCGGTCGCGGCGAACACGAGGTGGATCGGATGCTCGACCGTCGCGCCCTTCGCGACGTGAATGAGCACGCCGTCGCGCATCAGCGCGGTGTTGAGCGCGATCACGCCCTCACGCTCGGCCGGCACGACCTTGCCAAGATTGGCAGCGATCAGCGGATCACCTGCGGCGAGCGCCTCGCCCATCGGCCGGATGGTCAGCCCAGGCGAGAGCTTGTCCATGTCCGACAGTTCCGGCGCAAAGGCGCCGTCGACGAACACGATGCGCTGCACGTCGATATCGCCGACGAGACGTCCGGCATCCTTGGCGCGCGCCATCGCTGCCGCGTCAGGCGCGCCGGCCAGCGGCCGCGCCTCGCGGAGAAGCCCACGCAGGTCGGTGTAGTGCCACTGCTCGACACGCCAGCTCGGCAGGCCCGCCGCGTCGAATTGCTTGAATGCGGCCTCACGGAGCGCGGCGACCTTGCCGTCGCCGGGAAGCCTGGCCTTCGCGGCCGCATAGGCGTCCGCGAGCGCCAGCTCGGCACCGGTCTTCATGGAGAGGACTTCGGCATTCATGACGCGAGCGCGGCCTCATCCTGGTATTCGGCGTAGCCCCGCGCCTCGAGCTCCAGCGCCAGCTCCTTGCCGCCGGTCTTCACGATGCGACCGCGCGAGAGCACGTGCACCACGTCCGGCACGATGTGGTCGAGCAGCCGCTGGTAGTGCGTGATGACAATCATGGCGCGCTCGGGCGAGCGCAGCCGGTTGACGCCTTCGGAAACGACTTTCAACGCATCGATGTCGAGGCCGGAGTCGGTCTCGTCGAGCACGCAGAGCCGCGGCGCAAGCAGCGCCATCTGCAGGACCTCGTTGCGCTTCTTCTCGCCGCCCGAGAAGCCGACGTTCACGGCACGGCGCAGCATCTCCGGATTGATCTCGAGCTTGGCCGCGGCGTCGCGGACCTTTTTCATGAACTCGGGTGTCGACAGCTCAGCCTCGCCGCGCGCCTTGCGCTGCGCGTTCAGCGCAGTGCGCAGGAACGTCATGGTGGCGACGCCGGGGATTTCCAGCGGATACTGGAACGCCAGGAACAGGCCCTTCGCAGCGCGCTCGTCGGCCTCCATCTCCAGCAGGTTCTCGCCGTCGAGCAGGATTTCGCCTTCGGTCGCCTCATAGCCCGGCTTGCCGGCCATCACGTAGGACAGCGTGGATTTGCCCGATCCGTTCGGGCCCATGATGGCGTGCACCTCGCCCTTGTTCACCGCGAGATTGACACCGTTCAGGATCTGCTTGCCGTCGACCGTGACGTGCAGATTTTTGACTTCAAGCATCGGCACTTCGTTTATCCTTACCTACAAGCTGAAATGCGAGATGATCTCAACAATCAGCTCATTCTTCTTCGTCACCTTGTCGGCTGTTCCGACCGGACCGAGCGAACGCCCGTTCACATCGATCTCGCCCTGCTCGCCGACCACGATCATCATGCCTTCCGCGTAGACGCCTTCTTCGGGCCTCTGCAGAAGGATCCTTTTGCCGTCGAAAACCGCCTGCACGCCGTTGTCCTTGAGTTTCGTGGACGGCACGAGATCGGCCTCGAAGAACTCCTTCAGAAATGCGCTGGCCGCGTCCTGTCGGGCGCGACGAGCGTCCTCGTCCTTGGCGCGCTTGGCCTCGAGCTCCGCGACCGCTTTATCGAGCGCCGACATCGAACCGTCCCCGACCCGACATCGCGCCTAACCGACCGAGCCTTCGAGGCTGATCGAGATGAGCTTCTGCGCCTCGACCGCGAACTCCATCGGCAGCTGCTGGAGCACGTCCTTGACGAAGCCGTTGACCACCAGCGCCACCGCTTCCTCGGCGGAAAGCCCACGCTGGCGGCAGTAGAACAGCATCTCTTCGGAGATCTTCGAGGTGGTGGCCTCGTGCTCGATCACCGCCGAGGAGTTCTTCGCCTCGATATAGGGCACGGTGTGCGCGCCGCACTGGTCGCCGATGAGCAACGAGTCGCAATTGGTGAAGTTGCGCGCGCCCTTGGCGCGACGGTGCGCCATCACTTGCCCGCGATAGGTGTTGTTCGACTTGCCCGCCGAGATGCCCTTCGAGATGATCCGGCTCGTGGTGTTGCGGCCGAGATGCAGCATCTTGGTGCCGCTGTCGACCTGCTGGCGGCCATTGCTGATCGCGATCGAGTAGAACTCGCCGCGAGAGTTGTCGCCGCGCAGGATGCAGCTCGGATACTTCCAGGTGATCGCCGAACCGGTCTCGACCTGGGTCCAGGAGATCTTCGAGTTCGCGCCGCGGCAGTCGCCGCGCTTGGTGACGAAGTTGTAGACGCCGCCCTTGCCCTCGGCGTCGCCCGGATACCAGTTCTGCACGGTCGAGTATTTGATCTCGGCGTCGTCGAGCGCGACGAGCTCAACCACCGCGGCGTGAAGCTGGTTCTCGTCGCGCTGCGGCGCGGTGCAGCCTTCCAGATAGCTTACGTACGAGCCCTTGTCGGCGATGATCAGCGTGCGCTCGAACTGGCCGGTGTTCTTCTCGTTGATGCGGAAATAGGTCGACAGTTCCATCGGGCAACGCACGCCCGGCGGCACGTAGACGAACGAGCCGTCGGAGAACACCGCGGAGTTGAGCGTGGCAAAGAAGTTGTCCGAGGCCGGCACCACGGTGCCGATGTACTTCTTCACCAGATCGGGGTGTTCGCGGAGCGCCTCGGAGATCGGCATGAAAATCACGCCGGCCTTCTTCAGCTCCGCCTGGAACGTGGTTGCGACCGAAACCGAGTCGAACACGGCATCGACCGCGACCTTGCGGGCGCCGTTGCCATTCGCAGGCGCTCCCTCGGAATCTTGGCCGTCAGCCGGCTCTTCGACCACGCCGGCCAGAATCTTCTGCTCGCGGAGCGGAATGCCGAGCTTCTCGTAGGTCTTGAGGATTTCCGGGTCGATCTCGTCTAGCGACTTCGGACCGGCCTTCTTTTTCGGCGCCGCATAATAATAGAGGTCCTGATAGTCGATCTTGTTGTAGTGGACCCGCGCCCAGGTCGGCTCCTTCATGGTGAGCCAGCGGCGATAGGCGTCGAGCCGCCACGCCAGCATCCACTCTGGCTCATTCTTTTTGGCCGAGATGAAACGGACGATATCTTCGGACAGGCCCTTGGGGGCCTTGTCGGATTCGATGTCTGTGACGAATCCGTACTTGTATTGGTCGACGTCGATGCGGCGAACCCGCTCGATCGTCTCTTGCACTGCCGGCACTTTTCCCTCCGCTCACGGGGTCAAGGCCCGTGGGTTGGATTGTCGGTTATGGTCGGTTCGTTTTCCGGTTGGCGACCCCCGCCTTAGGCGGCGATTTCCTGATGGTTTCCCGCCTTATATAGGCGGTTCGCGAGTTTCTCCCAAGCATTTAGAATGGTCCCAACATGCTCACCGGAGGTTGCATACCCGAGACTTACCCGGATTGCGCCACGCGCAAACTCCGGTTCGACACCCATGGCGGCCAAAACGTGCGACGGGGCGACCTTTCCGGATGAACAGGCCGAGCCGGACGAGACCGCGACGCCTTCCAGATCGAAGGCGATCACAGCGGTTTCGGCCTTCATACCCGGCGCCGAAAACAGAGTGGTGTTGGGGAGCCTGGGGGCTTCGGCGCCAAAGATCACGGCCTTCGGCACCACGGCCTTGATTCCGGCCTCGATTTCGTCGCGCAAGGCCGCCATGCGGGCAGCCTCGGCCGCCCAGCCCTGCCGGACCGCCTCGGCGGCCGCGCCAAAGCCCGCGATGCCCGCCACATTCTCGGTGCCGGCCCGGGCCCCACGCTCCTGGCCGCCGCCCTTCAGGAGCGCATCCACCGCCAGATCGTCGCGGACAATCAGCGCGCCCGCCCCCTGCGGACCACCGATCTTGTGCGAAGACAGCGTCATAAGATCGGCGCCCAGCGCCTTGAAGTCGCAGGCAATCCGCCCCGGTCCCTGGACGGCGTCGACGTGCAGGAGCCCTCCCGCAGCATGAATGAGGGCGGCGGCTTCCGCGACCGGCTGGATGACGCCGGTTTCGTTGTTGGCGAGCATCAGGGACAGCAGCGGCCGGTTGCGGCCCTGCAACAGTCCTTCCAGCGCCGCGAGGTCGACCACACCAATGCCAGTCACGGGCACATCCTCGACCGTGGCAAACCGCCCGCCGCTTCGGACCGACGGATGCTCGATTGTCGAAACCAGCAGCGTGTCGCCCAGTGCCGGCGATAGCGCCAGTGCGTTGGCCTCCGTGCCGCCCGACGTGAACACCACCTCGCGGGGCGTCGCCCCGACCAGGGCCGCGACCTGCTCGCGTGCCTCCTCAACGAGCCGCCGCGCCGCCCGGCCTGCGGCGTGGACCGACGATGGGTTGCCGGTCACCTCAAGCGCAGCCACGACCGCGGCCTTCGCTTCCGGGCGGAGCGGCGCGGTCGCGTTCCAGTCGAAGTAAGCGTGGCTCGGCATCAATCGGAGTTCCTAACGTCGTGTCTGATGAGCCGCAGGAGCCAAGTCCCTGACCGCGCTCATTTTACTTGCTTTTTGCACCCTGGATCGTGTTAGAACCCGCCGCCCGACTGGGCGGTTATCCTTCCGCCCGGTGCGCCGAACAGCGAAACGCCCCGAGTTTCAGCAATAGTTTCGGTGAGTTACGTGCGCACGCCACCGGCGTCAAGCGCGCGCCCTGAAGTCACATCCGAGCGCGGCCCAAGTGCCGCCGCCGGACCAGCGCGGATCGAGGTTTGCCATGCCCGAGGTCATCTTCACCGGACCCGCCGGCCGTATCGAAGCCCGCTATCACCCGGCCCCGAAGAAGAATGCGCCGATCGCCATCGTGCTGCATCCGCATCCGCAGTTCGGCGGTACGATGAACCATCAGATCATCTACCAACTCTACTACGCCTTCGTGCATCGCGGATTCGCCGCCATCCGCTTCAACTTCCGCGGTGTCGGACGCAGCCAAGGCTCGTTCGACCACGGTCAGGGCGAATTGTCGGACGCGGCGTCGGCGCTCGACTGGGCGCAGTCGATCAACCCCGAGGCGCGCTCGTGCTGGATCGCGGGCTTCTCGTTCGGCGCCTGGATCGGCATGCAGCTCCTGATGCGGCGGCCCGAGATCGAGGGCTTCATCTCGATCGCGCCGCCCGCCAACCTTTATGACTTCTCGTTCCTCGCCCCCTGCCCGTCGTCCGGCCTGATCGTGCACGGCGACAAGGACGCCGTGGTCCCGCACAAGGACGTCACCGGCCTCGTCGAGAAGCTCAAGACGCAAAAGGGCATCGTCATCGAGCAGAAGGTGATCCCCGGCGCCAACCACTTCTTCGACAGCCGCGTCGAACCGCTGATGCAGTCGGTCAGCGAATATCTCGACAAGCGCCTGAACATCGAGCGCAAGGTCGAGACGACCTGAGGCGTTGCGCCAAGGCTATTCGATGATCGGCAGGCCCGCCGCCTTCATGGCCTGACGGTTGGCGACACGCGACGACGCGATCACGTTGCGAAATTCGCCCGGTGTCGTACCGAACGGCAGAATCGCAAGATTGTTCAGCCGCTCGACGATCGCTGGCTCCTTGGCCGCGGCTGTTGTCTCACGCGCCACGATATCGACGATCTGCTGCGATGTGCCGGTCGGTGCGAAGAAGCCGTTCCATGACGATGTGTCGAAGCCTGGATAGCTCTCTGCCACTGTCGGCACATTGGGGAGTTGCGGCAGCCGCTGCAAGGTCGACACGGCGAGAATCTTGATCAGCTTGCTGTCGGCTTGCTGCATCAATTCAGACGCATTGCCGAAATACATCTCGACCTCGCCCGCGACCAGCGCAGCCATCGCCGGCGCGCCGCTCTTGTAGGGCACGGCCACCATGTCGAGGCCGGCCCGTGAGATGAACAACGCGGTGTTGAGGTGCACATTGCCGCCGACGCCGGCGGTCGAATAGTTCAGCTTGCCCGGATTGGCTTTCACGTAAGCGATGAACTCGGCGAGCGTGTTCACCGGCAGCGATGCCTTGATGCCGAGCAGATAAGGGCCCGCGCCGAAGATGCTGATCGGCATGAGCTCCTTCTCGGGATCGTAGCTCACCTTCTGCAGCATCGGGATGTTGATGATCTGCGTCGAAGCGCCGAACAGGAGCGTGTAGCCGTCGGGTTGCGCCTTCGCGACCGCCACCGCTCCGACCGATCCGCCACCGCCGGCCCGGTTCTCCACCACGAAAGGTTGGCCGAGTTTCTCGGACATGTACTGCGAGGCGAGCCGCGCCATCATGTCGGTGTTGCCGCCTGGCGCATAAGGCACCACCACGGTGACGGCACGCGTCGGCCACGTGCCGTCGGATGCCGAAGCGGCCAAAGGCGACAGCAGTGCAGCGCCCATTCCAAGGCACGCTGCACGGCGGGTGAGCACGGGGAGCTTGGCGGTCGAACGATTGGCAGATTGCATGTGATATCTCGACTTTCGGATTTCCGGTCGAGCCTCGAAATGCAAAGGCCGTTCCACCGCAGCGGCGACCATGCATCGGGGGGCATGCCTGCCGGCCTGGGCACCCGGCCGGTGCTGGGACAGCCGCGGAAAGCGCCCGGTTCCAGCCGTTGAATCCTAGGCCGGACCTGTTACACCAGCCGCGCAGCAGACATAGCCGGACCACACCGATGAGCGCCTACAAGTCCGATTTCCTCAACGTCCTGGCGGAGCGTGGGTTTATTCACCAGGTCTCCGAGCCGGACGCGCTCGACCAGTTGGCGAAATCGCAGCCGATCACCGCCTATATCGGCTACGACTGCACGGCGCCCTCGCTGCACATCGGCCATCTGCTGCCGACCATGATGCTGCATTGGCTCCAGCAGACCGGCCACCGACCGATCGCGCTGATGGGCGGCGGCACCACGCGGGTTGGCGATCCATCCGGCAAGGACGAAACCCGCCGGGTGCTGACCGATGAGGTGATCAACGCCAACCTTGCGAGCATCCGCCAGACCTTCTCCAAGTTCCTGAAGTTCGAGGGTGCGGGCGGCAACGCCATCATGGCCAACAATGCCGATTGGCTGAACACGCTCAACTACATCGACTTCCTGCGCGACGTCGGCCGGCACTTCTCGGTCAACCGCATGCTGTCCTTCGACTCGGTGAAGCTGCGCATCGACCGTCAGCAGGAGCTGTCATTCCTCGAATTCAACTACATGATCCTGCAGGCCTATGATTTCGTCGAGCTGAATAAGCGCACTGGCTGCGTGCTGCAGATGGGCGGCTCCGACCAGTGGGGCAACATCGTCAACGGCATCGATCTCGGCCGAAGGATGCGCGAGGCGCAGCTGTTCGCGCTCACCGCGCCGCTGATCACCACCAGTTCCGGCGCAAAGATGGGTAAGACCGCGGCTGGCGCGGTGTGGCTCAACGCCGACCTGATGAGCCCGTATCAATACTGGCAGTTCTGGCGCAACACCGAGGACGGCGATGTGGCGCGCTTCCTCAAGCTGTTCACTGTGCTGCCTCTCAACGAGATCGCCCGCCTTGCCGCGCTGCAAGGTTCGGAGATCAACGAAGCCAAGAAGGTTCTCGCGACCGAAGCGACCGCAATGATGCACGGTCGTTCGGCGGCTGATGACGCGGCCAACACCGCACGCCAGACCTTCGAGGAAGGCACGCTCGCAGAGAACCTTCCGACCATCGAAGTCGCCAGCGCCGAGATGGCCAACCTCGGTGTGCTCAGCGCCTTCGTGCGTGCCGGTCTTGCAAGCTCGAACGGCGACGCGCGGCGCCAGATCAAGGGGGGCGGACTTCGCGTCAATGACGTCGCGGTCACCGACGAGAAGATGATGCTCACGGCCGGCAATCTCACGCCGGAGGGCGTGATCAAGCTGTCGCTCGGCCGCAAGCGCCATGTGCTCATCAAGCCGATCTAGCGGAAACGAGCTCAGCACTCGGGCGTTGTCCACCAGGACAGCGCCATGGAACTCGCCTCGAAAATCTCGCCGTCGCCGCAGGCTCGCAGCGGCCATTCCTGGCTGATTGCCAGCATCCCGGTGCTGTTCGTGCTGGGCCTCGGGCTTCGTCGTGCCGCGCGCCTTCGAGCGCACCAGCGAGCCGTTGACCTTCGTTGCACTCCGTAACGCCGGCGCCCTCGTTGTGCTGGTCGCAATCGCCATTCGACACCCTTGGCCACGCAAGCCCGCCGATATTGCGGGGCTGCTGTGGAGCGGCGCGCTGCTGCAGGGCTTCTCGATCGGCCTCCTCTATTGGGCGGTGTACCACGGTCTGCCGGCCGGGATCGGGGCGCTGATCGGCGGACTTCAACCCGCAATCGTTGCTATGCTTGGCGTCTTCATGCTGGGTGAGATGCTCGGCGGCCTGCAGTGGACCGGGATCGCGATCGGCCTTGCCGGCGTCGCGTTGGTGGTGAGCCCGAAGCTTGCCGCCACGGCGGGCGCTTCGCTCGGCCTGATCGCGGCGGCCTTCGCGGGCGTGGCCTCGATGGCCTATGGCTCGCTCTATCAGAAACGCTTCGCTCACACCGGTGACGCGTGGACCCGGACCGCACTGCTGTTTGCCGGTGCGTTCATCCCGCCGTTGATCGGCGCGTTGGCGCTGGAGCATGGCGACGTAAATTGGCAGCCTGTGCTGATCGCCGTCTATGCCTGGTCGGTGCTAGCGCTCGCCGTCGGCGCCACGATGGCACTCCTGTTCCTCATCCAGCGCGGCGAAGCGGCGCGCGCGAGTTCGCTGATCTATCTGGTGCCGCCGGTGTCCGCGACGATGGCCTATTTCGCTTTCGGCGAGACCATCTCGGCGATCCAGATCGCGGGCTTTGTCGTGACGGCGATCGGCGTGGTGTTGGTGCAGCGCAAGGCTAAGAGCGCAAAGTGAACGTTAGGGCATGATCCCGAAAAGTGTGAAGCGGTTTTCGGAGAAGATCATGCCCAAACAAGAGAACAAGCGACAGGTCTGATTCAACGACATTGAATCAGACCCTAGCGCATCGATGGTTCGGCGAAAGCGCGGTCACGATCCGGCATCTCGCGGAAATCGAAGAATTTGCGCAGGATGCCCGGCGCGATGGCCGAGATCGGATTGACCATCGGACGCGGATTTGCAGTCGGACCGGTCACCTCGTAGGTGATGCCGAAAATGCCTTCGTTGCTGCCGCCGCCGAGCAGCGTCCCGATCACAGGAATCTGACCGAACATGTTGTTGAGGCCGTAGAGCGGCACCAGCGTGCCGCGCACGTTCACCTGATCGCGGGCGTAGTCGATGGCGCCTTCGACGGTGGCGCCCAGCACCGGCCCCTTCAGCACACCGTCCCTGATGATCATGCGGCCCGACGTGCGGGTGAAATCGGCGCGCGCCTGACCGAACTCGATGTTGTCGGGATGCTGTATGCCATTCTGCTGGCCGGCCACGACACGATCGAGCGCGCCTTCGCCACGGATCGCGAAGCTCGAAACGTTGATGATGCCCTCCTGCGGAGCGGCATCTTGCGACGGCGGGTCCATGCCGATCCACATCCGGCCGCCGATCATGCGCGGATAAACGTCGACGAAGCGGAACAGCGCGCCGGCGTCGTTGGTCTCGAAATAGATCACCGGACGGCCGTTGGCGACGCGGGTGCGCATCTCGCCGATCAGCGGCGTATCGCGGCCGATCTTGGCGTTGAGCGTGAAGGTGCGGACGCGGCCGCCGCGGCGCGACATGCGCCAGTCGAGGCCGCGAACGGTCTCGCCGTAGTGGCCGGCGATCACGCCGAGCTTCACGTCGAGATCGAGATCGGGATAACGCGCTTTGGCCTTCGGATCCGAAGGCCCAGCCATGGCGGTCTTGATGAAGTTGCGGCCGTCGAACACGTCGCCGCGCACCACGACGCGCAAGGCGCCGTCGGCGCTACGGTCGACCTTGACGCTGGCTTTGTCGCCGTCGGAGGTCGCGAAAACCGGCAGGTTCGCGGATTGCAGGTCGCCGTTGCCGTCGAGCTCCAGCGATCCCTTGGCCAGCACGCCCTGGCCGTCGATCAGAAGATCGTCAAACCGCATCGCGCCGTTGTTGCGGGTCAGCGTGAAGGCGAGCCGCGCCTGCTTGCCCGGAGGCTTGACCCAGCCCGGCAGCAGATTGTCGATCTTGGTCGCGGTGAGATCGGCTTCGACGTTGTAGCGCCCGCCCTGGTCGTCCTGGCCGACGCGCCCGGTCAGCCGCATCGGCAGCGCGCCGGAGAGCGCGTTGCCGAGATCCATGCCAAGCCGAGACCGCGCGCCCTCGTCGAGCGTCGCCTGCAGCCGCACTTCGGCATCGGGCTCGCCCTTGAGCTTGCGGTATTCGACATAGCCCGGGGCGCCGGCGACGCGCATGTCGCCCTTGATCTCGTAAGACTGGTTGTTGGCGGTCACGTGCAGCGCCTGCGCCTCGGCCTTCTGGCCAAACACCATTTTGTCGGCGCTGAAATTCGCCAGATCGACCGTGATGTCATAATCGGTCGAACCGGGCGGCAGGTCCGGCCGCAGCGGCAGCCCGAGTTGTATCTGCGCGGTCAACGTTCCACGGGTGGCCGCGGGATCGAACGGCGCGCCGGAGAATTCGCGCAACCGATCCAGCGCGAGCAGTTCCGCCGCCGCGGGCACCGAACCTTCCATGCGGAAGCCGACCCGTGCCGGTGGCGACGGTGTACGGATGTTCGGCACCTCGAAGACGCCAGATGACATCGTGAGGCGCCGCCCGGGCGAGACGTCAATGGTGCCCTTGCCGAGCGTCACCTTCGCGCTGCGGCCATTGACGCGGACATTGAGATCGGCGTCGCGAATGGCCGGCAGGCCCGCGACTGGCCGCAGCGTAATGCCGGAGCCGGCCATCTCGATCGACAGCGCCTCCTCGGGCAGCGGCGGCGTGCCGGGACGAAACACCGAGACCGGTGCGTTCGCGGCGATGTCGACCCGGTCAACGGTGCCGCTGACCACATGTTCGACCACCCAATCGCGCACCTTCGGCGCGAGGATGGACGGCCACAGCCGCTTCAGCGCCTGAGCCGACATCGGAGTGCCGGCGAGACCGATGGCGAACCGGGGCTCGCCCGCATAGTCGAGCTTGCCGGAAACCGCGACGGTCACGCCGTCGTTCTGGCCGCCGCCGAGTTCCTTGGTGCCGAGGTCGCCGTGTTCGAGCGTGATGCGCTGCAGGTTGGGATCGATGTTGCCGCGGATCACCACGCGCTTGAGCACGAACGGATCGTCGTCAGGCGTCAGCGGATCCAGCACGACCCAGCCGCCGCCGATCGCAAACGGCCAGGCACCGCCGGGCTGCGCCGGAGCGGCAAACTCCGAACGCAGCGTGTAACGCGCGGCGCCCGCGGTGACCTTGAACGGCACGCGAAGCGTGCGCCGCGTGATATCCCAATCGACGCCAAACTCTGCGGTCGTGATCGGGATCTGATGCTCGGGCTCCGCCGGATCGCCGATCGAGCCGCCCTGCGCCAGGACCGACCCTGAAACGGTCTGCGGCGTGCCGTCGCGGCTGATCTCTGAATCGATCGAGGCCGAGATCAGCGTGTCGGAACGCAGCCGCATCTCGGCCATGCGCAGCGCCAACAGATCGTCGAGCAGCACCTTGCGGGCTTCGAACTGGAAGCGCCGGTTGCCTTGCAAGCCCGGCGTCAGCGCGGCGCTCAGCGCCCAGGGACGCTCTTTGTTGTCCGACAGCACCGCGAGCACCGCGCCGCCCGATTTGGGGCGGGACAAATTGAGCGTGATTTCACTGAGCTTCCATTCGTGACCGTCTCTGCGATCGTCGATCGAAAGGCTGCCGTTGGCGATACCGATGTCGGTGAGCGCGTTGCCATCGAAGCCGCCCTTCTCGCTGTCGAGGCCGAACACGCCAAGCCGGTCGACCCACTGCACGAGATCGGTGAAGTTGGCTGCAAGCCCACGCTCGGCCATCGTCTTCAACGTGAAGTCGCCCGGCTTGGGCGGGGCCGCCGGAACGCTACGGGTTTCGGCGCGCGGCGAGGCGGCCGACGGTGCTGTCATCGCCTGCGGCGCCGCGTCGGGCGTCGGCGCAATGGTGCTGAACGGCCGCTCGCCGCCGAGGATGACGTTGATCTTCCCATCAGGGTCGATGCGCACCGTCATATTGGCGTCGACCAGGCGGAAGCTCTCGACGCGAGGGCTGCCGGTCAGGAGGCTCGCCCCCGAAATGCCGATGTCGGCCTTGGAGGCGACTGCGACCGAGGCGCCCGTCGTGTCGCGCAACACGATGTCGCGGAGTCTGAGAGCGGTGCGGCCCTGGGCGTCGCGTTCCAGCACGGTGCCACCGACCTCGATGCGATAGCGATTGCCGAAATTCTGCTCCACCGCGGATGTGAGCCAGGGCGTGGCCAGATCGAGCGCAATCGGCCCGCTGAGCAATCGCCACCACAGCAGTCCGCCGGCAGTGAAAATCACCGTCAACACGACCGCCGCCGCGATGGCGGCGCGGCGCAGGATTGGATGCTCGCGACTGAACAGAATGAATGGATCGAGCCGCGACAGCCCATATGCCATGCGCAGGCCCAAACGGCGCAGCCCCCGCCATACTCGGGCGCGGCGGCTCACGCCGGCCGGAACCCGCGTACGCTGATGCTCATCGAGGGCCGCCTCCATTTCCTGGAGCGCCGCGATGTGCGGACTGCTATCCTTGCGTGCCATGCCCGATCGGCCGTCCCCTCGTCCGCCGGATTGATTCGGAGCCCGTGCCCTTGGGCCCGCCTGTGTCATGCCTTGCCGGCTAACCGATTCCCATGGCGGCTCAAGGATTTCCTGCGAAATCCTCGTGTCCCACCAGTGCCTCAAGCCCCTATGCCCGTATCAGATTGAACCGGTGAAAACGACGAAAGGAAGGCGCAAGGTATCCTCATGAGCGCAAAGATTGCCGCGGGCCGCAAGGCCCCAGATTTCAGCCTCCCCCGCGACGGGGGCGGCCAAGTTTCGCTGGCCGACTTCAAGGGCAAAAAGCTCGTCCTGTATTTCTATCCGAAAGCCGACACCCCCGGCTGCACGATCGAGGCCAAGGACTTTTCCCGGCTGGCTCCGGCCTTCGCCCGGGCCAAGACGGCGGTCCTGGGCGTGTCCGCCGATCCGGTGAAAAAGCAGGACCGCTTCAAGGCCAAGCACGACCTGGCGATCCCGCTTGCCTCCGACGAGACCCACGACATGCTCAATGCCTACGGGGTCTGGGCCGAGAAATCGATGTACGGCCGGACCTACATGGGCATCCTGCGCAACACCTACCTGATCGGACCTGACGGCAAGATCGCCCAGATCTGGGAGAAGGTGAAGGTCGCGGGTCACGCCGAAGAGGTGCTGGTGGCCGCCAAGGCCCTCTAGAACCCCCTCCAAACGCACGGAAAGGCGCGGTGCACGGTTGGTTTACCGCCCGTGCCGATTTTCCTGATTCCCTTGGGGAAATATTAACCATGAGCGGCTGAAATCGAGCCTCACGCATGCAGTTCCGGACAACGGGCCTGCGGGTTGGGGAGCGTCGATGTCGCACCGCTCGAGTGGGCAGCAATACCGCGCCGACTCCGGACACGTCATGCAGGCAGCAGCGCCGCGGGCGGCCGCCTATACGCACGCGCATCCGCAAGTTCACGCCCAAGCCCACATGCAGGCTCACGCCCCTGCCCGTCACCACGGACGCAAGGCCGACTACACGCTCGGCCATTCAGGCCGGCAGGTCCGCATCGCGCCGGTCACGTTCTGGATCGCGGTCGGCAGTCTCGTGATCATGGCCGGCTGGTCGCTCGCCACCGGCACCTACTTCACCTTTCACGACGACGTCCTGACGCGGCTCATCGCCCGGCAGAAGGAGCAGCAGTTCGCCTACGAGGACCGGATCGCGGAGCTGCGTGCCCAGGTCGATCGCATCACCAGCCGGCAATTGCTCAATCAGGAGCAGTTCGATCAGAAGCTCGACCAGATCATGCGGCGGCAGTCGGCGCTCGAGAACCGCGCCACGACGATGTCGACGCTGCCCGACGCCATGCCGACCGGCTCGATCGGCCGCCACCGCCCGGCGCCGCTCAACGACGCTCCATCTGAGGATCGGCCGCGCCCATCGCCAATCAGCGACACCGTGATCTTCAACGCGCCGCCCGACCGCGAAGCGCGACTTGAATCTCGCGAGCCGCCGCAATCGCCGATCAAGCGCTTTGCCACCGCCCCCCGGCCCGCCTCCGGCGTCGAGGGCGTGCTCGCGCGCCTCAACGCCTCGCTCGATCGCGTCGAGGCGCGACAGACCGCTGCCCTCAACAGCCTGGAGGAACGCTACGACTCCAAGGCCAAGCGTATGCGTGGGGTGCTGGCCGACCTCGGCATGGACGCAAAGAAGCTGGCAGCTCCCCCGTCGGGCGTCGGCGGCCCCTACATTCCCTACACGCTGCGCCGGGACGCCACGACCTTCGAGCGCCAGATCTATCGCGTGCAGGTGACGCACGCCGACGTCGAACGGCTGACGCGCACCATGGCGGCAGTGCCGGTGCGAAAGCCGATCGAAGGCGAGATCGATCTGTCGTCGGGCTTCGGCGTGCGCTCCGATCCGTTCCTCGGCAGGCCCGCGATGCACGCAGGTCTCGACTTCCGCAGTGAGACCGGCGATCCGGTGCGCGTCACCGCTAACGGCACCGTCGAGTCCGCAGGCTGGAGCGGCGGCTATGGCAACATGATCGAGGTCGATCACGGCAACGGCTTCGCAACGCGCTACGGCCATTTGTCGAAGATCGAAGTGAAGGTCGGACAACAGGTCAAGATCGGCCAGATCATCGGCCGGGTCGGCTCGACCGGCCGCTCGACCGGCCCGCATTTGCATTATGAGACGCGCATCGACGGCGATGCGGTCGATCCGCAGAAGTTCCTGCGAGCCGGGCTCCGTCTCGGCAACGCGCTGTAAACGCGATCAGGCGGTCCAGACAAAAAAATCGAGCGACAGCGAGCTGTCGCCCGTATTTTTGTCCCACGAGGGACAGTTGCTCAGTTAGGACGCAGCACTAGCTACGCAATGCATCGCCTTGGCTTGCCTGAAGAACGACGGCCGCCACACTCAGGCAAATCGCAGCAGCAGCAGCGATCGAAAAGAGAGTGAACCACATGGCGCCTTTCCTCCGTGGTTCCGATGCGGTCAGTGGCGAGTTCCACCGGGGCGTTCAAGTTCCACCGGTATTGTCGCTACCCAGCGCCAGATAACCCAAGCCCTGTCTCCGCGTTCCGTGGAACTCAGCTCCAATGCAATTTTTTTTGATGCCTAGAAAAAGGGCTGAACGCGAGGTTGTGCCCGGCAGCGCAAATAGATCAAAGGCTAAGTCAAATGCGGCCGGTAGCTGACTACTCTACGTCCTCGACCGATTCCGGTCCGCCGCCGAAGGCGCGTTGCGCCAGCACCGCGGCCATGAACGGATCAAGTTCGCCGTCGAGCACGTCACTCGGTGTCGGCGAGGTGACGCCGGTGCGCAGGTCTTTCACCATCTGATACGGCTGCAACACGTAGGATCGGATCTGGTGACCCCAGCCGATATCGGACTTCGCCGCCTGATCGGCCGCGGCCTTATCTTCGCGCTTCTTCAATTCGATCTCGTAGAGCTTGGCGCGCAGCATATCCCAGGCCTGCGCGCGATTCTTGTGCTGCGAGCGCTCCTGCTGGCACACCACCGCGACGCCAGTCGGAATGTGCGTCAACCGCACCGCCGACTCCGTCTTGTTCACGTGCTGGCCGCCCGCGCCGCCCGAACGCATGGTGTCGGTGCGCACGTCCTTCTCTTCAATCTCGATCTTGATACGGTCGTCGATGACCGGAAACACCGCGACGCTCGCAAATGAAGTGTGTCGCCGTGCGTTGGAATCGAACGGCGAAATGCGCACCAGCCGATGCACGCCGCCTTCGGTCTTCAGCCAGCCATAGGCGTTGTGGCCTTTCACCTGGATCGTCGCCGATTTGATGCCCGCGCCATCGCCTGCGGATTCGTCGAGCATCGAGACCTTATAGCCGTGCTGCTCGGCCCAGCGCGTGTACATGCGAAGCAGCATGCCGGCCCAATCCTGGCTTTCGGTGCCGCCCGCGCCCGCGTGCACTTCGAGATAGCTGTCGTTGCCGTCGGCTTCGCCCGACAGCAATGCCTCGAGTTCGCGACGCGCGGCTTCCGCCTTGAGGCCCTTCAACGTCGCTTCGGCTTCGGCAATGACCTGCTGGTCGTTCTCGGCGTCGCCGAGCTCGATCATGCCGATCTGATCCTCGAGGTCGCGCTCGATCCGGCCGATGGCATTGAGCTGATCTTCGAGCGCTGTGCGCTCCTGCATCACGCGCTGAGCGCGTGCGGTGTCGTTCCAGAGCGTGGGGTCTTCGGCGAGCGCATTGAGCTCGGCCAACCGGGCCTTCGACTTGTCGAAGTCAAAGATGCCTCCTCAGCAGTCCGACGGACCGCTTGATGTCTTCGACCACCGATTCGGTTTCGCTGCGCATGACCGTCCCATTGCCGCCCGCGCGGCTCACGCGCCGGGCTCGGGTTGCGATGTATCCTCTCGGCCCGACCGGCGCAATGGCACCGATCCGGCTGTGCATGATTGACCATGCCCAATGCCCCTCCGAATATGGGGCGGGAGAGCCATTCATGACATCGACCAAAGAGAAGATGATCGGCACATGGCGGCTGGTCGCAACCGTGATCGAGGATCTTTCAACCGGCGAGAAGACCAACGCCTGGGGCGGCGACGCGTCGGGCTACATCAACTACGGACCGGACGGCCGGATGATCGTGATCAACACGCGCTCCGGCCGTGAGAAACCTCGGGGACCGGTAGCGACCGACGCGGAAGCCGCCGACCTGTTCAAGTCGATGCTGGCCTATGCCGGCACCTACACGGTCGACGGCGATGTCGTGACCCACCACGTCGACATTTCCTGGAACGAGGCCTGGAGCGGCACGCGTCAGGTGAGAAAGGCGCGCTTCGACGGCAACCGTGTCCATCTGTCCGCGGACCCGGCACTGGATGTGACAACCGGCCAGATGAGCGTCCGCACCATGACCTGGGAAAAACTCGCTTAAGCGGACGACCAGTAAAGTTTTATCGAATCCGGCAACGCCGCCCTGACCACCACGAAGCGTCGTTTTGCGCCCGATACTCCGTCGCAACCATCGCCGGGTTTGATGCGCGCGACAACGGAGGCCCTCGTGTCCAGATTTGCCGCTGCCGCAGCCCTCGCCTGCACCATCGTTCTCGTCAGCACCCCCAGCGAGGCCCGGCCGGGTTTACGGATCTTCTCGTCCACCTCGAAAATCATCTCGGTTAAATCGGCTGCGGCCAAGTCGGCCGCAACAGCCCGCCTCGCCCGTTACAACAAGCCTCTCTTCGTCTTGGCCGGGGGACGGCCGGCAGCCGCTGCGGCCCCGCCGCCGGCGCCCTCGCCGTTTGACCCATCGCTGGTCGGGCGGGACGCAAGCAACGCGGGTTTCAAAGCCGATCCGAACGCGTTGACCGCGGCGAGCACCGATTGCGTGATGAAGGAGCCGGCTCCCGCCGCAGATGCCGCGAAAGACAAGGAAAACGTGGCAGCCGCACCAGAACCCGCGAAAACCGAAATCGCGAAGGCAGAGCCCGCAACGAGCGAGCCGCCAAGGGCTCAATCCGCTCGATCCCGCTCAGCCTTCCTGGTGCCGGTCGTCAATCGCCATCCGCTGGCGCCTCGACCGCGGCAGACGGTCATCTGCTACGTGCAGCGCGATGGCACCTGCGCGCCGTAGCGACAACTCGTTCAGAACTGGTCGAAGATCAGTAGAGCCCGCCGGTGCCGCGACGGACCGCACGGTCGGCATCGGGCGACGGGCCGCCACCGCCAAAACCGCCAAAGAAGCCGCCGCCACCGCCTCCGCCGCCACTGACATAGCCCGGCTGCTCCTGCTGCGGCATCTGCTGTTGCTGCTGCTGGTCGGAGTAGCCGATCACCGAATAATTGTCCGGCGGCGCGGTGCCCGGCTTGAAGGCCTCCAGGATCACGCCACTGGTCTGGCCGGGTCCGGCGCGCAAACCGGTTTTGGCGTCGATCCGGATCAACTTGATGCCGGCCGGCACGCGGAACGGCACCGCGGGCTTGTCGGCGAGCGCAATCTTCAGGAAGTCAGCCGCCACCGGCGCGGCGACATGGCCGCCGGTCGCGCCGCGGCCGAGATGACGCGGCTTGTCGTAGCCGAGATAGACGCCAACCGTGATGTCCGGCGAGAAGCCGACGAACCAGGCATCCTTCTCGTCGTTGGTGGTGCCGGTCTTGCCGGCGATCGGCTTGCCGACCGATTTCACAATGGTGGCGGTGCCGCGCTGCACGACGCCTTCCATCATCGAAGTGATCTGGTAGGCGGTCATTGGATCGATCACCTGCTCGCGCCGGTCGACGAGGCTCGGCTCGCTCTGGTTCTGCCATTTGTCGGCGTTGCAGCCACGGCATTCGCGCTGGTCGTGCTTGTAGACGGTGCGGCCGTAACGGTCCTGGATGCGATCGATGAAGGTCGGAATGATGCGCTTGCCGCCGTTGTCGAACATCGAATAGGCGGTCACCATACGGAGCACCGTCGTTTCGCCCGAGCCAAGCGCATACGACAGGTAATTCGGCAGATTGTCGTAGACACCGAACCGCCGTGCATATTCGCCGATCAGCGGCATGCCGACGTCCTGCGCGAGCCGCACCGTCATGACGTTGCGCGACTGCTCGAGACCGAAGCGCAGCGTCTGCGGGCCGTAATACTTGCCGGTCGAATAGTTTTCCGGACGCCACGGCGGCATGCCGGGCCCCTGATCGATCTCGATCGGCGAGTCCATCACCACCGTCGAGGGCGTATAGCCATTGTCGAGCGCGGCCGAATAGACGAACGGCTTGAACGACGATCCCGGTTGGCGCTGGGCCTGCGTGGCGCGGTTGAACTGGCTCTGGTCGTAGGAGAAGCCGCCTGCCATCGCGAGCACGCGGCCGGTCGCCGGATCCATCGCAACCATGGCGCCCGAGACTTCCGGCACCTGATGCAGCCGCCAGGTGTTGGTCTCCTTGCTGATCTGCTCGACGTAAACGACATCGCCGACGTTGAGGATCTGATTGACCTTGGCCGGCACCCGGCCTTTCAGCGGCCCTTCGGTGGGCTTCGCCCATTTGATGCCGTCGAGCTGGATAAGCCCGGTTTCTCGTTCCTTGGTCAGCACGCCGCCGGGGTCGCGCGAGGGATAAAGCCCGATGCGCGCCGACTGATCGGTCGATTCCAGCACCACGGCGAGCCGCCATGGCGCCACGTCATTGAGCTGCTTGACGTCGGCTAGCTTCGGACCCCAGTCGCCGGCGAGTGCGATCTTGGTCACCGGGCCGCGCCAGCCCTGCGCCTCGTCGAACTTCACGAGATGATCCACCAGGGTCTTGCGCGCGGCGACCTGGAGCTTCGGATCGAGCGTGGTGCGGACCGAAAGGCCGCCCTCGTAGAGCGTCTTCTCGCCGTACTTCTCGTAGATCCAGCGGCGGACCTCTTCGGCGAAATATTCGGCAGCGAAGATATGCGCGCCGGTCGGCCGCGTCGTGACGGCAAGCGGCTCCTTCTTGGCCTTGTCGGCATCCGCCTGCTTGATCGCACCGGTGATCACCATCTGATCGATCACCCAGTTGCGGCGCGCGATCGCTTCGTCGCGCTTGCGGAACGGATTGTAGTTGTTCGGCCCCTTCGGGAGTGCCGCCAGATAGGCCGCCTCCGCGATGGAGAGTTCGTGGACCGATTTGTCGAAGTACAGCAGCGACGCCGCGGCGACGCCGTAGGCGCCGACGCCGAGATAGATTTCGTTGAGGTACAGCTCGAGAATTTTCTCTTTCGAATAGGTGCGCTCGATCTTCAGCGCCAGCAGCGCCTCCTTGATCTTGCGCTGAAACGAAACCTCGTTGGTCAGAAGGAAGTTCTTCGCGACCTGCTGGGTGATGGTCGAGGCACCCTGCGGCCTGCGGCCCGAGCCCATGCTCTGCACATACAAGAGACCGGCGCGGATAATGCCGCCGAAATCGAGACCGTTATGCTCGTAGAAGTTCTTGTCTTCCGCCGATGTGAAGGCGCTGATCACCATCTTCGGCACGGCTTGGATCGGAAGGTAGAGCCTTCGCTGATTCGCGTATTCGGCCAGCAGCGAGCCATCCGCCGCATGAACGCGCGTCATCACCGGCGGCTCATAGTCCTGCAATTGCGAGTAGTCAGGCAGGTCCTTGGAGAAATGCCACAGCAAGCCGGCGGCCGCGCCCACGCCGACCAGGAACACGATCGTACCGACCGCAAATACGAAGCCGCAGAAGCGCAGCAACAGTCTCATTGCGGAATTCCCACCTGTCCGGTTCGACCGCGCACGGCGGCACCGTGCTTCCACTCAAGAACAGCCGCGCCATTGTACGATTTTGTCCGGCACCGGCGCAAAGCGTCTCGTACGGACGCCAGGGAAACCCACAGCGCCCCGCTCCCTGAAGCGGAAAGTTGCCGGCTTTTATGTTGAAACTGAGGCTGTTCTTTCATCGCCCGGCCCGGCTGGGGACGGCAGCCGGCGGGGCAGCGCTTGCCGAAGGTCCAGCCCCGGCACCCGCCACCCTGGTGCCGAAAAACGCATCGACCGATTGCGCAATGGCGCCGGCCGTCTTGGCTTGCCAGGAGCCCGAAACAAGCTGCTTCAGGTCCGCCTGATCCGACACGTAGCCGAGTTCGATCAGCACGGACGGCACGTCGGGTGCTTTCAGCACCTTGAAGCCCGCCGACTTCATCGGATTCTTGTGCATCCGCGCCACCTTGCGCATGCTTCCGGCCACCGATTTGGCAAACCGCATCGAAAACGCCTTGGTTTCCCGCTGGGCGAGGTCGATCAGGATGTCGGCCACATCGGTCGATTCGTGTGACAAATCGATGCCGGCGATGACGTCGGCGCGATTCTCATTCTCGGCGAGCCGCGCCGCCTCGGCGTCGGAGGCTTTTTCCGACAGCGTATAAATTGTGGCGCCCTGGGCCTCGCCCTCGCCTTTCTTCAGCGCGTCGGCATGGATCGAGATGAACAAGGACGCCTGGCGGATCCGTGCCATCCGAACCCGGTCGCCGAGCGGAATGAAGGTGTCGTCGGTGCGCGTCATCACCACGCGATATTTGCCGGAGGCTTCGAGCCGGTCGCGCAGCAGCAGCGCAAAATCCAGCACGATCTGCTTTTCCATGACGCCGGAGGCGGACACGGTGCCATTGTCGATACCGCCGTGACCTGGATCGATCACCACGATCGGACGCGGGTCGCCGGTCGAATGGCGCAGTTCCGGCGTCTGCTCTTCGGGCGCGCTGGTCGAGCCGGTGCGCAGCGCGGGCTTCTCGACCGATACGGTCTTCATGAAGCTGTCGCGGTCCGTTCCCGCGAGATCGATCACCACCCGTGCCGGCTGGCCGGTCTGGGCGTCCAGCGAGAACGCCTTCTCGATCCGCACCGGCTTGCCCACATCGAGCACGATGCGCGAGCCGCCCTGCATGACGAGGCCGAATCGGAACGCCTTGACCAGACCCCGCCCGGTGTCGCCGATCTTGGGCGGCAAGTTGAAGGTGACCTGAGGCAGGTCGATCACCACCCGGTACGGGTCGGCCAGCGTGAACGCCCGCAGGTCGACCTTCCGGGAGAAATCCATGACGAATCGGGTCATTCCGTCGTCGCCGCCGACCCGGGCGTCCGTCGCGATCGGAAACGGCGCCAGCGGACGGCCGGCATCCTGCCCGGCCGAAGGGGCGGTTTCGGCCCCCAGGAGCATCACAGACAGAACCAGGATAATGAGGTCTCTCGCCCGAAATGCCACGAATCCAGAGCCTCCGAGCCACTGTTATCCCATTAGAAGGCCCCTGGTTAACGAGAACTTAACAGGCTACCGGCATTTCCCAGGCCCCTGTGGCTTCCGGGTTGAAAGCTTGCCAACCCCAAGGTCTCGCCGTAAGTAAATGGTGCTTACGGTTTGAATCACCGGGTGTGCCGCGTTCGGGCCTCCGGCACGCCAGCCAGCGATTTTACCCCGCAGGAGACATTGGGGAACCGCTTGGTCGGCGTCATGCGACTGGTTCCTGCGCTCAGGCGCTTGGGGCTGCCGGTCGAGGCCGAGACCCTTGTTCAGGACACCGGAATGACGCGACCGCGGCCCGGCGAAATTTCGCCTGGACGCAGGATGGTCGCGCCAGCCGTAGGTACAAGACCGGTGGCGCGGTGCGCTGCCGCCCTCCAACGGGTCGAGGTCATGCCCGAAGCGTTTTTCAAGGTTCGTCCGCAGCACAGCTCGCTTCCGAGTGCGTGCGCTTGCCGCCGGACCAGCACCGCGCCTTGGCGTGGCTCCGTGACCCGCCCTTCCACCGACAGATCAGGCCCGTCCCTGTTCGCGCTGCCGCATGACGGCGGCTGCGAGCCGACGCGCCGTAAAGAGACAGTTCAATGGCCAACAAAATGCTTATCGACGCGACCCATCCGGAAGAGACCCGGGTGGTCGTGCTGCGCGGCAATCGCGTCGAGGAGTTCGATTTCGAAACCGCGCATCGCCGCCAGCTTCGCGGCAACATCTATCTAGCCAAAGTCACCCGCGTCGAACCGTCGCTGCAGGCGGCATTCGTCGAGTATGGCGGCAACCGCCACGGCTTTCTGGCGTTCTCGGAAATCCATCCGGATTATTACCAGATCCCGGTGGCCGACCGGCAGGCGCTGCTCGAGGACGAAGCGCGCGCCGCACGCGAGAGCGACGAGGATGAAGGCGGCAACGGCCATCGCGGCGGCCGCCGCCGTCGGAGCCGCCATCGCAGCCACAACCGCAACGATGCGACGATCCACAGCGAGCCGGTGAACGGCGAAACCCACGCTGCTGAAGATCATGCGGTCCACGAGACCGGAGAGGTTTCGGGCGACGAGCACACCGAGGTCGAGCATCACCACGCCGACGACCATGCCGAGGACGCTCCGTACGAGACGGGAGCGGACACCTTTCATGCGGCAAGCTCCGAGGAGCCTGCCGGAGAAGCCGCCAATCCGCCGGTGCCGGCCGAGATCGGAACGCCGGTCGAGCATCCGCAGCCGGAATTCGCAGCCGAGGCGCAGATCGATCCGCCCGCGGAAGCTCCGGGCCACGACGCGGCCGCGCATCACGACGAGATCGAACACCATCCACACGCCGAAGGCGGCGAATCATTCGGGGCTCACGCATCGGAAGCGAACGAGCACGACGGCAACGGCCATGACGAGAACGGCCATGACGCGCATGCGGGCAACGGCCATGGCCCTGAAGAGCATGGCAACGAAGAGCACGGTTCCGACGAGCACGGCTCCGAAGAAGAGGAAGAGGTCGTCGAATCGGTCGGTGGCCAGGACGCCATCGAAGAGGTGATGGAGCGTGCCCCGCGCTATCGGCGGCAATACAAGATCCAAGAGGTCATCAAGCGCCGGCAAGTGATGCTGGTGCAGGTGGTCAAGGAAGAGCGCGGCACCAAGGGCGCGGCGCTGACCACGTATCTGTCGCTCGCCGGCCGCTATTGCGTGCTGATGCCCAACACCGCGCGCGGCGGCGGCATCAGCCGCAAGATCACCAGCGCCGAGGACCGCCGGAAGCTCCGCGAGATCGCCGAAGAGCTCGAGGTTCCGGAGGGCATGGGCGTGATCCTGCGCACCGCGGGCGCGGCGCGCACCAAGGCCGAGGTGAAGCGCGACTTCGAATATCTGCTGCGGCTCTGGGAGCAGGTCCGCGATCTGACACTGAAGTCGACCGCACCGAACCTGGTCTACGAGGAAGGCTCGCTCGCCAAGCGCTCGATCCGCGACCTCTACTCCAAGGACATCGACGAGATCGTTGTGGCCGGCGAACAGGGCTACCGCGACGCCAAGGAATTCATGCGCATGCTCATGCCGAGCCATGCGAAGAACGTGAAGCTCTACCAGGACTCGCAGCCGGTCTATACGCGCTACGGCATCGAGAGCCAGCTCGATGCGATGTTCTCGCCGACCGTGCAGCTGCGCTCCGGCGGTTACATCGTCATCAACCAGACCGAGGCCCTCGTCGCGATCGACGTCAACTCCGGACGCTCGACCCGCGAACACCACATCGAGGACACCGCGCTCAAGACCAACTGCGAGGCGGCGGAAGAAGTCGCACGCCAGCTCCGCCTGCGCGACCTTGCCGGTCTCATCGTGATCGACTTCATCGACATGGACGAGAAGCGCAACAACCGCACCGTCGAGCGGCGGTTGAAGGACGCGCTGCGCAACGACCGTGCCCGCATTCAGGTCGGCCGCATCTCGCATTTCGGCCTGATGGAAATGTCGCGCCAGCGCATCCGCACCTCGGTGCTGGAAAGCTCGACCGAGAAGTGCCCGCATTGCGGCGGCACCGGCCATGTGCGCTCGGTCTCGTCGGTCGCGCTGCAGCTCCTGCGCTCGATCGAGGAGACGCTGCTCAAAGGCCCGACACACAATCTCATCGTGCGCACCCGTCCCGAGATCGCGCTCTATGTGCTCAACCACAAGCGCGCGCATCTGCGTGCTCTCGAAGAGCGCTTCCGCATCGCCATCACCGTCAACTCCGACGAAGAGGTCGCCGGCCAGGTCGGCTTTGCTGTCGACCGCGGCGAGCAGGTGATGTCGATCGATCAGGCCAAGGCCGTGCTCGCCGAACAGGCGCAGTCCTCAGGCCCGATCCTGCTCGAGGAAGAGGAGCCGGACTTCGTCGAAGAGCACGATGAAGAGGCCGAAGCCGATCAGGAGACCGAAGGCGAGGAGCGCGAGCACTTCGAGGTGTCCGAGCACGAGCCACAGGACGGCGAAGACGCCCAGCCCATGCATGGCGACGGCGGACGCGAAGGCTCCGAGGGACCGCGCGAAGGCAGCGGCCGCTCACGCCGCCGCCGGCGGCGGCGCGGCCGAGGTGGCCGTGGCAGTGAAGGCCGCGAAGGCGGTGACGGGTATCAACAGCCGCATCACGGCCAAGGCCACGACGAAGGCCACGACCAGTTCGGTGGACAGCAGCCGGGCGAATTCGGCGCCGAGCAGAACGGCGGCTATCAGCCGTCGAGCTTTGCTGCGTCCGACGACGGCGAGCCGATGCTGGAAGGCTCCACGGTTCAGGAGCACTTCGGCGAAGGCCATGCCGAGGGCGATGCTCCGCATGCCAATGGCGACGGCGAACACAAGAAGCGCCGGCGAGGCCGCCGCGGCGGACGCCGCAACCGGCGCGGCCGCGACGGGCAGGAAGGCCAGGACGGCTACCAGGGCAGCTCTCACGAGATGTCTCAGGGCGGCCATGAAGGGCAGCAAGGCGGCTACGAGGGCCAGCAGAGTCACGGTGAATACGCTCCGCCCGCCCAAGGCGGGCAGCCGGACATGCAGTACGAGAGCCACTCGCGTCCGGACATGGATGAGCGTCCGCAATGGTCGCCGCCGCCCGAGACGTCTGCTCCGCACGTCGAGGCGCATGCGGCTGCGGCGCCTGCTCCGCAGCCTGCGCCCGAGCCTGCAGCTCCAGCGCGCCGACGCTCGACGGTGCGCGAGGCCGCGCCTGTGTCCGGTGTCAGCGCGCCAACCATGACGACGGCGCCCGAACCTCAGCCCGCGCCACCACCGGCGCCCGCTGTCGCATCGGAGTCCGCTCCGGCCGAAGAGGCGAGCAAGCCGCGCCGCACCGGCTGGTGGGCCAAGCGTCTCCTGGGCGGAGACAAAGGCTGAGCTGATGCAAAGCCGCTACGTCGATCGCGACGCGGAGGCTGCGGTCGACCGCTACGCGCAGCGTGGGATCACGCGTGAATTGGCGTTGCGCGTCTACACCACGCGGCTTCTCGGCGGCGATCCGGCGCTGGTGCTGCACGGCGGCGGCAACACCTCGCTGAAGACGCGGATGCGCGACCTCGCAGGCGACGAGGTCGACGTGCTCTGCGTCAAGGGCACCGGCTCCGACATGGCGGCGATCGAGCCTTCGGGCATGGTCGCTGTCAGGCTCGACCCGCTGAGAAAACTTCGCGCGCGAGACGAGCTCTCCGATGACGATATGGCGCGCGTGCAGCGCGCCTACTTGATCGAACCCGCAGCGCCGAGCCCGTCGGTGGAACTGCTGCTGCACGCCTTCATGCCGCACGCCTTCGTCGATCACACCCACGCCAACGCCGTGGTCAGCCTGATCGATCAGCCGGACAGCGCCAAGCTGTGTGAAGAGGTCTATGACGGCCGCGTGGGCCTCGTGCCTTACGTGCGGCCGGGCTTCGGCCTCGCCAAGGCCGCCGCGATGACCTTCGACAAGAATCCGAAGGTCGAGGGCCTCATTCTCAACAAGCACGGCATCTTCTCGTTCGGCGCGAGCGCAAGAGAATCCTACGAGCGCATGATCGAGCTGGTGAGCCGCGCCGAGGAGCGGATTGCGAAGAACCGCAAGGCGGTTTTTGTCACCGCACAGCTGCCGCAACAACCGGCGTCCACCATCGACGTCGCGCCGATCGTTCGCGGCGCCTGCAGCCTGAAGAACGACGGCGGCCAAGGCGCGCATCGCCGGGTGATCGCGGATTTCCGCACGAGCGACGCGATCATGAACTTCGTCAACGGCGTGGAGCTTTCGCGTTACGGCGCCTCTGTCGTGGTCACACCCGACTTTGCAATCCGCACCAAGAACTGGCCGCTGATGCTGCCGGCGCCCGAAACCGGCAAGCTCGATGCGTTCAAGCGCAGTGCGCAGGATGCAGCGTCTGCGTTCGTCGAGAGATACAGGCAGTACTTCGCAAGCCACGACGCGCGCGTGGGCGGCGGCAAGCGGATGCTCGATCCCCTGCCCCGCGTCGCATTCGTGCCCGGGCTCGGGCTCTACGGGCTCGGCCGCACCGCGAAGGACGCGCGCATCGCTGCCGAACTTGCCGAAGCCGCCGTCAAGGTGATCACCGATGCCGAAGCCATCGGGCGCTTTACGCCGATCACCGAAGCCGACATGTTCGACACTGAGTATTGGCCGATCGAGCAGGCCAAGCTCGGCAAGACGCCAGAGAAACCTCTCGCCGGCCAGATCGCTGTCGTTACCGGTGCTGGCGGCGCGATTGGGGCTGCGACCGCCAAGGCGTTCGCTGCGGCCGGCGCCGAAGTCGCGCTTCTCGATATTGATCCCGCCGCGGCCGGCGAAAAGGCCAAGGCCGTCGGTGGCGCGGCACTCGCGGTGAAATGCGACGTCACGGACTCGGCCTCGGTGCGCGAGGCCTTTGCGGAGGTCGTGAAAACCTTCGGCGGCGTCGATATCGTCGTCTCCAACGCCGGCGCGGCCTGGCAGGGCCGCATCGGCGAGGTCGACGAAGCGGTGCTGCGCAAAAGCTTCGAGCTGAACTTCTTCGGCCATCAGCGCATCGCGCAGGCCGCAGTGAAGATCATGCTGGCGCAGGGCACCGGCGGGTGTCTTCTGTTCAACGTCTCCAAGCAAGCCGTGAACCCCGGCCCGAACTTCGGGCCCTACGGCCTGCCCAAGGCCGCAACGCTGCTTCTCGTCCGCCAATATGCGCTCGACTACGGCGCGGACGGCATCCGCGCCAACGCGGTGAATGCCGACCGCATCCGCTCGGGCCTGCTCACCGACGACTTCATCAAGGAGCGCTCCAACGCGCGCGGCGTCTCGGAGAAGGACTACATGAGCGGTAATCTGCTCGGCCGCGAGGTCACCGCCGAGGACGTGGCGCAGGCCTTCCTGCACCAGGCGCTGGAGTTGAAAACCACCGGCGATGTGACGACCGTAGACGGCGGCAACATCGCGGCGGCACTCCGGTAGCACAAAGCTGTCGTTCGCGATTCTGTGATTGTCGGCAGGCGGCGCGGCTCCTAGATTCCCCCAACAGCCAATGGAGGCCGCCATGTCCGCGTTCGCCGAAGCCGATACGATCGGGCCGCAGACCATCGAGCCCATCGTCAACTATCTCACCAATGACGGCACCGAGGTGTTCACTTACACCGGCGGTCCCGGCTCGCTCGATGTCCGCACCGGCGGCAAGCAGGATCCGCACCAGGTCGTGATGCACAACGGCCGCCCGCATGTGAATGAGTTCAATCTCGAGGTCGACGGCTTCCGCTTCGCGCGCCACGAAACCAAGATGCAGAACTTCCTCGACGAGGTGGAGGTGAAGCGCGTCTACTATCCGGAGATGGAGGCGCTGATCAAAGCCGAGAGCGGCGCCAAGCGCGTCGTGGTGTTCGACCACACGCTGCGCACCGCCGACGACGCCGTCCGCGAACAGCAGAAGATCCGCGAGGTCGTGCGCCGCGCCCACAACGACTACACCGAATGGTCCGGCCCGCAGCGGGTGCGCGATATCCTTCCCGATGAAGCCGACGAACTCCTGAAGCGCCGCTTCGCCATCATCCAGGTGTGGCGGCCGATCCGCTATCCAGTCGAGACGCATCCGCTCGCCATCGCCGACGCCCGCAGCGTGTCGTTCGACGACTTCATCATCTCGGAGCGCCGCTATCCGGACCGCATCGGCCAGACCTACGCGGTCGCCTACAATCCGAACCACAAGTGGTTCTGGTTCCCGCATCAGGCGCGCAACGAAGCGCTGGTGTTCAAGGTCTACGACTCGGCGAAGGACGGCCGCGCCCGCTGGACCGCCCACACCGCCTTCGACGACCCGACCTCGACACCGGCCTCCCGGCCGCGCGAAAGCATCGAAATCCGCACGCTGGCGTTTTTCTGAGTCTTTGCTATCAGTCGCGGGCTGTGACGAAAAACGTCACAGCCCGCGATTTGTTTGCACGAGGACGGAAAAATGCCCGAAGCCGACAAGGAAGGTGAGCGCTATCAGGCCGGAGTGCCGCAGGCGGCACCGGGTTTCTTCCTGAAAGGCTGCCACCAGCTCGACTGGGGCATGAAGAACCGCCTCGCCCGCACCTTCAATCCGGCGTCGGGCCGCACCGTGATGCTGGCCATCGATCACGGCTACTTCCAGGGCCCGACCTCGGGGCTCGAGCGCATCGACCTTTCCATTTTGCCGCTGCTGCCGCAATGCGACGCGCTGTTCTGCACGCGCGGCGTCCTGCGCTCCATGGTGCCGGCGGATTCGCACAAGCCGATGGTGCTGCGCGCGAGCGGCGGCCCGAGCATCCTGCGCGAAGAGCTCTCCGACGAACAGATCGCCATGGACATGGACGACGCGGTGCGGCTCAACGCGTCGGGCGTCGGCATCCAGGTGTTCATCGGCGGCGAGCACGAGACGCGTTCGATCCACAACATGACCAAGCTGGTCGATGCCGGCCTCCGCGCCGGCATGCCGGTGATGGGCGTCACCGCCGTCGGCAAGAACATGGTGCGCGACGCGAAATACTTCCGCCTCGCCTGCCGCATCATCGCCGAGCTCGGCGCCCAGTACGTGAAGACCTATTACGTCGAGGACGGCTTCGACACCGTCACCTCATCCTGCCCGGTGCCGATCGTAATGGCCGGCGGCAAGAAGCTCCCCGAGCTCGACGCGCTGACGATGGCCTACAACGCCGTGCAGCAGGGCGCGGCGGGCGTCGACATGGGCCGCAACATCTTCCAGTCGGACGCGCCGAAGGCCATGATCGCCGCGATCGGGGCCGTGGTGCACAAGAACATGAAGCCGAAGGAAGCCTTCGAGATGTTCAATTCGCTGAAGGCCAAGGGTTGAGACTTTAGGCTCGCGCAGTCCGGCGCAGACACCACGCCAGCAATCCGCAGGCGCAGAGAAACGGCACGGCGACCGCGACCTTGCCCGCAAGTGGATAACACACCGCGGCGATCGCGGTGCCGAGCACAAAGCCCGCCATTGGCGGGAAATTACAGCGGCACCGCTCGCGGGCGGCGCGGTCCTGGCGCGCGTCCGCCTCGTTGGCAGGCATCCGCCCAAAGGACAGCAGCACCAGCGTCACATCGACGGCGAGCTGCGTCGTGTTGGTCGTCATGACGTTGGTCGACGGCACGTCACGCATCATGAGCCGCACCATGGCGCTTTGCACGCCCATGGCGGCGACGCCGACGAGAGCCGCAGCCACCGCCCGCGGCTCATGCGCGTTGCCGAACGGCGCGCCGAGCATCAGCAGAAACATGGCGGCCAGCAGCGCGCATTCGAACGCCAGCACCCAGACCAGCGGCCGTCCGCCGGTCGCAAGGCTTGCGGCAAGCACCGTCGCGGCGCAGCCCGCGAGAAAGAACGCCGGGATCGCCAGCATGGTCAGCAGGTCGCCATGATGGATCAGAAGCCACGTGCTGGCGAACACGAAGCTGCCGGTGAGCTGGGCGACGAAGATCTGGAACAGTCCGAGGAAAGCGCAGATGTCGACGAAGCCGGCAATGAAGCCGAGCAGCATCGGCACCGCAGTCGGCACGGCGATCGGACGGACGGCGTGGATCATGACGGGCTCCCGCGCGCCGAAACTTCGGCGTGGAGCCCAATCCTATGAGAAGCGGAACGGTTTCGTCAGGCAGCTTTCGCTGCCTGACGCTCGGCCGGCCGGAGCTTGAAGCTCCGCAACTGGCCGCGGCGGACCACGTCGACCTCGACGCTGCGGCCGATCCGGTCGCCGTTCAGCATCCGGATCAGGTCGTCGACCCCGGTCACCGGCTCGCCGTCGAGCCGCACCACGATGTCGTAGGACATCAGGCCGGCAGCCTGGGCCGGTCCGTTCGGGTCGGTGCCGGTGATCATCGCGCCGAAATTGTTGTCGATGCCGGCCGCGCGGGCGTGCCGCCGCGGCACCGCCACGGTCTGGGCCGCGACGCCGATGAAGCCGCGCCGCACCCGGCCGTGCTGGAGGATCTGGCTCAGCACGTATTGCGCGGTGTTGCTGGCTACCGCAAAGCAGATGCCCTGCGCGCCCGCGATCACCGCGGTGTTGATGCCGATCACCTCGCCGCGCGAGGACACCAGCGGCCCGCCGGAATTGCCCGGATTGAGCGCCGCATCGGTCTGGATCACGTCCTCGATCAGCCGCCCGGTGCGGGCGCGCAGGCTCCGGCCGAGCGCCGAGACGACGCCGGCCGTCACCGTGGACTCGAAGCCCAACGGATTGCCGATCGCGACTGCCAACTGGCCGCGGCGGAGCTTCTTGGAGTCGCCGAGTTGCGCCGACGGCAGATGGCGCGCGGCGCCGGCCCGCACCAGCGCGAGGTCGGTGTCGGAGTCCTCGCCAATGAGCCGCGCCTCCATGCTGCGCCCTTCCGAATCGGTCAGGCGAAGCTCCTTGGCGCCCTCGACGACGTGGCTGTTGGTCAGCACCAGGCCGTCCGGCGAGATCACGACCCCGGAGCCCATGCCGCCATGGCCCTTCTGGACGACGCGCTCGACGCGCACCACCGCCGGGCCGACCAGGTCGGCGACCCTGGTGACGGCGTCCGAATAGGCGTCGAGCAGCTCGTCGTCGCGGACGATGCTGGTCTCTTGGCCGAGTTCTTGAGAGCCGGCCGCTGCCGCGGCAGGCTCGATATCTGCAATGTTTTGGGAGATGAGATCGTACATGGGAGTGCCTTTCGGTCTACCCATGTAGGAATGACTCGCAACAAACGGTAGATGGGCGGATCAAGCTGGCCCTGTCTCGGCCGCCTGACCGGCCAGCCGGTTCGCAAGCGCCACGAATATTCGCGACGCCAAGGCGGCAAAGACCGCCATGGTCACTGTGTTTGTCACGCCCGAGAGGACAATCTGAATAACCTTGCCGGCCACACCGGACGGAATTGCTCGCCCAAGCCAGAAAAGCTGGAGCCACCCCACCGCAAACACCGGGACCGACGTGATGATCACCACCGACAGCACCCGCAATGTATGGCCTTTGGTGTCCAGCAAAGCGTTGCTCCAACCGGCACCCGGAGCATCCACGGCGATCGCAGGAAACAGGATCAAAGTGCGAAGTGTCAGCAACGCCCATGCGACCAGAAAGAAGATCGGAAGCATCGCGCTCGACAGGAGGCCTAGGCCCGCGCCGAAGCCCGCAAGCGCGAGTAGCAGGACCGGGAACAACATGACCGGGACAAAGATCAGAGCTTGAATCGCAACCGCACAGAAGAAGAAACTGCTGGTGCGTGGATCGGTCACATTGAGCCGGTAGTGACTCGTCCGTTCCTGCAGGATGACGAAACGATGCACCGCAATCGCGGCCGGCGTCAGCAGCAACGCCTGCAGAAGATTGATAGCTAAGTGCAGGATCTGGGGACCAAAATCAGTCGGACCAGCCTGGGGAACGACAAACCTGTTCAGCCCCTGAAGCACAACGACGCCCGAGAGTGCGGTACCGAACACCCACGGCATCTGCTCGATGGCTGCCAGCGCATCACACCAGGCTGTGATCGGCCAGCGAATGAACCAGGGATTGTTGTTGTCCGCCACGGCGCAGCCCGCGCTGATTCTTGCGGCGCGGTCATGCCAAAAAGGATGAACACGCGGAAGTTGTCTATCGCGGCACGGTGAACGACCGGTTCACTCGCTCGACAGGATGACGTTCTTCACCAGCGGATAGATCTGGCCTTCCCAGCGCTTGCCGGAGAACACGCCATAGTGGCCGACGCCGGTCTGCATGTGGTGGCGCTTGCGATAAGGCCGCAGGCCCGAGCAGAGATCGTGCGCCGCCGAGGTCTGGCCGACCGCGCAGATGTCGTCCCTCTCGCCTTCGACCGTGAGCAGCGCGGTGCGCTTGATCGCGCGCGGCTCGACCTTCTGGCCGCGCCACTCCACCGTGCCGGTGGGCAATTGGTGCTCCTGGAAGATGCGCCGCACGGTCTCCAGATAGAACTCGGCGCTGAGATCGAGCACCGCAAAATACTCGTCGTAGAAATCCTTGGTGATCTTGGCCTTCTCCCACTCGCCAAGCCGCAGGTTTTCGTAGAGTTCGCGATGCGCCTTCACGTGGCGCTCGATGTTCATGCTCATGAAGGCGGCGAGTTGCACAAAGCCCGGATAGACCTGGCGGAACGCGCCACCATAGCGGAACGGCACCCGCGCGATCAGGTTCTGCTCGAACCACTCGATCGGCTTGGAATTGGCAAGTTCGTTGACCTTGGTCGGATTGACGCGTGTGTCGATCGGGCCTGCCATCAGCGTCATGCTGCGCGGCTGCGCCGGGTTGTTGTTCTGCGCCATGACGGCCGCCGCGATCAGCACGGCAACGCAGGGCTGGCACACCGCGACCACGTGCGCGCCCTCGCCGATCGCCTCCAGGAACGTCACGACGTGATCGACATATTCGTCGAAGCCGAAGCGGCCGTGCCGCTTGTCGACGTCGCGCATGTTGTGCCAGTCGGTGATGTAGACGTCGTGCTCCGGCAGCATGGTCTTGACGGTACCGCGGAGCAGCGTCGCGAAATGGCCCGACAGCGGCGCGACCACCAGCACGCGCGGCTGTTCGATCTCGATATCCTTCTTGAAATGCAGCAGCGTGCCGAACGGCGTGACGTGCGCCGCTTCTTCCCGCACCTCGACGTCACGATTGCCGACCGTGACCTGATTGATGCCGAACGGCGGACGGCTGTGACTGAGCCCCGCCCGCGCGATGATCTCATAGGCCGCCGTGAGATTTCGGACCACGCCATGGCCCGGCAAGCCGATCCCGAAATTGCCGATCGAACGGGCCGCGATGCCCGCCAATGCCCGGACCGGGCCCATGACGTCAGAATGGGCCTGATAGGCCGCGTACAGCATTCAACAACCCCTGCGGTGTCGCAGCCGCCCGGCTCGGCGGACCCGCTCCCTCGCAGTGCAAAAAAGACTAGTGCATTTTCTTTTGCGCTGCGAGATAATTTCTTGGGGCACGAGCCGGTCGAAGCCCTCAGGGGGATTGAATGGCGAAAGCCACGCTGGCGATTGCCAGCAAGAACTATGGCTCGTGGTCGTTGCGCGGCTGGCTGCTGTGCAAGATGGCCGGCATCGAATTCGACGAGGTTCCGGTCTCGAGCGACGACCCCTCGACCCGGGCCGAACTGCTGCTGCTGTCGCCGTCCTTCCTGGTACCGTGCCTCACCCATGACGGCGTCAAGATCTGGGACACGCTGGCGATCGCCGAGTATCTCAACGATCTCAATCCCGGCGCAGGCCTCTTGCCGACCGACCGCGCCGCGCGGGCGCGCTGCCGCTCGGTATCGGGCGAGATGCATTCCGGCTTCAGCAATCTGCGCTCGGCGCTGCCGATGAACCTGAAAGTGCACTACAACGGCTACAAGATTTTCGCCGGCGCCCGGCCGGACATCGAGCGCATCACCGCGATCTGGCGCGAGTGCCTGAGCGAGTCCGGTGGCCCGTTCCTGTTCGGCCAGAAGCCTTGCATGGCGGATGCGATGTTCGCGCCGGTCTGCACGCGCTTTGCGACATACGACGTCAAACTCGACAATGTCAGCGCGGCCTACAACAAGACCGTGCTGGCGATGCCGCTCATGCAGGAATGGATCGACGCCGCCCGCGCCGAACCGGAGGAATTGGAAGAGCTCGACGTCGAGTTCTAGGCCGTGTGCTCATAACTGGACACGTCCGCTTTACCCCCAATCGCGACCGAACAGCGGGCGTCGCCACTCGCCCGCTTAGCGCCACAAGCCGACTCGGCGTTCTTCATTTTCGCATTTCCGAAATCTTCGCGACTTCGCGCGCGCAGTCGATGAAAAGCTGCACGACAGGGCTGGGTCTGCGGCTCTTCAAGGTCACGACTCCGTTTGGCACGCCGGCCATTGGCAGGCGAACGGGTAAGACCTTGATCTCCGGGCGCAAGGCGGGAAATTTCAATGCGGAAGCCGGGAGAACCGTGACAAAGCGGCCGCTCGCCAGCAGACTCATCCGCGCATGAGGAGAATCGGTGACCACAGTCATGCGAGGATAATCGACGCCGTTGGCGCGAAAGGCTTCCGCTGCGATCGACGCAATCTCGCTTCCGGGCGGCGGCAGGACCCATGATTCTTTCAACAGTTCGGCAAACTCGATCCTGCGCCGCCGAACCCATGGACTTTGCGCACCCGCCGCGACGACAGACGAGTCATTGAAGAGAAATTCGAAGCCCAGTCGCTCTTCAGCGATGGGGCCAAATCTCCGGGCAATCAAAAGATCGACGTTACGCCCGATCAGTTCGCGGTGCAGCGCCTCCACATATCCGGTCACGAGATGAAAGACCATGCGCGGATAGCGCCGGGAGAGCCGATCGATAACAGCCGAAACAAAACTCGCGGCCAGCAAGGGGGTGCATCCGATCCGCACTTCTCCAGCCGCGGGGTCGGCGAGAAACTCGATAGTCTTGACTGCTTGGCGCAGGTCATCGAACACGGCTGCTCCACCATCAAGCAAGGCGCGACCGTACTTGGTCGGCTCGACCCCACGGGGGTTGCGATCGACCAGACGCACCCCGACGGTGTGTTCCAATTCCGCGATTGATCTGGAGATGGCGGACTGCCCGGTGTTCAAGAGCGCCGCCGCCTTGTTCATGCTGCCAGCCTGCACGACAGCCATCAGGACGTGAAGGTCGTGCAGCTTCATCCGGCGTCCAATACGATCGCTCAGTTGCATCGCGCCCCCCATCACTAGACGGTGATATCTATATCAAAATATGGCGCTATCCGCGCATATCCACATTCACTAAGTTCGTAATGACGTGCGTAAAAATGTCGGATGCTAGGACACAGCACCTCGCAGACCTGAACCAGATCAGGACGCCATGACGATTCAGCGCCGCCAATTTCTGCATCTGGCAGCGGGTGCTGTTGCTGTCCCCGCCATGTCGAACTGCGCCTGGGGGCAAGCCTATCCGTCGCGGCCGGTGCACTGGATCGTGCCGTTTCCACCAGGCGGTGGGACCGACATTCTCTCACGCCTGATCGGCCAATGGCTGTCGGAGCGACTCGGCCAGCAATTCGTCATCGACAACCGGCCGGGCGCCGGGAGCAACATCGGCACGGAGGCGGCCGTGCACGCGTCGCCGGACGGCTATACGCTCCTCCTGGCCGCTTCGGTGCACACCATCAACCCGTCGCTCTATGACAAGCTCGGGTTCAATTTCATCCGGGACATCGCGCCGGTCGTGGGCCTCATGCGCGTGCCGAACGTGATGGTCTTGCACCCTTCGATTCCGGCCAGGTCCGTTCCCGAGTTCATCGCTTATGCCAGGGCCAATCCGGGCAAGATCAACGTGGCGTCGGCCGGAATCGGGACTGCACAACACCTTGCTGCCGAGTTGTTCAAGCTCATGGCCGGTGTCGATATGGTCCATGTGCCTTATCGAGGTACAGCACCTGCTCTCACCGACCTGCTCGGCGGGCAGGTCCAGCTCCTGTTCATGAGCCCGGCCTCATCGCTTCAATACATCAGAGCCGGCACGCTGCGCGGGTTGGCTGTGACGTCAGCGGTGCGTTCGCAGGCGCTGCCAGATCTGCCGCCGGTGGGCGATTTTCTGCCGGGCTTCGAGGCGAGCCTGATGTACGGACTCGGCGTACCCAGGAACACACCACCCGAGATCGTCGACCGGCTCAACAAGGAGGTCAATGCCGGCCTCGCCGATTCCGGCATCAAGGCGCGGCTTGCCGATCTGGACGGCACGGTGCTTGGCGGCTCCCCTGCCGACTTCGGCAAGCTGATCGCGGAGGAAACCGAGAAATGGCGCAAAGTCATCCGGCTCGCCAATATCAAGCCGGAATGATGTGACCACGCCCAAGTCTAGTCGAGCCCAAGTCTAATCGAGCTTGAGTCTAATCGAGCTTGGCGCCCGAGCGCTCCACCACGTCCTTCCACTTGGCGAGATCGAGCTTGATCGTCCGGGCAAAATCCTCGGGCGTGCCGCCGCCCGGTTCGTCGCCGATCGAGCTGAAGCGCTCCTTGAACGCATCGGTCCGGATCGCACGGTTGGCCGCGGCATTGAGCTTGTCGAGGATCGGCCGCGGCAGGTTGGCCGGGCCGATCAGCCCCGACCAGGTCGGCGCCGCATAGCCCGGCACGGTCTCGCCGACGGTCGGCAGGTCGGGGAATGCAACCGAGCGGCGTTCGCCGCTCACCGCCAGCGCCCGAACCGCGCCGGACTTCGCGTGCGGCGAGATCGAGTTCAGGCTTTCGAACATGAAGGTGACGCGGCCCGCGATCAGGTCGGTCGTCGCCGCCGCGCCGCCGCGATACGGCACATGGACGGCGTCGATGCCTGCCATGTACTTGAACAGCTCGGCGCCGACATGCCCCGGCGAACCGCTCGCCGAGGATGCATTCGTCAGCTTGCCGGGGTTCTTCTTGGCGCCGTCGATCAGGTCCTTCACGGACTTGTATTCGGAGGTCGGCGCGACCGCGAGCAACAGATGCCCGCGCGCGATCAGCGCGATCGGCTGGAAGTCGCGTTCGACATTGTAGGGCATCTTCGCCAGCATGTTGGGGCTGATGGACAGCGCACCGATGGGACCCACACCCAGCGTGTAGCCGTCAGGCGCAGCCTTCGCGACGATGTCGAGGCCGATGGTGAAAGCCGCGCCGGGCCGGTTCTCGACGATGATGGTCTGATTGTTGAGCTGCGGACCAAGCTCGGCGGCCAGAATGCGCGCCACCGTATCGGTGGCGCTGCCGGCCGCCTGCGGCACGATCAGGCGGATCGGCTTGTCGGGATATTCGGCGCGGGCCGCCGTCGGCGCCGCCGCGAATGTGCAAGCAGCCAACAACGCAACAAACGTTTCGCGAACAAACGGCATGGCACGCCCTCCCGCACTTTTATCTTTGCGCAGAGCCTAACCGCCGTCTTTCATTTCGACAATCGTGCCGCTTCCTCGAGGACGGCACACTCGGCGACGCGCTGTTGATCGGTGGGCCCAAATGCCGCAACCGTGATCGGTGGATTGGATTCGGGAAAGTGATAGGCCGCCGACACGCTGTCCGGCCCTTGCCCGGTATGACCGATAGAGAGCCCAAGCGGCGGTGCTGTGTTGATCATCAGCCCCAGTCCGTAGCCTGCGGTCTGCCACGGCCGGCCAGCTGGCACTGGCTCGATCACGCGACGCTCGCGCATCGCGGTACGCAGCGGCGGCGGCAGCAATGAACCGGTCAGCAGGCGGTGCATGAACAGCGCGACCTCGGACGGCGGCCCCATCAGCAGGCCATGCGCCACCCATCCCGGATGAAAGTCGTCTTCATCGCCAAAGACGCTCAGCGCCAGATCGGCGCGCGTGCGCGCGATGAAGCTCCGCTCGATGCCAAGCGGACCGAGCACCAGCGCCTTCAGCGCCCGCTCGATGTCCATGCCGGTGGTCTGTTCGATCATCCGGCGGATCAGGAAATAGCCGAAGTTCGAATAGCCCCAGCCCTGCCCCGGCTCGTATAACGGCGTCTGCGTCTCGAACTGCCGGATGAGTTCGTCGTCGCTCCAGGCGTCGGCATGGTGTTCGACCGCAGCTTCGTAGGCGTCCATCTCGGTGTAGCAGTCGAGCCCGCTGGTGTGCTGCAGGAGCTGTCGCAGCGTGAAACGATGACCGGCGAGCGGCCGATCAAGCTCCAAGCGCCCTCCCGCCACCAGCACCAGCGTGCAAGCCGCGAGGCAGGTCTTGGTGATGCTCCACCACGGCACGATCGCCGTGTCGTGCTCAGACACCAGCCGATCCCCGACGCCAACCGCGATCAACTGTGGGCGCGCCATCTTATCGCCGGTTGAGCCAGGCGCCGATCCGCTCCACCGCCTCACGCATGTCGGCAGCCGAGCCGGCGTAGCAGAACCGCACGAAGCGCTTGCCGTTGGTCGGATCGAAATCGACGCCCGGCGTCGCCGCCACATGCGCCTGTTCCAGAAGCTGCTTGGCGAAGGCGAAGCTGTCGTCGGAGAATCTCGAGATGTCGGCGTAGAGATAGAATGCGCCATCGACCGGCAGGAACTTGTCCAGGCCCGCTTTCGGCAATCCCTCGATCAGGATTTTGCGGTTGTCCTCATAGCCATGCTTGATCGCTTCGAGTTCGTCGCGGCTGTCGAAGGCGGCCTCAGCCGCGATCTGCGACAAGGTCGGCACCGAGATCGCGAGATTGCCGTGCAGCCGGTCGACCGCGCGAACAAGCGTCGGCGGCACCACCATCCAGCCGATCCGCCAACCCGTCATGCAGAAGTATTTCGAGAACGAATTGATCACCACCACATTGTCCGACAGCCGCACCGCCGTCTCGGCGCGCATCGCATAGTCGAGGCCGTGATAGATCTCGTCGGAGATGAAGCGGATGCCCTCCTCGTCGGCAACGCGAATGAGCTCGGCAAGCGCTTGCGGCGTCATCATCGTGCCGGTCGGATTCGCCGGGCTCGCCACCAGCACGCCCGCAAGCTTTTGCCGGCGGTGCGCGGCGCGCAGCGCCTCGCCCGTCAACGCGTAACGCGTGGCCTCGCTGGTCTCGATCAGCACCGGCTCGCAGCCAAGCGCGGTCAGGATATGCCGGTACGGCGGATAACCCGGGTTGGCGATCGCCACGCGGTCGCCCGGCTCGAACATCGACAGAAACGCCAGGATGAAGGCCGCCGATGAGCCGGTGGTCACCACCACGCGGTCGGCGCCGATCGACAGCCCGTAGGTGTCCTCATAGTGCCTGGCAATCCGTGCGCGTAGCGACGGAATGCCGAGCGACTCGGTGTAGCCCAGCGGCCCGGATCCCAGCGCCGCGCGGACCGCGTTGATCGCTGCACCCGGCGCGCCCACGGCCGGCTGGCCGACCTCCATATGGATGACCCGGCCGCCGCCGGCCTCGATGCGGGCCGCGGCCGCCATCACGTCCATCACCATGAAGGCCGGCACGTCGCTGCGTGCCGACGGCGTCATCAGGCGGCGGGCGGAATCGAGCATCATTGATGGTCTTCCATGGGGATTCGATCGCGCATTAACTCTTTGCCGCCAAGCTGCCGCATTCCGCCGGTGCTTACGTCCAAATTGCCAAGTAAATGCGCAAGCAGACGTGATCGCCGTCGCGTTGACCCTGCCGGGGGGCGCAACTAGTTTGGCCGAACATTAGGGCTGAGTTCCGAGCCGACATGACCGTTGAGGCAAGACCTATCAGGGCGCGCCGGTGGGCGCCAGCAGCCCATGCGGTTGCTGTGCTGGCGGCTGTGGCGGTCGCGGTGGCGCCGCTTCCAGTCCCGAGGCCCGCCTACGCCCAGAGCATTCCGCGCGGCATTCCGCTCATTCGCGACGCCGAGATCGAGCAGCTGTTGCGCGACTACACCATACCGATCCTGCGTGTTGCGGGGCTCGCGCAACAGAACGTGCAGGTCGTCATCATCCAGGACCGCTCGTTCAACGCCTTCGTCATGGACGGCCGCCATATCTTCGTCAACGCGGGCGCGCTGATGGATGCGCGGACGCCGAACGAGATCATCGGTGTGCTCGCGCACGAGACCGGCCATATGGCCGGCGGTCATCTTTCCAAGCTGCGTCAGCAACTGGCGACAGCGCAGACCCAATCCATCATCGCCATGATCCTCGGCATCGGCGCCGCGGTCGCGGCGCGCAACGCCGGCAATCCGGCCGCGGCCGTGCTCGGCCCGCAGGAAACCATCCGCCGCTCGCTGCTCTCCTATCAGCGTCAGCAGGAGGAGCAGGCCGACCTCGCGGGCGTGAAGTTCCTCAATGCCTCCGGCCAATCGCCCAAGGGCATGTACGACACCTTCAAGCGGATGTCGGATGAGGTGCTGTTCGCGGCGCGCAACGCCGATCCGTATCTGCAGTCGCATCCGCTGCCGGCCGAACGCGTGCAGGCGCTCGCCGGAGCCGCCCGCGGCAGTCCGTACTGGGACAAGAAGGACCCGCCGGAGCTGCAACTGCGTCACGATCTGATGCGCGCCAAGCTCTACGGTTTCCTCGATCGCGGCGACGCGGTGGCGCGGCGATATCCGATGACCGACCAGAGTCTCGCGGCCAAATATGCCCGAGCGATCTCGACCTATCGTCATTCCGATCTGCGCAATGCCATCGCCCAGATCGATGCGCTGATCGCCGCCCAGCCGAACAATCCCTATTTCCACGAACTCAAGGGCCAGGCGCTGCTCGAAGGCGGCAAGGCCGACGAGGCGATCGGTCCGCTGCGCCGCGCGATCCAGCTCGCGCCAAAGCCGGCGCTGATCCAGGTGCTGCTGGCGCAGGCGCTCAACGCCCAGACCAGTTCGAAGTCGTCCGATGAGGCGGTGAACCTGTTGCGCACGGCGCTGGCCCAGGAGCCGGAATCGGCCGACGGCTTCGCCCAGCTCGCCGTGGCCTATAGCCGCAAGGGCGATCTCGCCCAGGCCGATCTCGCCTCCGCGACATCGGCTTTCATGAAGGGTGACGCTGCGACGGCGCGTCAAATTGCGGCTCGCGCCAAGACCCGTTTTCCGATCGGCTCGCCCGGCTGGGTGAAAGCCGACGATATCGTCGCCACATCCAGACCCAACCAGGGCGCCGGACGTCCCTGATCTTGAAAGGACCGTTTCCCATGATCGCCGCATTCCGTGTCGCCTTGGCCGCCGCCGTGATGGTCTTTACCGGCGTCGTCGCCGGCCACGCGCAGAGCTTCTCCAGTCCGCAGCGCAGCGAGATCGAGAAGATCGTCCGCGACTATCTCGTCGCTCATCCCGAAGTGCTGCAGGAGGCGATTGCGGCGCTTGAGAAGAAACAGGCCGCCGATGAGGCCGAGAAGCACGAGGCCGCCGTCAAGGACAACGCCAAGGAGATATTCGACTCGCCGCGGCAGGTCACGGTCGGCAATCCGCAGGGCGACGTCACCTTCGTCGAATTCTTCGATTACAATTGCGGCTACTGCAAGCGCGCGATGTCCGACATGTTCGACCTCATCAAGAGCGATCCCAAGCTCAAGGTCGTGCTGAAGGAATTCCCGGTGCTCGGCCCGGGTTCGGTCGAGGCCGCGCGCGTCGCGGTCGCGGTGCGCATGCAGGACAAGACCGGCAAGAAGTATCTCGACTTCCATCAGAAGCTCCTGGGCGGACGCGGTCAGGCCGACAAGGCCCGCGCGCTCGCCGCCGCCAAGGAGGCCGGCTTCGACATGGCCAAGATCGAGAAAGACATGGCCAGCGACGAGGTCCGGGCCAGCCTCGAAGAGAGCCTCAAGCTTGCCGAGAAGCTCGGGCTGAACGGTACGCCGAGCTACGTGATCGGACAAAACGTCGTGGTCGGCGCCGTGGGCCTCGACGCGCTGAAGGAAAAGATCAACACCGCGCGCTGCGGTAAAGCGGCCTGCTGATCCAACTCTTGCTCTCGAACGCGCGTCCGGTTTGACCAACCGGGCGCGCGTTCTGCTTTACAGGCAGGTTTCCTTTGCCGCCCCTCGGTCACGACCGCCGCACCGCCGGGCTTCCCCTTTGCGGATTGGCTGCCTATAAACAGGCCCGATGCGGCGCCCGCGGCTCATTTCGCTTGCGCCATCAAGGACCTGACCGGGCACTCTGACGATGGCCAAGAACGCGACCAAGCACGCCGCCAAGACCATTTATGTTCTTAATGGTCCCAACCTGAACCTGCTCGGCACGCGGGAGCCCGAGATTTACGGCCGTTCCAACCTGAGGGACGTCGAGAAGCTTTGCGTCAAAGCCGCCGAAGCGCATGGCTTCGCCATCGATTTCCGGCAGTCGAACCACGAGGGCGATATCGTCGATTGGATCCAGGAGGCCGGCGCCAACAACATCCTTGGCGTGGTCCTCAATCCTGGTGGCCTCACCCACACCTCGGTCTCGGTCCATGACGCCATCAAGGGCATCAAGGTTCCGGTGATCGAAACCCACATCAGCAACATTCACGCGCGCGAGCCGTGGCGCAATCATTCCTACGTGTCGTTTGCCGCCAAGGCCGTGATCTGCGGTTTCGGCATCAACGGCTACGCGCTCGCGATCGACGGCCTTGCCGAACTTGCCGGCAAGGCCAGGCGTTGAGCACAACGCCGATTATGGCATCGAAGGACGAAACGATGACGGAGAGCGGCAGCGGGATCGACAAGGAGCTCATTCGCGAGCTCGCCAAGCTTCTCGACGAAACGAACCTCACCGAAATCGAGATCGAGCGCGCGGGCCTGCGCGTCCGCGTCGGCCGCGGCACAGCGGCGGTCGCAGCCCCCGTCGTGAACGTGACCGGCGCAGCGTCGGTCGTTCCGGCTGCGGCGGCGCCCGGCGATCCTGCGAAGCATCCCGGCGCCGTGACCTCGCCGATGGTCGGCACCGCCTATATGGGTCCCGCCCCCGGCGCCAAGCCGTTCGTCGATGTCGGCAGCAGGGTTTCGGCGGGCGATACGCTGTTGATCGTCGAAGCCATGAAGACCATGAACCAGATCCCCGCGACGCGCAGCGGCACGGTGACAAAAATCCTGATCGAGGACGGCCAGCCGGTCGAATTCGGCGAACCGCTGATGATCATCGAGTAACGGAATCGGCCGGAGCGATGTTCGACAAAATCCTCATCGCCAATCGCGGCGAGATCGCGCTCCGGGTGCTGCGGGCCTGCCAGGAGCTCGGCATTCCGACGGTCGCGGTGCACTCCACCGCCGACGCCGACGCGATGCATGTGCGGCTTGCGGACGAGAGCGTCTGCATCGGTCCGCCGCCCGCGAAAGACAGCTACCTCAACGTGCCGGCGCTGCTGGCCGCCTGCGAGATCACCGGCGCCGACGCCGTGCATCCGGGCTACGGCTTCCTGTCGGAAAACGCGCGCTTCGCCGAAATCCTCGCCGAGCACAACATCCAGTTCATCGGCCCCAAGGCCGAGCACATCCGGCAGATGGGCGACAAGATCGAGGCCAAGCGCACCGCGAAGGCGCTGGGCATTCCTTGCGTGCCGGGCTCGGAGGGCGGGGTCTCATCCGACGCCGAGGCGATCGGCATCGCGCGCGCCATCGGCTTTCCGGTGCTGGTGAAGGCCGCAGCCGGCGGTGGCGGCCGCGGCATGAAGGTCGCGCAGCGCGAGGAAGACCTGGCCATGGCGCTGGCCACCGCGCGCGCCGAGGCCAAGGCCGCGTTCGGTGACGACGCGGTATATCTGGAAAAGTACCTGACCCGGCCGCGCCACATCGAGATCCAGGTGCTGGGCGACGGCCGCGGCAACGCCATCCACCTCGGCGAGCGCGACTGCTCGCTGCAGCGGCGGCACCAGAAGGTGTGGGAGGAAAGCCCCTCGCCCGCGCTCAACGTCGCGGCGCGCTTCGAGATCGGCGAGGTCGTCGCGCGCGCCATGCGCGAGCTGAAATATCTCGGGCTTGGCACCGTCGAGTTCCTCTACGAGGACGGCCAGTTCTATTTCATCGAGATGAACACCCGCATCCAGGTCGAGCATCCGGTGACCGAGATGATCACCGGGCTCGATCTCGTGCTCGAGCAGATCCGGGTTGCGGCCGGCGGCGAACTGCCGCTCACCCAGCACGACGTCGAATTCCGCGGCCACGCCATCGAGTGCCGCGTCAACGCCGAGAACGCCAAGACCTTCGTGCCTTCGCCGGGGACGATCCGGTCCTATCATCCGCCGGGCGGCCTCGGCGTCCGCGTCGATTCCGCGGTGTACCAGGGCTACACGATCCCGCCCTATTACGACTCCATGGTCGGCAAGCTGATCGTGCACGGCAAGACGCGCACCGAGTGCCTGATGCGGCTCAAGCGCGCGCTCGACGAGTTCGTGGTCGACGGCATCGACACCACCTTGCCGCTGTTCCAGCGGCTCGTGCGCACCCAGGACATCATCGACGGCAATTATCACATCCACTGGCTGGAGCACTTCCTCGCCAATGGCGGCATGGAGCCGTAGTTTGAGCAGCCAATGGCTGCTTAGTGCCTGGCCGCCTGCATCCTGCGCAGGATCGCGCAGAGCCGATCCGGATTGTAGGGCTTGGGAACGAAGGTGGCGCCGGGCACCGCCCTGAACTGATCGATGCGGTTGTACGAGCCCGAGGCATAGACCACCGCCAGATCGGGCCGCAGCTCCCGCACCCGCCACGCGAGCGTGGCGCCGTCCATGCCGGGGCCGAGATTGAGATCGGTCAGCAGCAGGTCGCAGGGCGCGCCGCAAGTGAGATGCTCGAGGGCTTCGTCGGCATTCGCCGCCGTATACACTTCGAAGCCATGCTGGATCAGCGCGTCTTCGATCATCGCGCAAATCAGGAATTCGTCCTCCACCAGGAGGACGCGGGCCTTCAGGCCAGTCGCTGGCATTTGCTTGCCTCCCCGTTTTCCCGAACGAGCGCTACGGCAACACGGTTTGCGAGGCGTTGTTCGCAATTTGCATAAAATTGCGCCTGATATCGCTAAGACTTCATTAAAGGTCCGGATTGGGTCTAGACTGGCGGTGTCACGCACTCGAACCAGACCTGATCCATACCGATCCGCCAGGCATGGCCAGCCGCGAAACCGCATTTGTCGAGATCACGCCCGAGGTGCTGCTGAAGGCCTATGCCTGCGGCATCTTCCCGATGGCGGAAAGCGCCGACGATCCGGCGCTCTATTGGATCGAGCCGGAGAAGCGCGGCATCATCCCGCTGAACGGCTTCCATGTCGCCTCGCGGCTCGCCCGCACGGTGCGCGCCGGACAGTACACCATCGCCATCAACCGCGACTTCGAAGGCGTGCTCGACGGCTGCGCCGAGCCCGCGCCAGGCCGCACCCGCACCTGGATCAACGCGCGCATCCGCACGCTCTACTGCAAGCTCTACGACATCGGCCATTGCCACAGCGTCGAGGCTTATGAAGGCGACAAGCTGGTGGGGGGGCTCTACGGCGTCTGCCTTGGCCGCGCGTTCTTCGGCGAAAGCATGTTCCACCGCGCGCGCGATGCTTCGAAGGTTGCGCTGGTGCATCTCGTCGCCCGGCTGAAGGCTTGCGGTTTCAGCCTGCTCGACACCCAGTTCGTGACCAGCCATCTGCAGACCTTCGGCGCGATCGAAGTGCCGCAGCGGCAGTATCACAAGCTCCTCGAAGCATCGCTGATCGGCGAAGCCGACTTTACGGCGTTCGCCCGCGCGCCGGTGATGAGCGGCGCCGACGCCGTCGATTGGGCGCAGCGATAGCGGCTTGCCGGGGGCGGTCATTCCGATTCACGTTTCAAACAGCCCGCGCTCGCGCGCGTCGTCTCAGCATTGGTACAGGCGTGATTCATCGGCCCCTTCAAAGCAGGCGCGGGGCCAGCGCCTCTGTTCTTCCTCGTCCCTCACATGCGTGAGGGCGCGGAGCGCCGGTTGGCGCTACGTGGTCGTCGGCACCTTGGGAGGTGCCGCGGGCTTGCGAAGCCCGCTCGCCTCCCGGCGCTCCACTTGTGGCGATTTATTGCGAGGCCACCGTTCGAGATTCGATCGGACCGGCTGGGCTTTCACCCACCATGCTCCAGGGGGCATTTGCGCCCGCTTTCACCCGACCGCGCCCTGCCACTGAAGGCGGCCCCCTCATCGGGGACGGACAATGACCTCACACCCTGGGACGTGGTCACGAGCCACGCCTGCAGGCGCCACACCCCGCTCCGCCAAATAGACGTCTCTAGATGACGCTCTCAACGAACGAGGCAAATTCGCGTCTACACGTGATTTGCGAAAACGCAAACAATTATTCCCGTTCGCAAGCTTGCCCAATGTTGCTGAGGCCTCAGGCCAGCCCTTGAGACCGGCCCGGATGCCGGCCTGCCCTTTGCGGCAGGACCAGCAGGCAAAGCACAATGACGAATGCGATCACAGCGGATGCGATCGGACGGCTGAGCGCGAGGCCGCCATCAGCCACCGGCTTGTCCAGAAGATCGCCGACGGTTGCGCCGAGCGGACGGGTGAGGATGAACGCCACCCAGAACAACAACACAGGCGAGACACTGCTCCAGCGGTACAGCGCCAGTACGACCGCGAGGCCCGCCGCGAACACCAATGCCCCGCCGCCGAAACCAAAACCGCCGGTGTCTGCCATCCAATCTCCGAGCGCGGTGCCAAGCGTCTGCGAGAGCGTGATGGCCGCCCAATAGAACGCCTCGACCTTCGGCGTGTTGACGGTGTTGACCGAAATCGTGCCCTGCGCCCAATACCAAAGGCCAAGCGTGACGATCAACGCGGTCAGCAGGAAAGTCGCGCCGCCGGTGTATCCGATGCCCAGCGAGCGGTCGGCGAAATCCGCCATCGTGGTGCCGAAGGTGGTGGAGGCCACAATCGTCGCCCAATACAAAACCGGATGGAACTTCTTCGCCAGAATCTGCGCAACGACCAGCGCTATGAGCGCCACGAGAAACAACGCCGTTCCGGCGAGGTAGCCCCAATTCAGCGTCATGGTGACGGTATCGCCACCGGTCTCGCCGAGCGTGGTGGCAAGAATTTTGATGATCCAGAAGACCAGCGTGACTTCGGGGACTTTGCTGGCCTGCTGCTGCGTGGGAGCAGTGAAGCGGGAGTCGTTCATGCGGGATCGCCTCTAAGGAAAACACTTACGCGATCCGCATCGGCTCCGACCGTGCTGACGCAAAGCGCAAGTGCAGCGCCCCCATGGAAGAAGTGCGCGACCCGCTGCCGGGCCGGCAAGTCAACAAGTCCGCACGAGTCAGCAGAATCCGGTAGCGCTTCCGCTACTGCCTCTGGAACGGCGGCGGCGGCAACGACTGTGGTTGCGGCAGCGACTGTGGCTGCGGCGGACGACGCGGTTGCGTCGGCTGGCCGGGAACTCCCGGCTGTGCGGGCTGCTGCTGCGCGCGTTGCTGACGCGGTTGCGCAGGCCTCTGCGGCGGCGGCTGATCCGGCACCGGACCCGGCGTCGGGCCGGCGTCGGCGATCGCGGGCTGCGCGCCGCCTTTGCAGTCGGTCAGCCACACGTCGTAGATCGGATGCTCGACGGCATTCAGACCCGGGCTCGCCGCAAACATCCAGCCGGTGAAGATACGCTTGAGCTCGCCCTGCAGAGTGAGCTCGTCGACCTCGATGAACGCGTCGGTGTTCGCAGCCTCGGTCGGCGGCCGCGTGAAGCAGGCGCGCGGCGTCACTTCGAGCGCACCGAAGCGCACGGTCTCGTTGATCGCGACGTCGAAGCTGATGATGCGGCCGGTGATCTTGTCGAGGCCGGAGAACACCGCGGTCGGATTGGCGATCTTGGCAGCCGACGGCTCGATGATGGTCTCGGCGGGCGGCGGCGGCGCAGCGGGCGCGGCAGGAGGCTGCTGCGTGCCACCGCGCTGCGGCTGCTGCGGACGCTGCCCTGGCGGCGGCGCACCGGGCGTCGGCGGCGGCAGGTTGACGTTGCGCGGCTGCTCATAGCCGCCGGGCGGCGGCAGCGGCTCTGTGCGAATGCGGGCGTTCGGCGGCGGCCCAGGCTGCAGCAGGCCGCCCTGCTGCGGCGGATAGTAATTCGGATCGCGGCGGTCGCCCGGATAAGATGGGCGGTTCGGAATGTCGTTCGGCGGCCGCGACGGCGGCGGCCCGCCGAAGATCGACTCGAATGGGGTGCCGCGGAAAATCTGATCGAACTGGGCGAACGCCGGCGACGCGACGCCCAAGCCTGTCAAGCTTGCGCCTGCGGCAACCAGCAAAGCGATGTAACCGGATCGGGCCATCAGCAGGCTTCGTTGGACCTCAAGCGAATGTCGCCTGCGCCAAAGTCATGGGATGCCCGGTTAACACGGGGAATGCGGCTGGGAAAGGGCAGCGGCGGAAGGTCGCCCAAAAGGTCGCCCAGGTTGCAGGCAGATCGGACCCCGATCAGCGTCCAAATCAGCGACCGGGATTCCACGCCTTGTAGTCGCCGGTGGCTTTCGGGCGGCGGCCTTGCGAAAGCGTCGAGCCGGTCGGCCGGTGCGCCATGGGCGTGCCGGTGAGGTTCGGCCGATGCGGCTTCTGCCACGGCCGCGGCTGATAGTTCTCCTGCGTCGGCGGCACATCGACGGTGTGATGCAGCCAGCCGTGCCAGGACGGCGGCACCGCGGAGGCTTCGGCGTAACCGTTGAAGATCACCCAGCGCCGCTCCATCAGCAGCACCGGATCGATCTTGCCGCCCTTGGTCCGGTAGTAGCGGTTGCCGAACTCATCGGTGCCGACCGCCTCGCCATGGAGCCAGGTCCAGAGCTGCGTGCCGAAGGTCTGGCCGTTCCACCACGTGAAAACCTTGAGGAAGAAGAGTTTCATGAGTCGCTGCTTTGCACACCGAAGCCAAGGCGTTCATGCCACCCGACTGCCGTGATGTCGAGCCGTCTCACTCCCGCGAAAAACCTGTTGAATACCGGCGTTGGATAAGTTCGCGGCCGAGCTGTGGGGCCACGTCACGGCGCGCGATTCCCACAGGCTCGGCGAGCCGGTTCACGCAAAGAGGGCCACGGCAAAGGGCCGGCCCGTCCCTGCCCGTCCCGTATCTCGATAACAGTTTGATGACACGGCAGAATCGCTGCGCATCGCCTGAAAGCGCCCGGTTCCGCTCCACGCGAAAGCCCGGAAAAACGTGAGCGCGCTTCCCGGCCGGAACACGCCGCCCAAACGGTTTCAGGCACGCTGCCCGAACGTTATTGGGGATTGACTGTGATTTTATGACAGACGCCTTGGGAAATTGTGACCGAGGGGCCTTTCCGAATCTCGCTGATCTGTCCGATACTTCTGGCTCTCCCCACTGAGTCGTCCCCGCAGTCCCCATTGTTCACAAGGGACACAAGACTTAGTATTTGATTCAGATTTGACGACTACTGCTTGACGGGTGCGGCGAGTCTGTCTTAGCGTTCAAACCGTTCGGCGCGGGTCTGTGTGTTGTCCCCGCCGGGCACAATCTTCAGATCGCAGACAGGCTTCCGCCCGGGTTTTCCCGCCCGGCGGGGAGGGAAAACTGTCGCCTCGATCGACCGTTTAAAGGCTCAGTCCAAGGGCCGAACGGGTGCCGGTTTGGGTACCCGATGACTATGTAAGGGATGCGTCAAAAACACTGAGCACGGCTGGGCTTTAAGGGCCTCGGCCGAAGAGAAAATGTCGGCACTGAGGGGTGCCGCGCGCAACGACAAGGGGCCATACCAAGATGCGGATCGAACGGCGCTACACCAAAGACGGCCAGTCCCCCTACGCGGACATCGCGTTCCGCCTGACGACAAGCGAGATCCGGAATCCGGATGGCTCGATCGTGTTCAAGGCTGAGAACGTGGAGGTTCCCGAGTCCTGGTCGCAGGTGGCGTCGGACGTCCTGGCGCAGAAGTATTTCCGCAAGGCCGGCGTGCCCGCCGCCCTGAAGAAGGTCGAGGAAGAGACCGTCCCCTCCTTCCTGTGGCGCTCGGTGGCCGATACGGCCGCGCTCGAGGCGCTGCCCGAGAAGGAGCGCATCATCGGCGAGCGTTCCAGCAAGCAGGTGTTCGATCGTCTGGCCGGCACCTGGACCTACTGGGGCTGGAAGGGCGGCTACTTCGATAGCGAGAACGACGCCCAGGCGTTCTTCGACGAGTTGCGCTTCATGCTCGCCTCGCAGATGTGCGCGCCGAACTCGCCGCAGTGGTTTAACACCGGCTTGCACTGGGCCTACGGCATCGACGGCCCGAGCCAGGGCCACCACTACGTCGACTTCAAGACCGGCAAGCTGACCAAGTCGAAGTCGTCCTACGAGCACCCGCAGCCGCACGCCTGCTTCATCCAGTCGATCGCCGACGACCTCGTCAACGACGGCGGCATCATGGACCTGTGGGTGCGCGAGGCGCGCCTGTTCAAGTACGGCTCCGGCACCGGCACGAACTTCTCGTCGCTCCGCGGCGAAAACGAGCGGCTCGGCGGCGGCGGCAAGTCCTCCGGCCTGATGAGCTTCCTCAAGATCGGCGACCGCGCGGCCGGCGCGATCAAGTCGGGCGGCACGACGCGCCGCGCCGCCAAGATGGTGATCGTCGACGCCGAGCATCCCGACATCGAGCAGTTCATCGACTGGAAGGTGAAGGAGGAGCAGAAGGTCGCGGCGCTGGTCACCGGCTCCAAGATCAACCAGAAGCACCTCAAGGCGGTGCTGAAGGCCTGCGTCAATTGCGAAGGCTCGGACGACGACTGCTTCCAGCCGGAGAAGAACCCGGCGCTGAAGCGCGAGATCAAGCTCGCGCGCAAGAGCCTGGTGCCGGACAACCTGATCCAGCGCGTCATCCAGTTCGCGCGGCAGGGTTACAAGGACATCGACTTCCAGATCTACGACACCGACTGGGACAGTGAGGCCTACCTCACCGTCTCCGGCCAGAACTCCAACAACTCGGTGCGCGTCACCGACGAGTTCCTGAAGGCGGTCGAATCCGACGGCGCCTGGGACCTCACCTGGCGCACCAAGCCCGGCAAGATCGCCAAGACGCTGAAGGCGCGCGAGCTGTGGGAGAAGATCGGTTACGCGGCCTGGGCCTGCGCCGATCCGGGCCTGCAGTACCACACCACCGTCAACGACTGGCACACCTGCCCGGCGTCGGGCCCGATCCGTGGCTCGAACCCGTGCTCGGAGTACATGTTCCTCGACGACACCGCCTGCAATCTCGCCTCGCTGAACCTGCTCACCTTCCGCGACGAGAAGACCGGCACGTTCGATGTCGTGGGCTATGAGCACGTCGTGCGGCTCTGGACCGTCGTGCTCGAGATCTCGGTGCTGATGGCGCAATTCCCGTCGAAGGAAATCGCCCAGCTCTCCTACGAGTACCGCACGCTCGGTCTCGGCTACGCCAACATCGGCGGGCTGCTGATGTCGTCCGGCATCGGCTACGACAGCGATGCCGCGCGCGCGATCGGCGGTGCGTTGACCGCGATCATGACGGGCGTTTCTTATGCGACGTCGGCCGAGATGTCGAAGGAGCTCGGCCCCTTCCCCGGCTTCAAGAAGAACCGCGACCACATGCTGCGCGTGATCCGCAACCACCGCCGCGCGGCGCACGGCGAGCGGGGCGGCTACGAGAAGGTCGCGACCCCGCCGGTGCCGCTCGACCACAAGGGCATTGCCGACACGCACGCCGGCTATCACGCGCTCTCGGCGCACGCGAAAGCGGCGTGGGACAACGCGCTGAAGCTCGGCGAGGAGCACGGCTATCGCAACGCGCAGGCCACCGTGATCGCGCCGACCGGCACGATCGGCCTGGTGATGGACTGCGACACCACCGGCATCGAGCCCGACTTCGCGCTGGTGAAGTTCAAGAAGCTCGCCGGCGGCGGCTACTGGAAGATCATCAACCGCGCGGTGCCCGAGGCGTTGCGCGCGCTGGGCTACAGCGAAAGCCAGATCGGCGAGATCGAGGTCTATGCGGTCGGCCATGGCTCGCTCGGCCAGGCGCCCGGCATCAACCACACCACGCTGAAGGCCAAGGGCTTCTCGGACGAGTCGATCGCCAAGATCGAGAAGGCGCTGCCGACCGCCTTCGACATCAAGTTCGCCTTCAACAAGTGGACCTTGGGCGAAGACGTGCTGCGCAACGAGCTAGGCGTTCCGGCCGAGGCCCTCGCCTCGCCGGCGTTCGACCTGCTCGCGCATCTCGGCTTCAGCAAGCGCGAGGTCGAGGCCTGCAACGTGCATGTCTGCGGCGCGATGACGGTCGAGGGCGCGCCGCACCTGAAGGTCGAGCACTACGGCGTGTTCGATTGCGCCAATCCGTGCGGCAAGATCGGCAAGCGGTATCTGTCGGTCGAGAGCCACATCCGCATGATGGCTGCGGCGCAGCCGTTCATCTCGGGTGCGATCTCCAAGACCATCAACATGCCGAACGACGCCACGGTGGAGGACTGCAAGTCCGCCTATCTCCTCTCGTGGAAGCTCGCGCTGAAGGCCAACGCGCTCTACCGCGACGGCTCCAAGCTCAGCCAGCCGCTGCAGAGCCAGCTCATCGCCGACGAGGACGATGAGGATGACGCGATGGAAGCGTTCATCGACAAGCCGCAAGCGGCGCGCACCGCGATGGCCGCCGAGCGCGTGGTCGAGAAGATCGTCGAGCGCATCACTGTGCTGCGCGAGCGCGAAAAGCTCCCGGGCCGGCGCAAGGGTTACACCCAGAAGGCCGTGGTGGGCGGCCACAAGGTGTACCTGCGCACCGGCGAATACGAGGACGGCCGGCTCGGCGAGATCTTCATCGACATGCACAAGGAGGGCGCGGCTCTCCGGTCGTTGCTCAACAACTTCGCCATCGCGATCTCGCTGGGTCTCCAGTACGGCGTCCCCTTGGAAGAGTATGTCGACGCCTTCACGTTCACCCGCTTCGAGCCGCAAGGCCCGGTGCAAGGCAACGACACTATCAAGTACGCCACCTCGATCCTCGACTACGTGTTCCGCGAGCTCGCGATCTCCTACATGGAGCGCTTCGATCTCGCCCACGTCGACCCGAGCGAGGCGGACTACGGCGCGCTCGGCAAGGGCGAGTCCGAAGGCCGCGCGGAAGCCACGCCCGGCACCAAGTATGTGTCGAAGGGCCTGACCCGCTCGCGCACCGACAAGCTTGCGGTGGTCAGCGCGCCCGCCTCGCAGCCGTCGAGCGACGCCAACCGCAGCGTTCCGATCGCGGCCAACGTCACGGCGCTGCACGCCGTGGGCGCGACCGCGCTCAAGACCGAGCCCGAGGCCAAGCTGTCACCGGCGCAGGCGCTCGAAACCCTGCCCTGGCAGGAGCCCAAGCGCGAAGCGAAGGCGCAGGTCGCCGAGCGTCGCGCCGAGGCGAAGGCCAAGGGCTACGAAGGCGAGATGTGCGGCGAGTGCTTGAACTTCACGCTGGTGCGGAACGGCACTTGTATGAAGTGCGACACATGCGGCAGCACGACGGGGTGCAGCTAAAAAGAACGGCAGAGCCTGAATAACGTACGGGCCCGCATCGCAAGGTGCGGGCTCGTTTACTGCCGTAGCTCACCACAGTCTTCTTGGCTCTTGCGGCTTTGGCATTAGCCCATCGGTGTCCGGAATGTGGAAGACCATCACCGTGAGGAAAATCTCTCGTGTTGGATCGTCTGGCTTTCCGAAGGTAAACCGCTGGCGGGATTCGCTGTGGACCTGTGGGCCACGCTTCATGGCCGGGTGACCGGCAACGGTCTCCATAATCGTCTTCAGCGGCTGGGTGATACCCTTACGCTTTACGAACACTACCAAGGCGGCTTTGGTGTCGCGCCACGTCAAATAGTCGAGAAGCTGATCGACTGCGTCTTTGATGCCCTGCTCCGTGCTCCAAATCTTACATTCACCTATGAAGAGGTTCCTGTCTTTCTCTCGGACGAGAATGTCAGTCTTGCCGCTGCGATTGAAGGTCTCTCCTGAAGCGTTTCCTTTGTAGTGGCCGTTGAGCTGAAGAAGGAAATGGTCGCGAATTTCCTCTTCCTTGAGCTTGGCGAACGTGCGGGGACTGCGCTCCATCAAGCGCGCCATGCCGCTTAAAACCTCAAGGATGTGCTGATACTCGCCCTCATCGATAGTTGGCTCAGGATCGAATGTCACCCCATTCCGGGGCGGCGTTATCAGACGAGGTGTAATGATCCGTTGCAGTTCCTGCGTAATGTACGTGGGCGGCGCATCCTCACGTCGTACCATCTGATAACCGAGGGAAGCAGCGATGTGCCTTGCATTTAGAATTTGCCGTTTTCGTTTCTCGACGTATTCGCGAGTCTTGGTTCGCAAATCCTCGTTGAACGCATGGAGGATGACATTTTGCGCTAAAACGTAGGCGATGATCTTAGTGATCTGCCCATCAATTTCCTGCTTAACCGCCTCTTGCGTGAGGTCTTCACCGTACACGGCAATGAGCACACTGCCGGTCGGATTTCCTTCTTCAATCTTTGCTTTGAGGATAGTCGCGCCTGGTGTGTTGGGAATCCAGTGATTGAACATCCCCCTCGCGCCGATAAACGGGAACGCCACCTCGAATTTAAAGCCGTTGTCCAACGAGTGCCGAGTATGTCCATCTTCATCTAGGTACGATCCGATCGCCTGCGGGACGCGAGAGACGCCCTGTTCTCGGTAGATTGTGAGCGGCGGAATGAATGTCTGCTTGTAGACGTGTTCGACAAGATCCTCCGTCGGTGTTGCAAGCAGGGCGTCATCCATACGATCGTTGACTATCCACTCGATCTTGCCCTCCTGCTGGCTCATCGTGTCCGCCAGATCACGTTGATTGAAGAGCTCTGGATAATCCGTGGGAAAAATCCGCATGAGATTCCGGCTTCGGTTTCAACGTAGGATGGGATTGAGGCGCGAAGCGCCGAGCCCACGATCTTTAGCTATCATATCGCCGAAACTGGTTGGTGGGCACACTCCGCTATTACTGACCTCGGGCTGGTAGCTCCGCTAAACACACGTTACAGCCCGGCCGGAATGATGGACCGGCACGCGAGTGGCCGGCGAACGCCACGGACGAAGCGATGCACGGCGAATCAGCCAGGGCGCCGCGATGGCAGTTTGCCGGCCCACAGGCTCGCTCGACGGGCTGAGATCAAATTGATAAGCCCTCTCCGCAGAGGGGCGTTGAGTCGAGACATGACCGTCGCGATCGAGATGGGGCACACGACGGCAGGTGTCTCGGCCGCATTGGATCTCGAAGAGCTGCTGGCGACCCGTCTTCTGGTGCAGGGCAATTCGGGCTCCGGCAAATCCCATCTGCTGCGCCGGCTGCTGGAGCAGAGCGCTCCCTGGGTGCAGCAGACCATCATCGACCCCGAAGGCGACTTCGTCACGCTGGCCGACCGTTTCGGCCACGTGGTGATCGATGCCGAGGACCATACCGAGCGGGGTCTACAGGTCGCCGGCGAGCGAGCGCGCATCCATCGCGTCTCCACCGTGCTCAATCTCGAGGGGCTCGACGCCGAGAACCAGATGCGGCGCGCCGCTGCCTTCCTTGGCGGGATTTTCGAGGTCGCCCGCGACCACTGGTACCCGATGCTGGTGGTGGTGGATGAGGCACAGCTGTTCGCGCCGGCTGTCGCCGGCGAGGTTACGGACGAGGCCCGCAAAGTCTCTCTCGGCGCCATGACGAACCTGATGTGCCGCGGACGCAAGCGCGGGCTTGCGGGGGTGATCGCAACCCAGCGGCTGGCGAAGCTCGCCAAGAACGTCGCGGCCGAGGCTTCCAATTTCTTCATGGGCCGCACCTTCCTGGATATCGACATGGCGCGCGCTGCCGACCTTCTCGGCATGGAGCGGCGACAGGCGGAAGCCTTCCGGGACCTGGAGCGCGGGCAATTCATGGCGCTGGGACCGGCCCTCTCCCGCCGCCCGCTGGGGCTGCGGATCGGTGAAACGGAGACCCGGCCGCGCAATGCCATCCCGCGGCTGATGCCGATGCCTGAAGCGGCCCTGCAGGACGCACGCGCCATCATCCTGGCAGACTCGCCAGCCGAGACTATCCGGCCGCAGCCCCGCCCCCGGCCGTCGTCGCCGGACCTCCTGAGCCAGCTCATGGCAGCGAAGTCCGAAGCGCTGGAGATTGGTCCCGAAGCGGTGGACCAGCAACTCAGCGACGCGGAACTGGCGGAGCGGCGCGCGCGGCTGGACCGTATCCTGCGCGCCATCCTGTCGGAGCCCGACGCGGGATTCCGCGCCGTCGGCATCCTCCATCAGGAGTTCGTGGTCCGCTGCCGGATTGAGGGCCTCGGTTCAGCCTTGCCGGACCTCAGTCACTTCCAGCGGATGCTGACACACGCCCGCGCCGGGCTCGACACTGTGGTCGAGGATGACGCCTGGCGGGACGTCTCGGAGCGAGCCACCGTTCTGCCTCAGGATACGCAAGGCATCTTCATGATGATTGCCCGCGCCGCGAAGGAGGGTTGGCCCTGCCCGAGCGATGCAGCGATTGCCCGTGCCTATGGCACACACTCGTTGCGCCGCGCGCAGCGCCTGCTGACCTATATCGAGGAACAGGGCCTCATCGTCTGCCGCACTGACGGCGCCGGCCGGCGGATCGTGACGCTCGTCGAACTGGCCTGGACCACAGCGCCGGGCGATCCCAATGCCAAGGAACTGCCGGCGGAGGAAGGCTGCAGCAGTTTGCCTCTGCGGGCGTGACGCTCAGCAAGCGCACCTCCTGTGCACTACGACCGCACAGCTTTCCCTTCTGGCGAGCCGGTCATCCATCCCATGAATCGTCCACCGAGCCAGCCGATCAAACCCAGGAACGGTATCGGCGCGAGCGGCGCAAAGACAAGAAGGCCAATGCCGGAGTCTGGCTCGAGAAAACTCGGATATGGGCCGAACCAGAGCGGGATGCTGAGCATGGCCTGAATAACGCCGATGCCCTGCCCGGCATCGAAGACGTTGGACACCATCTCGGGCGCCAGGAAGAATAGCGGCACGTTGAGAAAAGACATCAGGGTCGCGGAAAGCCACATCGCAGACCGGGCCGATCCGGAGTTCGGCGACAGCCGGCACGTCACGTACAAAGCAACAAATCCCCAGTTCATGAGCGCGAAATCGAGGGGAAGCTGAAAAATGAAAGTCGAAAATCGATATCCGGATGGAGCGGCCTGCAACAGACCGGATTGGTAGCCAAGATAGATCAGCGTGGCGACTGCGCTTGGACCGATGGAAACCGTCAGGAACGCAATCAGCGGCACTTGAGTCCAGGCGAGCGACCGGCCGTCTGCAGAGACCGCGTGTCGTCCCTTGAAGTATGCGAGCAATACCGCCAGCAGCATCACTGCGAGGGCTGAGTGTTTGAACAGGTCGCCGGCCAGCGGAAGCATGGCGTCACGATTCGGCTGCGGCGTATCGAAATGCGTCTTTCATCGACGGGCCAACCTCTTTCTGACGCGCTCAATCGCCTCCGGACCATCCGGGTCGGACGGCACCAATTCGGCGAACCTCTTGTAGTCTGCCAACGCGCGTTGCAGATCGAGCTTCAGTTCCCACGACGAACCGCGGCCAAAGAACGCCATTGCATCGTTCGGATTGAGCCGGATCGCTTGGCTGAAATCTTCAATGGCGCGCTCGTATTGGTCCTTGAACACGTACGCGCGACCGCGGTTCTTGAACGCAGGTGCGTGGTTTGGTTTGAGACGGATCGCCTGGTTGAAATCCTCGATGGCGCGGTCGTGTTGGTCTTTGTTCTCGTACGCGAGGCCGCGGTTGTTGAACAAATCTGCGTCGTTCGGACTGAGCCGGATCGCCTGGTTCAAATCCTCGAGCGCGCGGTCATATTGCCGTTTAGCGAAATAGGCCTGAGCACGGTTGCTCAATGCTCCCGAACTGGTCGGATCGAGCTTGAGCGCCTGGCTGCAATCGTCAATGGCTTTGTCGTATTCCTGCTTGTCGGGCCACTCGGCGCAACGATTGGAAAGAAGCGCGGCAAGCTCACGACCGCTGTATCGGCCGGAATCAATGGCCCGGGTGCACGCAGCGATGGCTGCGTCGCCGGATTCGTTCGTGCACATCTCGCCGTCGTCGGCCGCAGCGGCCGGCCCCGCCAGCCAGACGGCCGAAGTGAGTGCCAAAACCGCCAGCGTGCCGCGCAGAATTGACGTCATAGGAATGGTCCCTGGAATACCAGCTTGGAATCGGCCGTCGCCTGGCGACCCGACTGAATCTCGTGCATGGCTCTTGGTCGTTGGCACGGGGCAGACGGTTCAAACCTCCGCACGAAATGATGGCCGTCGCGTCACGTTTTGAACTCACCGGCCCAATACGCTGACCAGCAAACGTCAAGCACACGGCGCGTCAGAGCAGATGCGACACCGGCTCGCATCGCAATGCGGGGAGCGGTGTTAATCTATGCCCTCGGAAGTTCCAACGCTGGCCACTGCCCGTCATTGGAACCACCGAACCGATAACGCGCGAAGCCCAGGAAGACCGTGATGGCTCAGATGATCTTGTCGGCCGCTCTCATGCATGGCCTCGGACATCAACCCGGCGCGTGGCGGGTTCGCGGCGGCCCTGCGACGGACTATGTCTCGCCGGACATGTACGCGGCCATTGCGCGCAAGGCGGAGGAAGGCAAGCTGCATGTGCTCTTCCTGGCCGAGCAGATCACCAACCAGGAGGTCGGGGCGCAGCGCCCGTGCGGCGCGATGGATACCGCCTCGGTCCTGTCCTACATGGCGGCCGTCACCAGCCGGATCGGGCTCGTCGGCACGGCGTCGACCACCTACAACCAGCCCTACGATCTGGCGCGGCGCTTCGCCACGCTGGATCATCTGTCGAAAGGCCGGGCCGGCTGGAACTGCGTGACGACGGCGCACGCCGTCGCGGCCCAGATGTTCGGCACCGGCAGCCATCCGGAGGCGCCGCAGCGCTACAGCCGGGCCGACGAATTCCTCGACGTCGTCATCAAGCTTTGGGAAAGCTGGGAGCCGGACGCGCTCGTCGGCGACAAGACGAACAACGTCTTCGCCGATCCTGCCAAGATCCACGCGATCAATCACGCCGGCGAGAACTTCTCGGTGCGCGGGCCTCTGCCCTTTCCGCGCTCGCGCCAGGGCCGGCCGCTGATCTTCCACGCCGGCTCTTCACCGACGGGCCGCGACCAGGCGGCGAAGTTTGCCGACGTGGTGTTCACGGCGCAGCACACCACCGAGGGCGCGAAGGCGTTCCGGACGGATCTGCGGCGGCGCGCGCAGGCGCACGGGCGGCACCCGGACTCCATCAAGATCTTGCCGGGCATGAACGTCGTCCTCGGCGAGACCGTCCAGGAGGCGCAGCGCAAGAAGGCGGCGCTCGACGGCGCGCAGACGCTCGATCAGTTGCTGGCGACGATGGCGCGGATTTGCGGCGTTCCCCCCGCGCTGCTGCGCGACCATCTGGACCGGCCGTTTCCGGTTGCGGAATTCCCCCCGGACGCGGAGCTCAAGAACGGAGTCGGCTGGCGCAAGAGCATCATCGATCTCGCGACGGAGGAAAACCTCACGACTCGCGAGGTGCTGACGCGCGCGCCGAGCTCTCATCATCACATCGTCGGCACCGCGGCCGACGTTGCTGACGCCATGGGGGAGAGGCTCGCAGCGCAAGCGGCCGACGGCTTCACCATGATGGTCGACATGCTGCCCGACGGCGTGAACGATATCGTCGACCTGCTGGTGCCGGAGTTGCAGCGGCGCGGCCTGTTCCACAAAGAGTACAGCCACCGCTACCTCCGGGACATGCTCGGCCTCGAGGCCGGCACGCCGCAGGAAGCGCGCTACGACACGCGCGTGCCCGCATAGTCGTCATCCCGCCCGCCTGCCATTCCCACCGCTCACAGGAGAACCGTGATGCCTGGCACCGTTCGATTGCACCGCGTGCTCACGACCAAGCCCGACAAGGTCTACCGCGCCTTCCTCGAAGCCGACGCCGTGGCGAAGTGGCTGCCGCCCAACGGCTTCACCTGCACGGTGCATCAGCTCGAGGCGAAAACCGGCGGCACCCACAGGATGTCGTTTCGCAACTTCACCACGGGCGGGAGCCATTCGTTCGGCGGCAAATATCTGGAGCTCGTGCCCGGAGAGCGGTTGCGCTACACGGACAAATTCGACGATGCCAATCTGCCGGGCGAAATGCAGGTCACGGTGACGCTCAGGGCGGTCGCCGTCGGCACCGAGGTGAACATCGTGCAGGAGGGCATACCCGACGCCATTCCGCCGGAGGCTTGCTATCTCGGCTGGCAGGAGTCGCTGCGCAATCTCGCCCGCCTCGTCGAGCCGGACATCAATCAATAGCGAGTGTCGAAGCACCAGACGTAGGGTGGGTTAGCGCCGAAGGCGCGTAACCCACCCCTAGAGCGGTTCACAATTTGACGGAAGCGTATCCGGCGTTTGCGAAGTAGTTGCTGCATTCGCGGGGGCCTATGGTTGTGACGAGGCTGCCGATTTGGCGCCAGACATCGTCGATGGTGCGCCTTTGAGCCATGCGCATCCAATGTTTGATCTTGGCGAAGGCCTGCTCGATCGGATTGAGGTCCGGCGAGTAGGGCGGCAGGTACCAGAGCCTGGCTCCGGCTGCTCTTATGATCTGTCGCAGCACGGCAGCCTTGTGGCTTCCGAGGTTGTCCATGACGACAATATCGCCGGCCTTCAGTGCGGGAACGAGTTGCTGCTGGACATAGGCTCGGAAGCACTCGCCGTTGATCGGGCCATCGAACACGCAAGGGGCTGTGAGGCCGTCGTGGCGGAGCGCGCCGAGGAAGGTCAGCGTCCGCCAATGACCATGCGGCGCGTAAGCTCGCAGGCGATCGCCCTTGCGTCCCCATCCGCGCAGCGGGGCCATGCTGGTCTTGATCCAGGTTTCGTCGATGAAGACCAAACGCCGTGGATCGAGACCGGCCTGCCAGGATCGCCAGCGCTTTCGTCTGCGGGCGATGTCGGCCCGGGCCTGTTCAAGCGCGAACAGTGTTTTTTTTGAACCGCAGGTCTTCGCGCCGCAGGAACAGCCACACGGCATTGTGCGAGACCTTTACCCCACGCGCGGCAAGTTCGTCCTTCAGCCCATGCAGGGTCAGATGCGGGGTCTGTCTGATGCGCTCCAGGATGAAGGCCCGATGCGGATCGAGCACCGGCTTGCGATATCCACCCATCTTGCTCGGCGACACTGAGCCAGTCGTCCGATAGCGCTGAGACCACTTCACCACCGACGACACCGCCACGCCGAACCGCGAAGCCACCGTCCGGCAGCTCTCACCGTTCCGCACCGCCGCAACGACACGCTCACGCAGATCATTGGACAGAGGTCGGGTCATGAGCTGCTGGCCTCCAACCCAGCCAGCAGCTTGAATCACAATTCGAAGCCCAGCGGAATCCCCAGCGATTCAGAAAAGAAGTGAACCGCTCTAGATACGCGGATAGAGCCGGTGGTGGGTTACGGCGCTGCGCGCCTAACCCCACCCTACGGTCTGCAGCCCGATTTAGAGCGGCTGGTCCGGCATGCTGATCGTCCGCCACATGTGAGCCACCGGCGAGTTGTCGTAACCCAGGCCTTCCTTCGGCTGCTTGAAGTTGCGGCCGATGATGTCGACGAACTCGTCGATCGACACGACGACATTGGGATCGAACGCGTAGAAGTCGTTCACGGTGACCAGCCGCGCGTCCATGTACCAGCGATGGTTCCGCGCGTACTTGTAGTCCGCCACCACATGCGGCAGCGGCTCGTAGTCGATGCCGAAGGTCTGGAAATAGCTCTTCGGGTACTCGTAGCCGACCGACGGATCCGGGAAGAACCGGAGCGCCTGGTGGTAGCGGATCGCGAAGGCCACCCGCTCCGACACATACGGCTCGATGAGCTGCGCGCCCCAATAGCCGTGATCGGCCTTCATCAGCACCTGGGCGGCATCGTGCAGCAGGCAGGCCAGCACGATCTCCTCGGGTTCGCCGCGGTCCTTCGCGAGCTTGGCGCTCTGCAGCAGATGCGCCGAGATGTGCCCCGGCTCGAGACGCAGCCGGAAGAAGTCGACCAACGTGGGCTTGGCCGGCATCTTCTGCAGCCGCGGCACCGTCAGGCCGGTGACGTCCGGGTTCGCGACCTTGCTGTCGTAGTTGAACGTGAACAGCCGGCCGACGCCGCGGCGGTAGCCCCGCTTGTCGACCAGGTCCTCGTATTCCTTGACAGTCGGAAACGTTTTGCCGCCCGCACGCGCCGCGACCGCGGCGTTGAGGAGTTGCGTCTGATAGTCCTCCAGCGCGTCCGCGCGCGCCTCATGATCCATCCGGCTCACGGCCTCGGGGCCGCCCAGGCTCCGGATCAGATCGCTCGGTTCGAAATCCATGATGGGGCTCCTGCCGCTGCCGTTTGCCGCTGTCGTTCGGAACGAGAACCATTCTAGCGCGTTTTCGGTGCTTGAGCGCGGCTATTTGTCGGCATGGCCCTGTTGCAGCAAACGTAGGGTGGGTTAGCGCCGGAGGCGCGTAACCCACCGCTGAATATGATCGTGGAGCCCATGGTGGGTTACGGCGCTGCGCGCCTAACCCACCCTACGACCTGCCCTGAGGCCTCAGTCGTCTATTGCAGCGGCAGACCGCTCGCCTTCACCTGAGCGGCCCAGGTCTTCATTTCGCTCACCGTGAAGTCGCGCTGATAGGCCGGCGTTCTCCGCTCCGCGGCGACCGGCTCGATGCCGGCGCGGCGCAATTGCTCGATCGTCGCAGGGCGGTCGAGCGTCTTCTTGCTGGCGTCCGAAAGCTTCTGCACGATCTCGTCCGGTGTGCCCTTGGGGAACAGGAACGACGACCAGAAATAGGAATCGACGCCGGACAGGCCCTGCTCCTTCGACGTGGTCAGATCCGGAAACAGCGCGGAGCGCTCGGCCGTCAGCAGCGCGATCGGCCTCGCCTTGCCGCTCTCGATCGGCGGACGCGCCGCGGCGCCAAGCGCGCAGAGATAGTCGAGCTGCCCGCCCATCAGGTCCTGCGCGGCGAGGCTCGAGCTGCGATAGGGCACATGGACCGTTTCGATGCCGAGCGCCGCATTGAGCTTGGCGCAGGCGAAATGCGATCCGGAGCCGACGCCCGCCGAGCCGAACTGCATCTTGGCCTGGTTGGCCTTGGCGTAGGTCGCGAACTCGGACAGCGTCTTGATCGGCAGGTCGGCGCGCACGATCAGCACGATCGGCTGCTCGACCACGAGGCCCGCCGGCGCAAAGTCCTTGACGGTGTCGTAGGGCGGCTGCTTCTGCAGCGCCGGCGCGATCGCGAGCGTGTCCACCGTGCCGAACAGGACCTGATAGCCGTCCGGCGCCGCGCGCGAGACTCGGATCGTGCCGGTCATGCCGGCCGCGCCGGCAACATTCTCGACAATGAGCTGCTGACCCAGGATCTCGGACATGCCGACGTTGAGGATACGCGCCGCCGTATCGGTCGAGCTGCCGGCCGCGAATGGCACCACCACGGTGACCGGCCGCGTCGGCCAGGTTTCCGCCGAAGCCGGAACGGCCACAGCAAGCGCACCAAGCGCCAGCAACGCAAGACGAAACGGAATTCTCATAAGGCTCTCCCAACCACCGGCGCTCAACAATCGCGCAGCCGGTGGACGATTACCAGAGCCGAAAACCGGCAATCTGTGCATGGGACTGCGCCACGGCGCCGCGCACCAAGCGGCACCGGCGCGGCAGCCATGTTCCGCGGCGCATAGCCAACGTCCGCGCGGCCTGTGCTAGAAGCCACCGCCAACAGACAACATCGAGGGATGGGAATGCCCAACAGAACTGCCAACAACAATTTCTACAAGAACACGATCCGCTGCGCCATCGCCGCCCTTCTCCTGGCCATCCCGCTCTCGCCATCGAACGCCGCCGGCTATCCGGAACGCAACGTCCGCTTCATCATCCCGTTCTCGGCGGGCGGCGGCGCCGATGTGCTGCTGCGGATCGTCGCCAACGCGCTGGCGGATCACTGGGGCAAGCCGACCGTCGTCGAGAACCGCGCCGGCGGCAACACGGTGGTCGGCACTGTCGCGGCGATCAACAGCACGGCCGACGGCTACACGCTGCTCTTCGCCGGCGACCAGAGCATCACGATCAATCCCGTCATGATGAAGGTGCCCTACTCGGTCGAGAAAGACCTGGTGCCGATCACGCTCATCGCGAAGAACCCGATGCTGCTGGTGATCACCAACGATCTGCCCGCCAAGAACCTCAAAGAGTTCATCGCGCTCGCCAAGGCCAAGCCGCAAAGCATCATGTTCGGGTCGTCGGGCGCGGGCAGCATCCAGCGCCTGGTGATGGAGCTCATGGCGCAAGGCGCAGGCATCCAGCTGGTCCACGTGCCCTACAAAGGATCGAACGAAGCCGTGACCGCGATGCTCGGCGGCGAGATCCAGGCGGACTACAACGGCGTCGCGAACTTCGTGCAGCTCCTCGAGACGGGCAAGCTCCGCGCGCTCGCGGTCGCGACCGACGTGCGGTCGTCGCAGCTTCCTGACGTGCCGACCGTCAAGGAGGCAACCGACGGCCAGATCAGCAACCTCGACACCGGCTCCTGGTTCGGCCTGTTCGCGCCGGCCGGAACGCCGCCCGCCATCGTCGCGCAGGTGCAGAAGGACATCGCAGCCGTGCTGGCCAAGCCCGAGGTCCGCAAAACGGTCGAGGCGCGCGGCTTCATTCCGGTCGCCAGCACGCCCGAGCAGTTCGCCGAAGCCATCAAGTCGGACACGGCGGCCTGGCAGAAGGTGATCAAGGACGCCAACATCAAAGCGGAATAGGATCACATGATCACGCCACCCGCAGACTGGCCCTCCATCCGCATCGCCGCCGGCTTGATCGTCGATCATGCCGGCCGCGTGCTGCTGGTGCGAAAGCGCGGCACCACGACCTTCATGCAGGCCGGCGGCAAGATCGAGCCGAACGAGAGCGCCTATCAGGCACTGATCCGCGAACTCGACGAGGAACTCGGCTTTGCAGCCGAGCCGCATGCGCCGGAATATCTCGGCGCGTTCACAGCGGTGGCCGCGAACGAGGAGAAATGCGTCGTCAAAGCCGACGTGTTCTATATCCGCGCCGATCTCGACGTGTCGCCTGCGGCCGAAATCGAGGAGGTGGTATGGATCGCGCCCGGCGACGTCAGCCTGCCGCTTGCGCCTCTGACACGCGATTATCTTCTGCCGATCGCACAGCAACGAGTGGCGGCGCCATGACCAAGACCGCAGCGGCACTCGCATTGCTCCTGTCGCTCGGCGCGAGCTCGGCCCACGCCGCGCCTGCGGGCAAACCTGACTTTCTCGGCAAATGGACCATCGTGTCGTCGCAGCCCGCGCCTTGGAGCAAGCCTGGCGGCAAGCCCGTCGCGAGCGACCTCAAGGCGCTGATCGGCCACGACGTGACGTTCCGTAAGGACCGGATCGACGCGCCCTCGCCGCTCCGCTGCCGCAAGCCGCATTACGAGATCAAGGCGTACACGCCGGATCTGCTGTTCCAGGGAAGCCTCACCGATCCGGACAAGCAGGCGACGGCGCTCGGCTACGGCAAGTCCATGGCCACGCTCGAAACCGGCTGCGAGGGCGCGTTCGACTTTCACTTCCTCGACAACGATAGCGCGATGTTCGGCTTGAACAACCGCCTCTACAGGCTCGAACGCAAGAAGCCGTGAGGCGGCCTCACCTCTTGCCGCGCATGCCGTCGATGCTGATCGGTCCGCCGCCGGTGCAGGCCAGGATCAGGAACACGAAGCAGAACAGCACGGCGGGCTCGCCATTGTTGGTCAGCGGAAAGAAACCGCGCGGTGCGTGGCCCATGAAATAAGCGAACGCCAGATGGCCCGCCAGGATGAAGGCGGCGAAACGCGAGAACAGACCGACCAGCAGCAGCGCACCAAACGTAAGCTCGATCACCCCGGCAAACCAATAGAGCGAGAACAGCGCCGGCGCCTTCATCGCCATGGGGAAACCGAAGAACTTCGACAGCCCATGCTGAAGCAGCAGCAGCGCCGTCATGATCCGGACGAAGCTCAGCACGTAGGGCAGAAGCCGGTCGGCGGTTTGGGCGAGTGGCATCAGGTCGATTCTCCGTGGTTCCCAATGACAGGCTAGCAAAGCCGCAACCGGCCTGATTTCACATTTTCATGAGGGATGGAGCCCTGTGGGGCTCGCCCTGGCGCGAGGAGCTGGGCTATATCCGCCTGCCACACGAACCATGCTAAGAAGCTGCGAAACGGAGGCTGGCCGAGATGTCGAAGCAAGATATGCGCGAGGAGGCCGAGCGGCTGATTCGCGAGGCCATGGCCAAGAAGACCATCACGGTGAAGCAGGGCAACACCCGGATCGAGGCGGTGTGCGGCAAATGCGGCGCGCCCAATCGCGTCACCGCCCAGCCCGGCGAGACCCGGGTCGAATACACCTGCAAGGAATGCGGCCAGAAGCAGAAGACGCTTTGAGGCATCGCCGCAGGTCACGCATGGCCGCCGCGCGGTCTGTGGATATTTTCCGCCAAGCGACTACCTTCCCAGCATGGCTCCCGCAAAGACCCGCCGCCTGACCGATCGCGATTTCGAGCGGATCGCCCGCGCGCTCGCCGAGCCGCGCCGCTACGAGATGCTCAAGGCCATCGGCCAGTGCGAGGAGCCGACGGCGTGCAGCTCGCTGCACAAGTGCCAGAACATCAGCCCGGCCACCCTCTCCCACCATCTGAAAGAGCTCGAGACCGCGGGCCTGATCGAGATCGTGCGTGAGGGCAAGTTCGCCAATCTCAAGCTCCAGCGCGACGTGCTGCAGGCGTATCTGGATCGCCTGGCGAAGATTTAAGGGCTCTCTCCGGTGTCATTCCGGGACCGCGCGCAGCGCGGGACCCGGAATCCAGACATAAAGGCGGCGATTGCCGCTGGATTCCGGGTTCGCTCCCTGACGCGAGCGCCCCGGAATGACGTCGGAGTGACTTTTCTCACACATGTCTGTTTGCCCTTGAGCCCAGGCCTTGCAGATCGGCTTCCGCCCCATATTTCGACGTTCATCGAATTATCGAACAGACTGCAACTGGGAGAATGATCATGAGCAATCTCAAGGGCAAAGTGGCCGTCGTGACCGGCGCCTCGAAGGGCATCGGCGCGGGCATCGCCAAAAGCCTGAGCGCCGCCGGCGCATCCGTCGTCATCAATTACGCATCCAGCAAGGAAGGCGCCGATCGCGTCGTCGCTGAGATCACCGCCAAGGGCGGCAAGGCCGTTGCCGTGAAAGGCGATGTCGCCAAGGCCGCCGACGTGCAGCACATTTTCGACGAAACCAAGAAGGCCTTCGGCCAGGTGGACGTGCTGGTGAACAATGCCGGCGTCTACGCCTTCAGCCCGCTGGAGAGCATCTCGGAGGACGATTTCCACCGGCACTTCAACACCAACGTGCTCGGCACGATCCTGGCCACCAAAGAGGCCGCCAAGCATTTCGGCGAAGGTGGCGGCAGCGTGATCAACGTCAGTTCGGTCGTCAGCAAGGTGGCCGTACCGGGAGCCTCGGTCTATTCGGCGACGAAGGGGGCCGTTGATACGCTCACCCGGACGCTCGCCGCGGAGCTCGGGCCCCGCAAGATCCGCGTCAACGTCATCGCGCCGGGCGGCGTCGAGACCGAAGGCACGCACACTGCGGGCGTCATGGGCAGCGACTTCGAGAAGCAGATCGTGGCGCGCACCGCGCTTGGCCGCTTCGGCCAGCCTGATGACATCGCCAAGGTCGCCGTCTTCCTCGCTTCCGACGAATCGGCCTGGATGACCGGCGAACGGCTCGAAGCCTCGGGCGGCTACAATTAAGACTGTGGATCACGCGCGGCGCCCGCCAGTTGTCCCCTGCTGGCGGGCGCCGTTTGATGCCCCGACAATCCAGGTTTTACGCTAGAATCGGCATGCGATTTCGTCGGGTAAACGAGAGGTGAATCCCGGAAAAAATAGAGTCTGAGACTCTTGGCGGGAGTCTCGCCATGCTTCCTGCAGCGATTCTCGATTGTGTGCGGAGCGTGCCATGAACAACAAGACACTGGTCCTGGGACTGCTGCTGGCCTGCATCGCCAACGTGATCTGTCTCGTCGGCTATCTGTGATCTGGCACCGCTGAACGAACCCACACCGGACCTCTGCGTTGTCTGCCCGCCACCGCGGCGGCCTAACCCTTCAGCAACGCGACGGCGGCCTCCAGTCGCAGCAATTCGTCATCCGTCTCGAGCACGGACTGCTTCTTTGCCACCGAGCTCGGAGCCAACTGCGCGATCAGATCGGCGAGTGCGCCCGGCTGCGTTATGTTCTCGGCACGAATCATGAGGCGGGACCGCAGATCGGCGCTCAGGCCGCGAACCTGCGCATTTGCCGCGAAGGCTTTGAACGCCTCTATGGCGGCCCGTACCTGCTCTGCCGCGATCGCCTCGTCCTCGGGTTTACTCTGAATCAGCTGAGCCTTTGCGTGCCGGCGGCCGCTATCGTCGACGACGGCGACAATCTTTGCGCGTTGCCTCCCCCGCATGGTCAGCTTCATCGTTCCCTCGGCCGGCTTCGTCCCCAGATCGTCAGCCGTCGCGTCCGCGACCTCCAGGACGTCAGCGACGACCCCGACGTCGTAAATGCCATCCCGGCGAGGGTGGTCCTCCTGCGCCTCCTTCTGAGCGACGAGCAGGACCTCGAACCCGCCGCGGCGGGCCTCGGCCAGGGCCTTTTTGGACATCTCGCGACCGACGAACAGCGGCGCTGTCTGCTTCGGAAACAGAACGAAATCGCGGATCAGGATCAGCGGTCCGGACCACCTGTCGACGGCGGCGACCGCCGACGAATCGGACGCGCGGTCAATCGCGGCCGACAAGATGTTCCAGTCTTTAGCGCCAAAGATCTTGGCCGTGATTTCGAGGCATTCGGAGTGGCTGAGCACTGCGCCCTTCGGGGCGAGTTCTGCGCGCAAGGTCTGCGCCATAGCCTTCGCGTCGCGAAAATCGCGCATGGATCACCTTTGCATGGGCGGACGAGATGATCAGGTGCTTGCGTTGCTGACCCGTCCGCTCAGGGCAAAGGGTCAAGATCAATGTGATACGTTCACCATACCCGGTGGGTGCAAGCGGCAGGTCGTATCAACCGTGAGCGGAATCTTGGAGCGGGCACGTTTCGCTGTCAATGGAATTTGCTTGTCATTTGCGACCAGCGCCGCCGTGCGAGCCCGCGGGCTGGGTCCGCGCGAAGCGCCCTACTCTTCCGGCTCGGTGGTGAAGAACAGCGGATACCCCTTGCTCTTGCCGAGTTCGGTCGCTTCCTTGGCCTTGGTCTCGGCAACGTCGCGGGTGTAGACCGCGATCACGCAGGCGCCGCGGCGGTGCGCCGTCATCATCACCCGGTTGGCGGTTTCCTCGCCCATCCGGAATACAGCCTTGAGCACCAGCACGACGAATTCGCGCGGCGTGTAGTCGTCGTTCAGCAGGATCACCTTGTAGAGCGGCGGCCGCTTGGTCTTTGGCGCCGTCTTGGTCTTGGTGGTGGTGTCGGGCTTCACAATCGTCTTGTCGGCCATCGTCTCGCCAACCATATCCCTGCCGATCTCGGAAGCTCCCGCGGGAACTTCCGTACCGGTTTTCGTAAGATTGTTGGTTTTTGGATTATAGTGTCTCGCCGGCCGTCATCCCAGACACGTTCAACCGGAATGTCGCGTGGCCAAACCGGCGCAGGCTCGCTACCATCCCACCATTAAGGTAGAGATTCCAGGGAGATGCCCAAGCATGACGCGGTCCAACATTCTTTATCTCGTTGTTGGCGCGCTTGCCGTGGCAGTAGCCGTACTCGGCTATCAGCTTTATCAGGATCGCAAGAAGCCCGAAGGCGTGAACATCAATCTCGGCCCCGGCGGCATCTCGATCGAGAAGAAATGACGGGAGCGAAGTGATGCGAGCCTTCATGTTCGCGGTGACCCTTGCGCTCGGCGCGGTCACCGCCTGCCAGGCCGCTGAGATCAAGGTGATTTCGGCCAACGGCATGCGCGACGTCATCGCCGACACCAAGGCGCCGTTCGAGTCCGCGACCGGCCACCGCCTCACTGTCACGGTGGTCGAGACCGGCGAAATTCGCCGCCGGGTGCTTGGCGGGGAGAATTTCGACGTGATCATCGTGCCGCGCACCGCCGCGGACGATCTCGAGCAGCGCGGCAAGATCGTGCCGGGCACCACGGTGGCGCTGATCCGCGTCGACTTCGGCCTCGCAGTCGCGTCCGACGGCCCGCGGCCCGAGGTCAGCACGCCGGAGGACTTGAAGCGCACCCTGCTCGCAGCCAAGACGGTGCTGATCACCGATCCCAAGACCGGCGGCGTCAGCGGCGTGCACTTCATGGAGGTGCTCGACAAGCTCGGCATCACCGAACAGATGAAGGACAAGCTGGTGCCAAGCACCGGCGGCCAGTTTCACGCCCGCCGTGTGGTCAGCGGCGAAGCCGACATCGCAGTGCAGGCCGAGCATGAGATCCGCTGCACGCGCGGGGCGACCTTCCTGCCCTATCCGGCGGTGTTCCAGCAGACCGTCACGTTCCTGGGCAGCGTCGGCACGGCGAGCAAGGAGATGGAAGCTGCCAAAGCCTACTTGGCGTTTCTCACCGGTCCCACGGCGCTCACCTCGATCAAAGCGCACTGCCTGACGCCGGGCTAGAAACCGATTCAACTTCGTTGAATCAGTTCCGCCGCTCCTTGTGCTGCTTGGGCATGATCCTTTCCGAAAACCGCTTCACACTTTTCGGGGGTCATGCCTAAAGCTCCTCCGGCCGCGGCTTGCGCACCTGATCGATAAACTCCGCGGTGCTGGCGCCAAGGCGCCGATAGTTCGTCCGTGCCTGCCGCAGGCTCAATTCGCCGTTCGGCCCGCCGCGCACCTTGTCGGCGTCGAACTCGTCCTGGCCGGCGTCGGCCCAGGCGCAGACCGGGCACTGCTCCAGCCCGCCGCGCTGCCGCAGCGTGCGGCAGCCGCAGCACGGGCAGCGGTGCAGGCGCAACACGCCGGTGGCGCGCAACGACACCATTTCGCCGCGTTCTGGCGGACTTTCGACCGGATCGGTCATCTGGGCTCCTCTTGGACCCATTGGTCGCGGCGCAGCCCTGGATCGTTCAAATCCGAGGCAACTGTGCGGTTGATCCTTAAGTCAGGCGCTCAAGGCGGGGCGCCGCAGCCGCGGCAAATCCAGAGCTTCTTGTCGAGTTCGCGGTCGCGCTGTATCTGCGTCTCCTCCTGGCCGGTCGGCCGCGTGTCGGCCGGAATGTCGGAGGCGCGCGGCTGCCGGTGGCCGACCGGTGCGGGCGGCACGCCCGACGACGAACCGCTTGCGCTTCCAGTGGTTTCCGGACGCTTGTCCTGGTCCTGCGCGCCGGCGCTCGTGGCGTAGGTCCAAGGCGAAAGGACGACGATGATGAGCAGCGCGATGTGATGCCGGGTGAGCATTCGGCATTCTCCATGTCGGTGGGTGGTCTCGACGTGATGGAAACCCGGATCGTCGCTTTTCCGATCCCAGATACCCGCCACGCAAAATTGCGATAGCGTTCACAACTGCGTGCTGCGCCGCGAAAGGCGCTGCGAAGATGCATGGTGCAACAATCGCCACGCGCCAACGCGCCGCACAATTCGAAGAGATCGAATCAAATCAGTCAGCGACGCTGCTTCATTTTTTAAATCGCGACGGTCACGATGACGTCGCAAACGGGGTGGATAAGTCCGGTCACGGGGAGGAAATAGGCATCGGCGACAACGTTCAGGGAGGACGCACGCCATGAAGCCACAGTATCAGACTCTTCGTTCATTTCACTTGTCGCGCCCCATCGTTCCCTGCGCCCAATGCGGCGAGGCGCTGTTTGCGCCGGAGTGGAGCGAGTATTTCGACGACCACCGCATCCGTCACGTCTGGTCCTGCGACGGCTGCGATTACCGGTTTGAGACGCTCGTGAGCTACCCGACGCCGGGCGCCGCGGCGGCCTGAGCAAAAAGGACCAACCCAACCAGTCTGCCCTGCCCTGCGCCTTCTTGGGCGCTTGCGGCGCGCGCAAAAACAAATCACGCTCCCGGACGCATAATAAAACGTCGAGGGAGCGTCCGATGGTTGGAATGAAACTCATGGCTGCGGTCTGCGCCGCTGTCGCCGTACTGGCGCCGGTGGACGGTGCGCAGGCGCAATCGTCGAAGACACTCCGGATCATCGTCCCCTACACGCCAGGCAGCGGTCCCGACATCATCTCGCGGCTCCTGGGTGAGCAGATCGGCAAGGACGGCGGCCCGACCGTGGTGGTCGAGAACCGTCCCGGCGGCGGCATGACGATCGGTACGGAAGTCGCCGCCCGTGCCGAGCCCGACGGCTCGACGCTCCTCCTTGTCGCCAACGCGTTCACGGTCAACATGGCAGTGAAGCGCGGCAACTTCACGCTCGCGAATTTCGAGCCGGTCTGCAATCTGGCCTCGACGCCAATGCCGCTGGTCGTGCAAGCGTCCGCGCCGTGGAAGACCGTGCAGGAGCTCGTCGCCGACGCCAAGGCCAATCCCGGCAAGATCACCTTTGCGAGCGGTGGGCCTGCGACCTCGCTTCACATCGCCATCGAGGTGCTGCGTCTCGCCACCAAGATCGACACCAACTACGTGCCCTATGGCGGCTCGGGGCCCGCCATCAACGCGCTGATGGGCGGCCACGTGCAGGCGGTGTGGGCCGACTATCCGACCGTGGTGTCGCAGATCAAAGCCGGCACCCTGCGTGCGCTGGTCACGTCCTCGCCGAAACGCATTCCCGAGTTGGCCGATGTGCCGACGCTGAACGAAACCGGCATCGTCAAATACGAGGCCGAAATCTTCTACGGCATCGTCGCGCCGGCCAAGACACCGCCCGATGTGCTGAAAAGCGTCGGCGCCATGCTGACCAAGGCCGCAGCGGCGCCGGAGATCAAAGCCAAGTACGCCCAGCAAGGCCTGTTCCCGGACAACACCTGCGGCGACAAGTTCGGCGCTTTCCTGAAGAACATCACCGCCGACTACGAGCGGATCACGACGGAAGCCGGCATCAAGCCGAACTGATCGGTTTTCATGGTTGTCGACGTGAAAGCCTAGACCTATCTACTCCCGACGCCACTGCCGGCGGCTGGAGGACGGTTTTCGTGACTGACGCCAAAACTTATGAAGGCGGCTGCCATTGCGGCCGCGTGCGCTTTCGCGTCGAGACCACGCTGACGCAAGCCATCGAATGCAACTGCTCGATCTGCGGCAAGCGCGGCGCGCTCTGGGCCCCGCTCAAGGCGCAGCAGTTCACGCTGCTCTCGGGCGAGGATGCGCTCACCGACTACCAGTTCGCCAGGAAAAAGGTCCATCACCTGTTCTGCGAAAATTGCGGCGTCGGTGCATTCTCGCGCGGCGCGGCGCCGAACGGAGAAGAGATGGTGATGGCCAACGTGCGCTGTCTCGATGGCGTCGACATTGCCGAATTGAAGCTCAGACCATTTGACGGAAAAAATCTCTAGCGCGTATCGAGGGCGACAATCATGAGCACGGTCACAACCAAAGACGGCGTCGAGATCTTCTACAAGGACTGGGGCAAGGGTCAACCCATCGTGTTCAGCCACGGCTGGCCGCTGTCCGGCGACGACTGGGACACGCAGATGCTGTTCTTCCTCAAGAACGGCTACCGCGTCATCGCCCATGACCGCCGCGGCCACGGCCGCTCGAGCCAGGTGGCCGACGGCCACGACATGGACCACTACGCCGACGACCTCGCGGCGGTGACCGCCCATCTCGATCTGAAGAATGCCATCCACGTCGGCCACTCCACCGGGGGCGGCGAAGTCGTGCACTACATCGCGCGCCACGGCGAGAGCCGCGTGGCCAAGGCCGCAATCCTCTCCGCAGTCCCGCCCTTGATGGTGAAGACTGCGGCCAATCCCGGCGGTCTGCCCAAAGAGGTGTTCGACGGCCTGCAAGCGCAGCTCGCGGCCAACCGCTCGGTGTTCTATCGCGATCTCGCGGCAGGCCCCTTTTACGGTTTCAACCGCCCGGGCGCGAAGCCGTCGGAAGCGATCATCGAGAACTGGTGGCGGCAGGGCATGATGGGCGGCGCGAAGGCGCACTATGACGGCATCGTCGCCTTCTCGCAGACCGACTTCACCGAGGACTTGAAGAAGATCGACGTGCCGGTGCTGGTGATGCATGGCGACGACGACCAGATCGTGCCTTACGCAGACTCCGGGCCGCTCTCGGCCAAGCTTTTGAAGAACGGCATGCTGAAGACCTACAAGGGCTTCCCGCACGGCATGCCGACCACGCACGCCGAAACGATCAACGCCGACCTGCTGGCCTTCTTCAAATCATGAGAGGCGACGACAATGGCGCGCGTTGCAATGGTGCCACCGGACTCGACCGACAGCGCGGTCCGCAAGGTCTATGATCATGTGCTCAAGCAATGGGGCCGGATCAGCAACTTCTCGCGGGTGCTCGCCCATCAGCCCGCGGCGCTGATGGGCTGGGCGCTGCCGAACGACGCCATCCGGCTCGGCAACGTCAAGGCCGATCCGGACTACGTCAAGATCCAGCAACTCGTGATCATCAAGACATCGGCGCTCAACTGCAGCGCCTATTGCATGTCGCACAACGTGCCGCTCGGCAGGAAGGTCGGTCTCTCCGAGGCGCAGATCAAAGCCGCCCAGGGCCAGGACTACATGGCCTCGCCCGATCTCGACGATCGCCAGAAGGCGGCCGTGCGCTGGGCCGAGGCGGTCACCCGGATGACCGCACGCGACGACGACGAGGCGTTCGCGGCGATGAAGCGGCACTTCACCGAAAAGCAGATCGTCGAGCTCACGGTGTTCTGCGGCATGTGGAATTACTCGAACCGGCTGTGCGAGGCGCTGCACGTTGACCTCGAGCGGCCCGACAAGCGGATCGAGTTTCAGGAAGGCTGAACCGCGTCCGCGTTCAATGGCGCGACCGATTCAAGCCGCCGGCAGACGCCTCGTCCTTCGGCTCCTCCAGCGTCGGAGCTTCGTCATAACCGGCGCGCGAGCTGTAGAAGATCAACGCCATCAGGCCGACGCCGATCACCAGACTGAAGAACACGCCGCCGGCCAGAGCGGCCCAGATGAACGGCGGCAGCTCGGCCTGTTCCGACCTCCACACCGACACGGCAAACGCGACCGCGGCGATCGACAGCGCCACAAGCACCACCAGCAGCAGCACCGTGCCGCGATTCAAGCCTTCCAGAGCCTTTGGTGTTCGCATGGCCGTCCTCTGCTGCTCGCGCGAGGCTGCATGGCTCGCGCCATGAGCCTCGACAAGGGCCTCATCGAGGATAACGGATGCGTGCGGCCGTGTCCGCCACACCATTGCGCCCGCTCGCACGCGCCGGATGCAGCGCGCCCTTGAACGAGGACGCAGCGCTCTCGGCCGCGGCCGTGAGAAACACCGGGATTCCCATGGCTCCGGCAAACCCGGTCAACGTCAATACAAACATGCTCATGATAACCTCCTTCGCGTTGCCGTCACTCACGCGAGCGCATCTTTGATGCCTATGGCTCGCGCGCCGTGACCGGCAGTCTCGTTATTCAGGCTGACCGTGCTGCTGCATGCAGACGCGGTAGTTCTGGCCGATCTGAACGCCCCAGGTGTAGTCGCGCATCTTCGAGGTGGAGTCGTTGCAGTCGCGCAGCGCCTGCGAACGGTCCGGGGTCATCGCTTCCGTGGCATCCTGCGCAGCACCGAAGGCGTTGAAGCCGGCGCGGCTGTTGTGATGACTCGCGGCCAAAGCCGGGCTTGAAGCCGCAGCAACGGCAATGGCGGCAGCGACAATAAGATTGCGGATATTCACGGTCTCCTCCGTCTCAATCGATGGCGGAACGATTGCTCCGTCGATGCGGTGGAAGTGCTCCCGGCGAGCCCTTGTCGGTAGCGACGGGAACCCAAAAACACCTTTCGGCAATTCCGAAAACCGGCCTGATTACAACGCTTCGACCGCGGAAATCCGCGATTTTACGAGATCAGGAGCAGCGCCAAACCACCGGCCCCGGCAGCGGCGTCGGATTATTCAGCGGCGCCGAAAACTGTTCTCGGGATTCCCCGCATTCAGCACCGCGGCTGCAGACGCTAGTTGGTGGGGGCGGACGGCACTCGTCGACCGCAGACGTCAAAGGAATTCAAGGAGACTTTCCATGAAAAACTCAGCCCTTTTCAGCAAGCTTGCGGTGTTCGCACTGGTCGGCAGCCTCGGTGCGGTGACGGCCACGTCGGCCCAGGCCGCTCAGGCCGCGTTCACGCCGTACAACCCGGCTCAGGCCTATACCGGCGATCCGGCCTACGCCCAGGCCCGCGCACAAGCCGTTCGCGAGCCGCGCTATCGCGCGGTGGAGAAGCATGTCGCGCCGCAAGCCGGCCACAACCTGCCTTATGCGGACCGTCCTTACGGCGATCCCGACTCCTGGTAGGCGCAGCGTTACGGAACAGAAAAAGGCGAGCCGAGAGCTCGCCTTTTTGCTTGTTGGTTTGAGCCTGCGCGAGGAGACTGATGTGAGGCGGCCAGCGTACCTATATGTGCTGCCACAGCCGTGCCCGGCTGAAGCAAAGGTCGCCGCTGAGGTCGCCATGGACAGGTTCGATCAGATCACGACATTCGTCCGCGTCGTGGAGCTCGGTGGCTTCTCGGCCGCGGCGCGCGATCTCGGCGTTGCCCCCAGCGTGGTCACGAGCCACGTCCAGGCCCTGGAGCAGCGTCTCGGTGCAAGGCTCCTCAACCGCAACACGCGTCACGTCAACCCCACCGATGTGGGTCAGGCCTATTACCGGCATTGCGTCGACGTGCTGAAACGCTTCGCTCAGGCCGATGGGCTGGTTGAGTCGATGCAGGCAACGCCGCGCGGCCTTCTTCGGATCAACACCTCGATTCCGGTTGGCGACCTGATCACGCCGGTGATCGCCGATTACACGGCGCAGTTTCCCGACGTGTCGGTGCGTATGATCTCGACCGGGCGCGAAGTCGATTTCATCGAGGAGCAGTTCGACGTCTCGATCCGCCACGCGATGCCCGACAACGACAGCCTGATCGTGCGCAAGCTTGCCGAATACGACTACGTGGTCTGCGCGTCGCCGAAATATCTCGAGAGTCATCCGCAGCCGCAGTCGCCGGACGATCTCGCAGCGCAGAACTGCATCCTCTACACCGACTCGAAATTCGGCGACCGCTGGCCGATGTTCCAATCGCATGAGGCGATCACGCCGCACGGCAACCTGCAGACCAACAGCCCGCTGGCGCTGCTGAAGGCCGCCGAGAGCGGCCAGGGCGTCGTGGTGCTGCCATGCTTTACGGCTGCGGCTCCGATCGCGGAAGGCAAGCTCGTCCGGATCCTCAAGGACCACCCAACCGTCCGCTACCCGATTGTGGCGATCCATCCGCATCGGGGCATGGTGCCGACCAGGGCGGTGGTGTTCGTCGACATGGTCGCCAAATATCTGCGGGAGGTGGTGCCGTGCTCGGGGGCTCAGCTCGACGCGCGCACGATGCAAAAACCCGCCGCGCTCAGGCCTGCTGCCAAGGCGCGGACCGCCGGCAAGGTCGCCTGAAAATCGTCAGTGCTCCCGGGAACGCCGTGCCCTTCTGTCATGTTGCTATCGCATGAGCGGAAAAGGCGCACATATCAACATCCTGGGGGAGCGTATCCGGCGCTACTACGAGCACCTGATGACGGATGCCCATACATTCGTGGATGAGCTGCGCAAGGATCTCGAAGGTCCGCAGCGCCAGAGCGGCTCGGACCTGTCTGCAAAACCTGATGGAACATCTGCGCCGGATGCCGCTGCGCGTCCGGCCAAGCGATCCCATTGATCACCGTCGGTCCGCCGGACGAGACCGCTTCATTCAAACCGCACGCCGATCTTGCCGGGCTGTCTCCAGATCACCTGGCAGCTCCGCTGAAGTCTTTCCGGCTTGATCAGCAACGTGAAGTGGTCCGGCACGACAGTCGGCGTGCCGACCTCAAGACCAGCGCCGGTATCCGTCAGGTTTCGGATCGTGCATTCGACGGCCGGCGCGGTGCCAAAGATAATGACGCCGCCCTTGAACGTGCGTTGCCGGGGTAACTTGCGACGCTCTTCCATGGCAGCCATCTCAAGACAGCCGAGACAGTACCGAACCGCCGGTTACGATTCCCGTCGGGATTCCCCGCCGTCAGATTAAATATGCTTAAGCAAGGAGCAGGCAGACGGTTCGTCGTCAGGCCCGGCGTAAGGATTGCCCCGACATGCGCTTGTATGTTGCGCAAGACGCGTCTGTGAAACTCATTTCCCGGAAATGCATTCGCCGGGCGACAGTGACAGCCGTCGGCCCGGCGATAGCCTTGTATAGCGACAGATCGAAGCTTATCGGACGCCGGTCGTCCGCCGATCGAGCTGCAAGTTCTGCAAGCGATCGGTGCTGTTGATGCGATTCATAGCCGGATTCAATTTATCCGGCGGCGGCGGCCCTGGTGGCAACGGCTGTGGGTTGAGCGACACCGCTGAGCCACGGTTCTTGAACGCGTTCAGTTTGTCCGGCGGCGGTCCCGGCGGCAACGGCTGCGGATTGAGCGACACCGCTGAGCCACGGTTCTTGAGCGTGTTCAGTTTATCCGGCGGCGGCCCCGGCGGCAGCGGCTGCGGATTGAGCGACACTGCCGAACCGCGATTGTAATAAGTAGATTTCAGTTTGGTCGTTTTATACCCATCCGGCGGCGGCGGCCCTGGAGGCAAAGGCTGCGGATTGAGCATGCGGTCACCGCCGGTGTTCCTGACCGTCCTCAGATTCTTTGGAGTTTGGTACGTGATCAGCTTCTTCTGAGCCAGGATGCGTTTCTGGGACGCCGTCAAAGTCGTGTGCTTGGTGTCCAACGCAGATGCTTGGTGGGCCGGAATGATCGTGATGGCCAAACAAGTCATGATCGAGAAATATGTCGCCCTTTTCATTATGTCCTCCTGTGAGGGCGAAGACACCGGCATCGGCCGCTGCTTGCCCAGGGGAATGAAAGTCCTTCCACCTCTCTCCATTTCCGATGCGGATGGCCGGCGTGTGAGCATGACCGCCCACCAACCGGCACATGCGAGATTAGCCGAACCCGGTGGGGCGCTAAAGTGAGTTAGGGCACATTCCTTTAGGCCAAGACCTTCCAAGCCGAGACCTTCCAGACCAAGACCTTCCGGGCCGAGACCTTCCGGAGCAAGACGATTGGCCTCTGCGAGCCTCAGCGCCAGCCAAGGCCCGGCGCGACGTGCTTCAGGATCGCCTCGATGACATGGGCGTTGTAATCGACGCCGAGCTGATTGGGCACGGTGAGCAGCAGCGTGTCGGCCTCGGCGATGGCCTCGTCCTGCTTCAATTGCTCGATCAGCACATCCGGTTCGGCGGCGTAACTCCGCCCGAAGATCGCCTGCGTGTTGTCGCCGAGGAAACCGATCTGGTCCTGGCTTTCCTCGCCGTCCCGTCCGAAGTACATGCGGTCACGGTCGTCCATCAGCGCGAAGACGCTGCGGCTGACCGACACCCGCGGCTCGTGCTTGTGTCCGGCCTCCTTCCAGGCCTCGCGGAACGCGCGGATCTGCTCAGCCTGCTGGACATGAAACGGCTTGTCGCTCTCGACCATCTTGAGCGTCGAGCTCTGCAGATGCATGCCGAGCTTGGCACCCCAGACCGCGGTGGCATTGGAGGCCGCGCCCCACCAGATGCGCTCGCGCAAACCTTCGGAATACGGCTCGACACGCAGAAGTCCCGGCGGGTTCGGAAACATCGGTTGCGGGTTCGGCTTGGCGAAGCCCTGGCCGCGGATCACTTCGAGGAAAACTTCAGTGTGGCGTCGCGCCATCTCGGCATCGGTCATGCCCTCGGGCAACGCGAAACCAAAATAGCGCCAGCCGTCGATCACCTGTTCGGGCGAGCCGCGGCTGATGCCGAGTTGCAGACGCCCGCCGGCGATGAGGTCGGCGGCGCCGGCATCCTCCGCCATGTACATTGGGTTCTCGTAGCGCATGTCGATGACCGCGGTGCCGATCTCGATCCGCTTGGTCCTGGCGCCGCAAGCAGCAAGCAACGGAAACGGCGAGCCGAGCTGCCGGGCGAAGTGATGCACCCGGAAGAAGGCGCCGTCCGCGCCGAGCTCCTCGGCCGCGACCGCAAGCTCGATCGATTGCAACAGCGCATCGCCCCCCGTTCGGGTCTGCGACTGGGGCGACGGCGTCCAATGGCCGAAAGAGAGAAAGCCGATCCTTTTCATGGGCACACGGTGTTGGGATGATCCATCTGGTGGGCTGTTCTAGCCCGAAAGGCCGAAGCAGGAACAGCTCGCGTTTCGCCGGCTGCCGATGTGTGACGTCGACCACGTTACGATCAGGCTAACCGGAATAGCTTCAACCCGGCAAAGCCAGTTATCGGGAGTTGCGCGGGCCCATGGGACATGGTGAGCTAACCGGAAGCCTCCAACCAAAATCATTGCCTGGCGCGGTCGAGAGTCCATGACGGAACAAGCTCACCCGCAAACCGACGCGGCCTTGAATTCCGGCAATCTTCTTTATTGGGTCGACCTACTCCGGCAAGCGGGGCTGAGAGACGCGGCGGCAGGTTTTGTCGCTTCCGTCGTCCTGATCGCAAACATCATCTCGTTCGGCGCGCTGATGTTTCACGGCGAGCTCAGCGCCGGAATCCCGATCGCCATCTGGTCGATGCTGGTTGGAGGCTGCATCGGCGGCTTCGTCATTTCGCTGGCAACGTCGTTGCCTCCGATCGCGACTGGAATCGATTCTCCGACCGGCGCGGTCCTCGTTCTGCTGTCGGCCTCCGTATCCAACGTCGTAATCCCGGCCGGCGGCACGCCAGCCGATGCGATTCAGACGACGATGGTCCTGTTCACGGCCGCGACGCTGCTGTCCGGCTTGACCCTCTATCTATTCGGCGCGCTGCGATGGGGCGAGTACTTCCGGTTCGTTCCCTACAGCGTGGTCGCCGGATTCCTGGCCGCGACAGGGCTGTTTCTGTTCTTGGGAGGAGCTCGCATTGCGATCGGGCGGTCGCTGACCGCAAACCCATTCACGCAGTGGACGCTGATCGACGCGGCCAAGATCGGCGCGGGCGTCGCGGCGTTGTTGATTCTTCTCGCCGTTCGCCGATGGATCAAATCCGGGCTGGCGCTGCCGGTCGCCTTGCTGGCGATGTGGCTCTGCAGCGCGGCGGCGCTCCACGTTCTCGGCGCCTCGGAGGCTCATCATGGCTGGTACCTGCCGGCGCTGGGGTCCTTGGCCGCGTGGTCCCCATTCACCGAATGGCACTCGACCCACGTCACGAGGTCCGAAGTCCTCGCTGCTCTGCCGGAGCTCATTGCGGTGGTGCTCGTCGCCGTCGTTTCGCTCGTGACCAAGGTCGCCAGCCTCGAATTGGCGCGACAGGTCCCTGCGGATCTCAATCAGGAATTTCGATGCCACGGCATCGGGAACATGATCGCGGCCCCTTTCGGGGGCCTCGCCAGCAGTCTGCAAACCGGCACCAGCCGGCTACTGGACCACGCGGGCTCGATGACGCGCGCGAGCGGCGCGGTCGCGGCAGCGGTTTTGGGATTGGTCGCCGTGACCAACTTCAACCTGGCGGGGATTGTCCCCCTGCCCGTCATCGTCGGACTGGTTTTCTATCTGGGTTACACCTTCATTGTGGACACGCTTTGGCGTCCGTTCGAACAGCGGGCGTGGCTCGACCTTTCGCTCGCGCTCATCATCATGTCGGTCTGCGTCCTGTACGGCTATCTGGTCGGAGTCCTGGCCGGCATCGTCTGCGCATGCGTGTTGTTTGCCGTCAGCTATTCCCGGCGCGGCGTGGTGCGCCGGCACGCGACACGCGCCACGTTCGCGAGCTACGTCACGCGGCCCCCCGAGCTTTCGAAATATCTTCAGGAAGCCGGCGCCAAGATTCAAATCTATTGGCTGAGCGGACACATTTTCTTCGGCTCAGCCGAGAGCCTTTTCGAACGCGTTCGCGGCGACATTGCAAAGCTGCCGCCGGGTGAACCGAAGTATCTGGTGCTGGATTTCGAGATGGTTTCAGGCGCCGACACATCGGCCATCCTGAGCATCACCAAGATTCGGGACTTCTGTCTGAAGCACAAGATCGTCTTCGTCTGCGCATCGGCGACGCCGTCCATCGAGGCGGCGCTGCAACGAAGCGGCTGCTTCAAGCACCCGAAAGGCGCGTTTGCCGATCTGAATGTGGCGGTGGCCTGGTGCGAAGATCAATTGCTGGCTTCGGCGGACGTGAGTCCGTCCGCCGGAGAGGAATTCGAGAGCTGGCTGAAGCAGCAGCTCGGCTCACAGGTCTCGCTGCCCGACTTGTTCGCCTATCTCGAAATCAAATCCATCGAAGGATCGGAAGTGATCTATCGCCAGGGCGACCCGGCCGACACGATGGATATCGTGGCGGAAGGAGCGCTGGTGGTCGATGTCGCCAACGAGCACGGCGAGACGGTGCGCGTGAGGCGCATCGACACCCACTCGGTCGTCGGCGAAATGGGATTTTTCAGGCGCGCCGCGCGCTCTGCGACGGTTTCGTCGGACGGACCGGCCAAGCTGTTCACGCTCAGCCGGGCGAATTTTGACAGGATGCGTCAGGAACGGCCCGATCTCGCCTACGCCTACGACGACTTCATCGTCTCGACGATGGCGGACCGGGTCGACATCGCCAACCGCTCGCTCACCGCGCTGCGGCGCTAGGCCTCGGCCGTCAGGCCGACTTCCGCTTTGCCTTGGCGCGCGACACGGGCGCGGCAACCACTTTGCTCTCTTTGGCCTCTTTGCCCTGCTTGGCCTTGCCGCCCTCGATCGGAAACTTGAATTGCGGCTGGCGGCGCAGATCGTCCTGCTTGGCTTTCGACTTGCCTGACGCGCTCTTCTTCGCGCTCGCGGCGCCGCCGCCCTCGGCAAGGCTTTTCCGCAGCGCATCCATCAGATTGACGACGTTGGTCGCAGCCTTCGCTGGCGCCTCGGTGTGGATCACCGCGCCTTTCTGCTTCTTGGCGACGAGTTCGCGCAACGCTGTCTCGTAACGGTCTTCGAATTTCTCCGGCTCGAAGTGGCCCTGCTTCCCCTTCATGATCTGGTGCGCCATGCCGAGCATCTCGCGGTCGATCTTGATATTGGGAATCTCGGCAAACAGCGGCGCTTCCTTCTTGACCTCGTAAGGATAGAGCAGCGTGGTGCCGACCATGCCTTTGCTGCGCGGCCGCAGCGCAATCATGTGCTCGCGTGAGCCGAACACCACGCGACCGATCCCGACCATGCCCTTCTCGTTCAGCGCTTCGCGGATCACCGAGAACGCCTCGGCGGCATGGTCCTGTTCGCCCGGCAGGATGTAGTACGGCGTGTTGTAGTAGAGCTCGTCGATCTCGCTGTCGGGAACGAACGACACGATGTCGATCGTGTGGTTGGTGTCGAGCGCGATCTCCTCGAGCTCGTCCGGCTCGAACTGGACGTACGAGTCCTTCTCGAACTGGAAGGCCTTCACGATGTCCTCGGTGGGCACCTCTTCGTTGGTCGAGGCATCGACCTTCTTGTATTTGATACGGTTGCCGGTGCGCTTGTTGAGCTGATTGAAGCTGATCTTGTCCTTCTCCGACGTCGCCGAATGCAGTTCGATCGGACAGGTGACGAGAGAGAGGCGCAGATTGCCTTTCCAATACGGACGCGCGGCCATCGGACACTCCACAACGCAACTGGCTACTGGATTGTTGAAAATATAAGCCAATTGCGCGGTTCCGGCACCGGGAACGGACCGCGAATGCCGGGAACGGCGTTAACGAAACCGCGCATGAAAAAATCCCTCCCCTTGTGGGGAGGGATGCTGCCGCTCGCAATCGATAGTGTTGCTGCGCTTCAGCGCGCCGGCATGTCGCTGAACATCACGCCGCCCTTGGCCTTGTCGGTCTTCGGCGTCTCGACCAGCGTGATGACCACGGCGTCAGCCGGCACCTTGAAGTTCTTCACCATCGCGTCGGTGATGTCTTTGCAGAGCGCGGCCTTCTGTTCCTGGGGACGTGAGCCTGCGGCGTAGATGACGATCTCGGGCATGATTGTTCCTCCTGTCGATGCCTTCGCGGCGCACTATAGCGGGCACATCAGGCCAGCAATACTCCCGCTCTGCGGCGCTGAACGCCGAGCACTTCATCGTGACCCGCCCTCACCCCCCTTCGCCCATCCTATAGATTGCTGCAATAATCCCGCCCGCTGGGGTGTTTACCGGCTGTCGCCGTTTTCACGGTTTGCTTGGAGGAATGGGCATATGAATATCCACTCGAAACTACCGCAGGACATCATCGGGCTTGTGACGCCCGCGCCGGTGTCGCGGCGCGGCTTCTTCATGACCGCGTCAGCGGCCGCGGCCGCGGGCTATACGCTCGCCGCCGGTCCGGTGCGCGCGCAGGCCATCACCACCGACACCACGGGGCTCAAGGCGGGCGACGCCACCGTGAAGGTCAGCGGTGGCGACATGCCGCTCTATTTCGCGCGGCCGGAGAAGGCGAACAATCCGCCGGTGATCCTGGTGGCGATGGAGATTTTCGGTCTGCACGAATACATCAAGGACGTGACGCGCCGCCTGGCCAAGGCCGGCGCATTTGCGATCGCGCCGAACTACTATTTCCGCTCCGGCCAGGATCTGACGAAGATCACCGAGATGCCGAAGCTGATGCCGATCGTGAACGCCAAGCCCGACGCCGAACTGTTCTCCGATCTCGACGCCACCGTGGCCTGGGCGAAGGCGCAAGGCGGCAACACCGGAAAGCTCGCGATCCTGGGTTTCTGCCGCGGCGGCCGCACGGTGTGGGAATACGCGGTGCACAACAAGAACCTGAAAGCCGGCGTCGCGTTCTACGGCTCGCTGGTCGATCCGCCGGCGCAGAAGGCCATCTGGCCGAAGAGCCCGAGCGAACTCGCAGCCGAAGTGAAGGCGCCGGTGCTGGGCCTCTATGGCGAAGCCGACCAGGGCATCTCGGTCGATCAGGTCAATGCAATGAAGGAAGCTCTCGCCAAGGCCAAGAAGACGGCCGAGTTCAAGATCTATCCCGGCGCGCCGCACGGCTTCCACGCCGACTACCGGCCGAGCTACCGCAAGGAAGCCGCCGAGGACGGCTGGAAGCTCGCGATCGAATGGCTGAAGAAGTACAAGGTGCTGGCTTAGCACTCGAGAACACGACGTCCTCCCTTCCTGCGAAGGGAGGACACTTTCTCATCGGATGCATCTCAACGTCGAGACAACGAACACAGGCGCAGTGAACCGACGGGGACAATCATGATGCTCAACCGCAGAAACCTTCTGGCGTCGCTTGGACCGGCTGCCGGTGTCACGCTCGTCTCACCCGCATTCGCTCCTCTCGCATACGCCCAGGCGCCCGCCATGAGCCGACCGACCGCTTTCGCGTTTTCGTTCCTGGGTCTCGACGGCGGCAGCCTTCGCCTGGCCGAGCATGCCGGCAAGCCGATCCTGATCGTCAACACCGCCTCGCAATGCGGCTACACCCCGCAATACGCCGGGCTGCAGGAGCTGTGGAAGCGTTACCGCGACAAGGGCCTCCTGATCATCGGCGTGCCGTCCAACGACTTCGGCGGCCAGGAGCCGGGCGGCCCCGCCGAGATCAACAAGACGGCTCATGACGAATATGGCGTGAGCTTCCCGCTCGCCGCCAAGGCAGAAGTTCGCGGGGCCCAGGCGCATCCGTTCTACAAGTGGGCCGCGCTCGAGCGACCCGGCGACGGCCCACGCTGGAATTTCCACAAGTATCTGATCGGCCGCGACGGCCGCATCGCCGCGGTGTTCTCGACCCAGGTCGAGCCGACCGACCCCAAGGTCATCGCCGCGATCGAAAAGGAATTGCAATAGCCCGCGCTGGCGACCGGCCAGCGCGCGAGATCGCGCCCAGCGAATCAGTTGCGAAATTTCGCGCTGCGAGCGGTCGCTTTGCCAAGTTCCGCGTTCATCCGGCGGCAAGGCTCCGTCCATGTAGGCTTTGCTCCGCAGCCGTTTAGTCCACAAAAGTCGCGATTTTTTGCGAAGAATCCTGGTTCCTTTCGCTGAAATCTTCTCGATAGCGGTCGCCTGGTTCAAATCATTTGGCATTCATTGACTTGGCCGCCGAATAGCTTCATTCCATCCGCTAGGCCCTTCCGGGGGCTCATTCATTTAGTCGACTTGGAGGTCATGATGCGCGGTGCAGCAGCGTTTGCATTGGCGATGTCGGCGTCTCTGTTGGTTCTCGGTCCTGCGTCCGCCCAGAACGCGCCCCCACTGGTGCCGGCTCCGACGCTCGCTCCAGCCCCCTCGCTCGATCCCGCGGCTGCGCCGACGCTCGCTCCCGCGCCCCTCGCCCCGGCTCCTGCCCCGCTTGCTCCGGCTCCCGCGCCGACCCGCGCCGCGGCCCCGACGCCCTCTCCGACCACCGGTCAATCGCTCCGTCCGACCCCGGCCGCCGCGACGGCCCCGGCGATCGCCCCGCAGCAGCAACAGCGCCCCGCCGCCATCGCGGTTGCGCAACCGGCCTGCACCAACCCGAATGCGCTTGGCGTTGCGCGCACCGTCGAGATCGACACCAGCGGCGGTCCGGGCTTTGGCTTCGAGCACTTCAAGCAGCACGACTTCCTCAAGGACAAAGAGGTGGTGTTGACCTTCGACGACGGCCCTTGGGTGACCACGCCGGCCGTACTGAAGGCGCTCGCCGACGAATGCGTGAGGGCGACGTTCTTCTCCATCGGCAAGCACGCCACCTACTATCCGGAAATCCTCCGCCAGGTGGTGAAGGCCGGCCACACGGTCGGCTCCCACACCTGGTCGCACGCCGACCTGTCGAAGCTGACGCCGGAACAGGCCAAGGACGAGATCGAGAAGTCGATCAGCGCGGTGAAATGGGCGCTGGAAGATGCGGGCCCCGAGGCGCCGTTCTTCCGCTTCCCGGCGCTTCGGCATCCGCCCGAGATGGTCACCTATCTGGGTCAGCGCAACATCTCGATGTTCTCGACCGACATCGACTCGTTCGACTTCAAGATCAAGGACCATCCCGACAAGATCATCGCGTCGATCATGTCCAAGCTCGCCAAGCGCGGCAAAGGCATCATTCTGATGCACGACTTCCAGAAGGGCACGGCGCACGCGATGCCGAAGCTGCTCGCCGATCTGAAGGCCGGCGGCTACAAGATCGTGCACATGCGGCCGGCCAACCCCTCGGTGACGACGCTGCCGGAGTATGACGAGGCGCTCAGCAAGGAGCTCGCCAAGGAAAACCAGCTGCCGACCGTAAGCCAGCGCCCGACCTCGAGCGTGGTCAAGACGGTCGACTGAACGAGATAACAAAGGCGTCAAACAAAAACCCTGAAGGGGCGGCTCGCGCCGCCCCTTTCTTTTTATGGCCGGCTTCGGATAATTGCGCGACATGGCCCTGCCCGATCGCATCGAAGGTCTCGCCATCGTCTCCGACGACGGCATGATCGCGGACGCAAGCGGCGTTCAGCCCGAGGCGTTGAAGCTCGAGGCCGACCAGCGCTACTTCCGCCACATGCTCGATCAGGCGGCGGCGCTGGTTCATGGCAAGAACTCCGGCGAAGGCGGCCCGGACGCGGCGCGGCGGACGCGGCTGATCCTGACCCACCGGGTGGCGGGGCTTGCGCCCGCTTCTGGCGTGCCGCGCGCCATGTTGTGGAATCCGGCGGGCGCCAGCCTCAACGAGGCTTGGGATGCGCTCGGCCTTTCGGGCCGGCTTCTCACGGTGATCGGCGGCACCGGACCGTTTGGCGAATTTCTCCCCCGCTACGACGCCTTCCACCTGAGCCGCGCCCAGGGCGTCCGGCTGCCGGGTGGGATGCCGGTGTTTCCCGGCATCCCACCTGCGGCGCCCGAGGATTTGCTCGCCAGCCATGGACTCAAACCCGCGCCGGTGCAGGCCCTCGACACCGCGGCAGGCCTCGTTCTGACGGTGTGGCGACGCTGATTGTCCACAGCTGTGGACATGCTGTGGGAATCGCCAGTCCTCAGAAAGCTCGTGACAAATCACGACGAATCAGAACTTATCCACAGCTGGATTTTGATTTTTCAGTCACGCGGTTCGGCGGCGTTGTGAATGAACGCCGATCCGTTCCGAGGTTCCTCCCGCGTGGCGTATCAAACTTGGGGCGGCGCAACTCGCGCCGCCCTCTTTCATTGCAGAAGGAGTGTCAGCGACGGTCCACGGCGGTCGTGCCCGAGCCCACCGCGACGACCAGCAGCAGCCCGCCGATCACCGACAGATTCTTCAGCGCCTGGACCAGATTGGTCTGGAAGGCTTCGCCGGTCATGTCCCAGAAATGATGGGCGACCACAACCGTCAGCGCGGTGAAGATGATCAGCAGGGCCGCGCCCCACCGCGCCTTGAGGCCGACCAGCACCATCAAGGCCCCGAGCACCTCGACGCCGGAGACCAGATAGGCCAGCGCCTCGTATTTCGGAATGGTGGAGTATTGGGCGAGATAGGTCGTGACCTGATCCGGGATCGGCACATTGAGGCCTTCCAAATATTTTGCGGTCCCAGCGATATCCATCAGCTTCTGGACGCCGGAAACAACGAAGACAAGCGACAGAAAAATACGGCCGATCGTATAGACGGCATTCATGGTCTCGATCTCCCTGCCCGCGAAACGAGGGGACAATGACCTCTCCGCCCGCGGAGAGGTCATGCAATGCTTCAGACGCCACCCGGCGTTAGTCTCGGTTGTTCAACCGCCGTTTGATCCGGCGCTTCGCACAGAAGCGCCTGGACGAGCCGTTCGATCTCAATAGCAATTGCGGGAATGAACACGCATATAGCTGCCGTCGCGACGACGTAGCCAGCAACCATCCTGATACCAGTAATAGCCAGCCCGGCGCGGCTCCATCGAGCCGCCAATCGCGGCTCCCGCCGCCGCGCCGATAATTCCGCCAGCCACCGCGCCACCGGCCCGGCCGGTCGCAGCCCCACCGATAATGGCGCCCGCGGCGCCGCCCAGAAGGGCGCCACCCAGTGCGTCCTGCGCCGCAGCCGGTTGCACAGGCACCGCAGTGGCGATCATGGTCAGCGTCAGTGCCGCCGTCAGAATACGCGTCATGTCGTGATTCCTCCCGATCAGTCCACCCGGAGGCAAGTTAACAGACGTCCATTCGGAGGTTCAATGGCATACCGGTTGCGCCCACAGGCATGGACAGGCCGGCTAAACGGCGGCGGCGACCGCGGCCACGTCCTCCTTGAGCGGCTCGGTCTCGCGCTTCTTGAGCGGATCGATGGCATCGACCAGTTTCAAGAACACCGGGCCCGGCAACGGCGGCGCGAACACATAGCCCTGCGCCGCCCGGATGCCGAGTTCGCGCAGATGCACGACCTGCTCGAAGCTCTCGACGCCCTCCGCCACCACGTCCATGCGCATGTTCTGCGCGAGATCGACCAGCGTCTCGATGATGGTGTTGGAGTTGCGGTCGATGCCGATTGAGTCGATGAAGAGCTTGTCGATCTTAATGATGTCGGCGCCAAGCTTGAGCATGTAGGACAGGCCGCTGTGGCCTGAGCCCACGTCGTCGATCGCGACCTTGCAGCCGAGCCCTTGCAGAGCCGCGATCACGCGCCGCGTCTCGGTGAGGTTCTCGATCGGCTGGCGCTCGGTCACTTCGAGCACGAGCTGCGACATCTTCAACGGCGAACGCTTGAAAATGGTGCGCACGTCATCGACGATTTCTTCACTGGCGAAGTGCTGCGCCGTGAGATTGAAGCCCAGCGTGACGTGCGGCCGCTTGCCGAGCGCCTGCCCGGCCTCCTGCAAGGTGCGCCGCATCAGCGAACGTGTCAGCTCGATGATCAGGCCGCTCGACTCCGCGAGCGGGATAAAGCTTGCCGGCGGCACGATGCTGCCGTCGGGCTTGCGCCAGCGCACCAGCACCTCGGCGCCGCGCAGCCGCCCGGAGCGGATGTCGACGATCGGCTGGAAGTACGGCACGAACTCGCCGGCCCCGAGCGCCCGCTCGATATCGGCAATCGGATTGGCGCGCTCGCGCCGTGGCAGCAGCATGCTCAGTGCCAGAATGAAGATCGCGAGCAATCCGCTGGCAACCGCGCCGATGGTGCGGAGATCACCCTGCCCGGATCCGACATTGCCCGGCGGCGCGGTGATGTGAGTGCGGAGCGGGTAACGGCTCGACGACAGGTCCACCACCAGCAGATCGCCGGCGTTGGTGTTCGCGTCCCCCATATGGCCGGACTCGGCGATCAGCGCACCGCCCGAGGTCAGCATCCGCGCATGGAAGTTCATGGGCTCGCCGCTGTTGGAGACCTGAGGCACGAACAGCAGCGCAGGAACCAGCGCCGCAACGCTGTACGCGGCACCGACGTTGGCTTTGCGGAAGCGGACCCAAGGGCCCGAGATCCCGGCGTCCGTCCCGAACTTGATCACTTCCATCAGATAGGAGCTGCCGGCGGCGAGCGGCTCCGACGAAACCACCTGCCGCTGATCGGACTGGTTGCCGACGTCGCTGCAGAGCGTCTTGCCGTCGGGATCGACGATCGAGAACTCTTTGACTGCGGCGGTCGTGAAGTTTGCCCGCCGCAGCGCCTCGATATCGGCTGGCTTGCAGGAATCGATGCCGCGCTTGGCGACGTCGTCCAGGGCCGCGAGCACACGGTCGACGCGCGCCTCCGACAGCGCCATGTGACGGCGCGCCGCAAGCTCGAGTTCCTGCCGACCTTGTCGCTCGACCAGGCCGCTCAGCCAAATGTTGAACGCCGCCACCGGCGGTCCCGCAAGGGCGACGCCGATAGCGATCGCTGCGAGCAACTTGCGTCTCGGCGACACCTAAACTCCACACAACTCCAAAGCACCTCCAGATTGAAGGAGCAGTGTTAAGGGCGGCTTAAGCTTAAGATTTGACGGCGGAATTGCGGCAAGTTGGGCAGCCGCATTTACACCGGGTTAACGAAACGACGACGCCCGTTGCGGCTTGGCCGGGGCCGGCACCATCTCGGCCACAGGCTCCATGGCGTCGAGCAATTGCAGGAATGAGCCGGCCGGCAACGGCGGCGCAAACACATAGCCCTGGGCCGCGGCAACGCCGCGCTCGCGCAGGTAGGTGACCTGGTCGAAGTCCTCGACGCCTTCGGCGACGATCTCCATGCGCATGTTCTTGGCGAGATCGATCAGCGTCTCGATGGTGGCCTTCGAATGGCCCTCGGAGCCGAGCGCGTGCACGAACACCTTGTCGATCTTGATGATGTCGACGCCGAGCTTGAGGATATAGGACAGCCCGCTGTGTCCGGTGCCGGCATCGTCGATTGCGACCTTGCAGCCCATGCCTTGCAGCGCCGCGATGGTCTTGCGCATGGCGGTGAGATTGTCGATGCGGTGGCGCTCCGTCAGCTCCAGCACGATCTGCGTGAGCTTGATCTGCGAATTGTCGAATATGGTGCCGACATCGTTGATGATCATCGCATCGTCGAAATGCTGGGGCGCGACGTTGAAGGCAACGCTGACGCGCGGCCGCTTGCCGATCGCTGCGCCAATATCATCGCGCACCCGCCGCATCAGCGACCGTGTCAGGTCGAGCGACAGCCCGCTGGATTCGATCAGTGCCGCGAAAGCGGCCGGCTCGATGAAGCTGCCGTCGGCGCGCTTCCAGCGCACCAGCACCTCGGCACCCAGCAGCTTGCCGGTCTGGATATCGACCACCGGCTGATAGTACGGCACGAACTGGTCTGACAGAATCGCCTTGGCCAACTCTGCGGTGCCACTGGCCGGCTGCCTGGCTCGTCGCAACGCAAACAGCAGGATGACGATCGCGGTCACGCCGGTCACCAGCATGGCGATGCGCCGCAACGCGTCCTGATCGGCGATCAGGCCACCTACTGGCAGCGATACGGTGACGGTCAGGCCGTAGGGCTGGGAGCGGAGCCTGACGTGACGCTGCTCCTGCTCGGAATTCACTTTGCCGGCTTCGCTGACCACAGCGCCGTCCGGCATGGTCAGCCGGACCGCGCCGTCGAGCCGACCGCCCCGCAACGAAACCTGGGGCAGCAACAGCGCCGTGGGGATCACGGCAGCGATGCTCGGCTTGTCGGCCTGTCCGACCTTGCGGACCCGCAGCAGGCGCTCGCTGCCCTCGCCGATGCGAACGAGTTCGAGCAAGATGTCTCGATCTGTCGCAGCAACCGAAGCGATCACCTGCTGCCGCACTTGCAGGCCGCTGTCGGTGCACGCGACCTGGCCGTTCTGCCCGATCAGCAGCAACTCCTTGAATGGGCCGCTCCGCAGCACCGCGCGGCGCATGGCCTCGACCTGCGCGGGTCTGCAGGAGTCGATGCCGTTCGTCGACAGATCGTTGATCGCGGTGACGGCCTCACCGATCTGCGTGTCCGCATAGCCCAGCGCCCAGGCGGCGGTGACCGCGGTTTCGTCTTCGCCCTGGCCTCTGAGCCAGGCATTGAAAAGCAGCACCGGCACGCTTGCGGCGATGATGCCCAAGACAACGGCCAAAACGCTCAGATTTGACTGCTTGAAGTGACGCAACGTCGGCCTCGGAAGATTCCGCCGAACAATGGGCAAACCGCGTAAAGGTCGGTTTAAGTCGAGGCTTTTCCTGGAACCGCGGGTGCCGCGGCCGAACCGCCGTGGTTATCGGCCGGTAAATGCGGTGCGAGGGCGCGCGAAATTTTCATGTGCCATCAAGGGACCGCATCCCTTGACCGTCCGCCACAAAACCGCGCCAACTGGCGGGCGATGCGCCTGTGAGAAGCGCCACCTCGGGGAGTTTTTGACGATGCGGACCGGATCGTTGTTTTCAGGCTGTGGTTGCTGCGTCACCGGATTTGCGGCGTCCGGCCCGATGCCCAGCCGGCGCAAGGTTCTGACCGGCGGCATGGCCAGTCTCGGTGCAGCCGCAGCGCTATCCGCTCCAGCGCTGGCGCAAACCGCGCCGAAAACCCGCATCGACGTGCATCATCATTTCGTTCCGCCGGTCCATGCCGACGCCATGGCGACGCGACGAAGCGGCGGCCGGCCGCCGAAATGGACGCCGCAGATGTCGCTCGACGAGATGGACAAGAGCGGCATCGCGACCGCGATCGTGTCGCTGGTGCAGCCCGCCACCTGGTTCGCCGACGACGTGCCGCTGTCGCGCAAGCTCGGCCGCGAGTGTAACGAGTATGGCGCGAAGCTCGTGCAGGATTATCCCGGCCGCTTCGGTCTGTTCGCGGTGATCTCGCCGCCCGACACCGAGGGCAGCCTCAAGGAAATCGAATACGCGCTCGACACGCTGAAGGCCGACGGCATCGGCCTGATGACGAGCTACGACAACAAGTATCTCGGCGACCCGTCGTTCGAGCCGGTCTATGCCGAGCTCAACCGGAGAAAGACGCTGGTCTATGTTCATCCGACCACGCCGAACTGCTGCCGGGCGGTGACAGCCGGCATTCCGCCTTCGACCATCGAATACGCCACCGACTCGACGCGCACCATCGGCCAGCTGGTGATGAGCGGGCTGTCGGTGAAGTACCCCGACATCCGCTGGCTGTTTTCGCACTCCGGCGGCACGCTGCCGTTTCTTGCCGGGCGCTTCGTGCGGCTCGCCGAAGAGCGCAAGCCGGCGCACCTGCCGAACGGACCGATGCCGGAATTCCGCCGGTTCTACTATGAACTGGCGCAAGGCAACACGCCTGGACAGATCGCTGCGCTGCTCAAAATGGTGCCGATGTCGCAGGTGCTCTACGGCACCGACTATCCGTTCCGCGACGGCGCCGAAATCAACGAAGGCATCGCGGCCTACGGCTTCAATCCCGCCGACGTCCGCTCGATCGAGCGTGAGGTCGCGATCAAGCTTATTCCGCGCCTCAAGCAAACTTAAATCCGCGAGAGCCCGCTTGACCTGATTTTCGAATGCGCCAAGGTTACGGCGCAGGAATATGTGCGCCCGCAAGAGGCGCGTTGGGAGGAGTGAAATGACTGTGACCGGAATGGGTGGCGCTTCGCGGCGCAAGTTCTTTGCCAGCTGCGCGTGTTGCGAGCCGACGTCGGCCCGAAGCGCACTGCCGATGGAGCGCCGCAGCTTCCTTGCGGGCGGACTTGCCGCGCTCGGTCTCGGCACCGTTGCTGCGCCGGCGGTGCAGGCGCAGCCGGCCAAAACCCGGATCGACGTGCATCATCACTTTCTGCCGCCAACGCATCGCGAAGCGCTCACCAAGCACAAGATGGGCGCGCCGAAATGGTCGCCGCAGATGTCGCTGGAAGAGATGGACAAGAGCGGCATCGCGGTCGCTGTGCTGTCGCAGGTGCAGCCCGGCACCTGGTTCGGCGACGCGCAGGAATCGCGGTCGCTGAGCCGCGCCATCAACGAATACGGCGCCAAGCTCGTGCAGGAGCATCCCGGCCGGTTCGGCCTGTTCGCCACCATCACGCCGCTCGATGTCGAGGGCAGCCTGAAGGAGATCGAATACGCGTTCGACACGTTGAAAGCCGATGGCATCGGCCTGCTCACGAGTTACGACAGCAAGTATCTCGGTGATGCATCGTTCGCGCCGGTCTATGCCGAACTCGATCGCCGCAAGGCCGTGATCTACGTGCATCCGCTGGCGCCGAACTGCTGCGCCGACGTGGTGCCGGGCATTCCGCCGGGCTCGATCGAGTACGCCACCGACTCGACACGCACCATTGCGCATCTCGTGTTCACCGGCATGTCGCAGAAGTATCCGAACATCCGTTGGATCTTCTCGCATTCCGGCGGCACGCTGCCGTTTCTCACGCAGCGCTTCATCCAGCAGCAGAAGGTGCAGAAGCATCCGCACCTGCCGAACGGCCCGATCCCGGAATTCCAGAAGTTCTATTACGAACTGGCGCAGGGCAACACCAAGGCGCAGCTTGCCGGCCTGTCCGACCTCGTCGGCGTGTCGCAAATGCTCTACGGCACCGATTATCCGTATCGCGATGGCGCCGAAGTGAACGACGGCATCGCGGCGTGGAAGTTCTCCGCGGCCGATCTGCGGTCGATCGAGAACGAGACGGCGCGGAAACTTTTGCCGAAGCTGAAGTTCGCTTAACTGAGGACCGACGGCAACGCCGCTGCCGTCTTCTCTATTGCGGCTTCATATCCAGTTCCTCGACAAGGCCGCGCCAGCGCTCCTGCTCGGATTGGATGTATGCCGCCGTCGAGGCAGGCGTGCCGGCGTCGCTCACCCCGAGTCCGAATGTCAGGACCTTCTCACGAAGTTCCGACGACTGGAGAACCTTGTCGATCTCCCGATTCATCCGGTCGAGGATCGCGGCAGGGGTGCCGGCAGGAGCCACGACAGCAAACCAGCCATCGATGCGGAAGTCCGGCAGCGTCTCCGCAATCGTCGGAAGGCTTTCCAGGCCCGGGAAACGCTCCGCCGAACTCACGCCAATCCAGCGAAGCATCGCTGCCTTTTCCGGTCCCCTGACCGCCGGAATGGAGCTGACCATCAACTGCACAGTCCCGGCCATTGTGTCCTGCGCCATTTGCGGGCTCGACCGGTACGTCACCTCTGTCATTCCAATCTGGCCGCGTTTGTTGAGCAGCCGGCCGGCGATAATGGCCAGACCGCCACTGGCATCGACCGCGTAGGAAAGCTTGCCCGGATTGTTTTTGCCGTAGGCGATCAACTCCGGGATGCTTTTGACCGGCAGTCCCGGATTCACGCTGACGACCATCGGTCCTTTGTCGCAAACCATCGCGACAGGGGCGAAGTCGCGCCGTGGATCATATGGCACGGACTTGTAGAGATAGATGTTCGACGACAGCAGCGAAGCCGGAGCCAACATGAATGTATCGCCATCCGGAGCCGCGCGAGCCGTGGCCTGCGCCCCGATAAAGCCGGCCGCCCCTGGCATGTTCTCCACGAACATGGTCTGCCCGAGTCCCTGAGACACGCCCGTTGCCATCATGCGAGCCATGACGTCGACAGCATGACCGGCGCCAGTCGGCACGATCAGCTTGATCGGACGCGAAGGCCAATCGGCGGCATGCGCGCTCGCGGAGAAGCTGAGAAGTGTTGCGACGAGCAGTGACCGGACAAAAGAACGCGTCATGGCGCCTGAGCATTCCTTGAAACGAGTGATGGGGCGACGATTTTCCGGCGGTGAAATTCTCGGTGCGGCGGCATCGCGCCGCCGCACCTGCAGTCATCGGGCAGAACCAAAGAGCCTCAAGCCGCTTTGGTCACGGCGTTGACGGGTGGTTCGGTGTAGATCACCTCGCCGCCCGGATTGCGCGCGACCGCGAAGGTCGTGAAATACTCGATCTCCGGATAGACACCGTAACGCTGCAGGATGCCGTCGAGCCAAGGGCCTTGATAGAAGGCCTTTGCGTCCGCCAGCGTTTCCCACTGATAGACGCCGCCGGCGACGCCGCTTTCGTTCCAGATGAACTGCTTGCTGATGAAGCCCTTCAGGCTGCCGAAGTCGGGGGCGATCTTGTGGAAGTGCTTGAGGCATTCGTTGCGGCCGATGGTGGGCGGCAACTTGTAGCGGACGATGGCAGTGATCATGAGCGGCGCTCCCTGGTTTCATGCTGAAAGTGCTTAGCGAAAATTGTGCCAAAGGCGGCGTCTCGCGCTCGCCCCTGCTCTCCGGCATGCGAAGCCGCGCAATCCGAGTTCGATGCACAGCATAAGGTCATCATAAATCCAGAACGAGACGTTCGCTCTTCGAGCCGGAGCAGCAGATCATCATGGTCTTGTTCGCGGCGTGCTCGCCATCCGACAGAACCGCGTCGCGATGATCCGGAATCCCCGCGATCACCTTGGTTTCGCAGACACCGCAGATTCCCTCCTGGCAGGATGAATCGAGTTCGAGCCCGGCCTCCCGCAGCGCTTCGAGGATCGTTTGGCCCAGCGGGATCAAAACCTCGCGACCGGAGCGAGCCAGTTCGACGACGAAACCACCGGCGGTGCTCGCCTCTTCCTTCGGCGTGAAATATTCGAAGTGAACCCGCTCGGGCGACAGCGCCACGGTCGCTGCACGAAAGACTTCGAGCATCGGCGCCGGCCCGCAGCAATAGAAGTGACTTCCCGCAGGCGCGTGCGCAACCACGCTCATGAGATCAAGCAGCGCACCATCATGTTCGTCGTCGCAATGGATATGAGCGAATGGCGCGCCGTCGAGATCGTCGAGAAACGCAAGCTGCGACCGCGAACGACCCGCGTAGTGGAGATTGAACGGGGCGCCGTCGGCGCGCAGCCGCTGGATCATCGCGAAGATCGGCGTAATGCCGATGCCGCCGGCGATCAGCACATGATGTGGCGCAGCCGCGGCAAGCGGAAAGTGGTTGCGCGGCGCGCTGATTCTGACCGCCTGGCCGACTTTCAACTCGTCGAAGATGTAACGCGACCCACCGCGGCTGTTGGGATCGCGCTTGATCCCCAGCGTGTAGCAGTCGGGATTTTGATGCGGCGTCACCAGCGAATATTGCCGCGTCATCCCGTTCGGCAGATGCAGGTCGATGTGTGCGCCGGGCTCCGCCGGCGGCAGCGGCGCCTGATCGGAACGGGAGAAATCGAACAGGTTGGTGTCGTCCGCGGCAGGACGAATGGCGGCCAGACACACATCGATGAGGCCATTGCTGGCGGCCAGGGGCACCGGAGTGGTCACGGCAACTGTCATGCAGCCATCGTCAAATCGATGATTTCTCACTGATGTTATTATTATCGATAATCATTGACAACAGGAATATTGTCGATAATTTAGCCGGCGATTGCATATGCGGAGGTCAGCATGCTCGCGCCGCGCTCGGACGTTTCTCTCGATGAAGCCGAACGTCTGATCTATCTCGAGGGCGAACTGCTTGATGACTGGCGGCTCGACGACTGGCTGAAGCTCTACACCGGCGACATGCTCTACCTGGTGCCCTCACCCGGCATGCCGATGGATTGCTCGCCGGACACCAGCCTGTTCCTGATCAATGACGATCGCTTCCGCATGGAAAGCCGCGTCAAGCGACTGAAGAAAAGGACGGCGCACTCCGAATATCCGCACTCCACCACCGTGCACATGTTCTCCAATCTGCGCATCGCGGCGCAGGATCAAAACGGCACGCACGTGCACGGCGTGTTCAATGTGTCGCGCTATCGCGACGGCATCACCGACATGTTCATGGGTCGCATGCGCTATCACTTGGTCAAGCAGGGCGACGACGTGTTGATCCGCTACAAGCGCTGCGATCTCGGCGTCGATGAACTGGTGCCACAGGGACGCTTGACCATCATTCTGTAGGCTTCAACCGTTTCTCTCATTCCGGAGAGTTCGTCATGGATCAATACATCGGCACCCCGCTCGAAGTCCGCTCGGACAAGGACGCCGGCCTGTTCCAGGTCTCGCGCCGTGTCTTCACCGATCCGGAAATTCTCGCCCGCGAGCATGAGAAGCTGTTCCAGCGCTGCTGGCTCTACCTCGGACATGACAGCGAGTTGTCGGAGCCCGGCTCTTTCCTGACCCGCACCGTCGCCGGCCGGGATTTTATCTTCAACCGGAACTCGCAAGGCAAGGTGAACTGCTTCTACAATCTCTGCACGCACCGCGGCGGCCGCGTCTGCCGCGAGAAGTCCGGCAAGGCCAGCGTTTTCCAATGCTTCTACCACGGCTGGGTGTTCGGGTCGGATGGCGGCCTGCGCGTCATCCCGCAGGAAGGCGCCTATCCGGAAGGCTACAAGAACGACAGCCGTGGCCTCGTGCACGTGCCGCGGCTCGAGCAATATCGCGGCTTCTTCTTCATCAACCTCGACGCCAATGCGATGTCGCTTTCGGACTATCTCGCCGGCGCCAAGGAATACATCGACAATATCGTCGATCAGTCCGAGATCGGCATGGCGATCATGCCTGGCGGTCAGAATTTTCAGGTCGATGCAAACTGGAAGCTCTGGCACGAGAACGGCATGGACCCGTTCCACGTCCAGAGCGTCCATTCGACCTATTTCGAATACGCCGCCGACGCCACCAAGGCCGGGACTGACCGCGCCAACGCCCAGGGCGTGTCGACCGCGGAGTTCGATACCAAGGCCAGCGCCGAAGTGATGATGGCGGGCCGCTACAAGGCCCTGATGCAGACCAAGACGAAGTTCGCCTTCGATCTCGGCAACGGGCACATGGCTTATGACTATCCGTCGAACCACGGCCGGCCCTTCGCGCAATGGCACCCGACCTGGGATCCGAAATACAAGGCCGAGCTTGATCGCGTCTATCAGAAGGCCGTCGATCGCGTCGGTCCCGAACGCACCAAGAAGATGGCGCACTTCGACCATCACATTCTGATCTTCCCGAATCTCGCCATCGTCGATAATCACGGCATCATGATCCGCACCTACTTCTCCAAGAAGCCGGCGGAGATGCTGGTGCAGAGTTGGACCATCGCGCCGAAAGAGGAATCGCCGGAAATCCGCAAGCTTCGCCTGTTCAGCTACATGGACTTTCTCGGCCCGGCGGGCTTTGGCACGCCCGACGACGTCGAAGCGATCGAAGCCGCACAACGCGGCTACAAAGGCGCGGAGGACTACGGCGGCTGGAACGACATCTCCGCCGGCGTCGCGCCGAAAGACCCGATGACCTTCGTCAAGCATGGTGACGAGGGCCGCATGCGAGTGTTCTGGACCAAGTGGCAAGAATACATGTCGAGCTGATGCCGCAACGAGATAACCGCAGCACCATGGATACCAGCAAGGTCGACGCTCGTAAAAAGAGCAAGCCGTCCAACGCAACGCGCGCCACCAAGCTTTATCGGGCGTTGAAGCTGGACATCATTCAGGGCGCTCTTGCTCCCCGCGAGCAGTTGCGCATCAACATGCTGTGCAACCGCTACGACACGGGCGCGAGCCCGTTGCGGGAAGCGCTCAACCGGCTGTCGGCTGAGGGCTTTGTTGTCCAGCATGATCAACGCGGGTTTGCGGTGGCGGATATTCCGCCAGAAGACCTGCACGAATTGACGTTCACACGTTGCCTGCTGAACGAAATCATGATCCCGGCCGCCCTCAAGAACGGCGACGAGGCATGGGAAGAGCGAGTGGTCATTGCCCATCACCACTTGTCGAAGACGCCGCCATTCACATCCGATGGACAGGTCAACGAAGAGTATCTGAGCCGCCACCGTGAGTTCCATATGTCGCTCCTGGCTCCATGTGGCTCGCGATGGCTGCTGGAGTTGTCCGAGAAGCTTTTCGACTGGGCGTTGCGCTACCAGTATCAGGCGCTACGCGCCGATATCGTCGGCTCCAGAGACGTCGCTCGCGAGCACAACGAACTCGTCAAGGCGACACTGGCCCGCGATGTCGCGAAGTCCATCAAGCTGCACAACGAGCATGTGCGATCGACAAGCCGTTATGCCACCGGCAAGCGGGAGCGAACGCCGGTCGTCTAGACCGGAATTCAGCGGAACAGCGCCCACTGCCGTTTGACGGCATCATAGGAGCAGACCTGCCCGGTCAGGCCCGAGTGCTCGATCCACTGCCGGACCAAACTCGTCTGGTCCCCGTCCTTCTGCAATAAATTCCAACCGGGAGGAAACCACCCGGCGAAGCCGTTCAGCGTGGGCAAGTGGATCTGGTTCGCGATCCACATGGCGTCCTGCTCATCCAGATATCGGGCGTCCTGCTGCCGGTGCGGCAGGGCATAGAATGCCTGACACGCGGCCGGCGGCGGCGGCACGGCCGCGAGGAACGCAAGCTCGTCGCTGCGCCGGATCTCGCTGTTCTTCATCAGGTTGATCTGTTCAACGAGACAAAACGCCAGGACACCCAAGGCAGCCCATCTCCGCACGCCGATCGACCGCGCCGGCGCAATCCTCAGCCAGTGTTCGAGCAGCAGCGCGAGCGCAATCACGATCCAGATGTTCGCGACGAGTTGCAAACGCATGCCGGAGCGGATAGCGAGCGCGCCGGGCACGAGATAGCGGACCAGCCAGAATCCGCTGGCCGTGCCGATTTTCATCGTCAGCAGCCATCCGATCGACCAGGTGCTGATGGCGGCTCCAACCAGGACCGAACGCCAGCGCTCCATTGCGAACGCGCCGCGACTCAGCGCAACGGACAGCACAAGGGTCACGGCCGTCATGACCGGCGTGACCGCCAGGAGATGCTCCCCGCCCCGGTTCGCGACGAAGCGTTCGACGACCGCGCCCCAGATCAGGTTCCATGGACTGACATTGATCAGATCGATCGGAAGCGGCGCGAACATGATGTATTCGCGATATTGGCGCAGCGGCGCGAGCGCCCGCACCGGCATATAAATCAACAGGAACGGAATGAAGGCGATCGCGAATGCCGCACCCGCTGTCGCGAGCAGCGCCGCGAGCGGACGCATGTTCTCGCGCAGGAATATGACGAGCCTGCCGCGCAGCGCGAGCGCAACCACGACACCCACGATAAGCAGCGTCAGGCCGGACATCCAAGCTATGTAAACGTCGGATGCGAACAGCAGCGCGTAGAGCGCCGAGGCCAGCGCCACCCGCAAAATCGATCGCAGCGTGATGCGAGGAAAGTCCTCCAGCCCCCACAGCGCGAGCGCAACGATGACCGGAATGACGTAGAGCATCAGCATATTGGTGTGGCCGACGCCCGCTTTCACAAAGAGATTGTTGGGGAACGTGATCAGGGCCGCGGCACACAGCGCGATCCAAGGCCGGATTTGCAGATAACGCACGCAGACGACAAGCGTGGCCATGGCGCAAGCGAAGGACAGCAGAATGAGAACGAGCTGGAACGAGACATACGGGTCGCATCCCGCGAACCGCAGCACCGCATATGGTACGCTGCTGAGGAGGAAGGCCGGAAAAAGGCCCAGCACGCCCTGCTGAGGATAGAAGTAAGGAGGCGAAGTGAACTCCGCGCTGCCGCGCAGGACGTTGTACAGGTGCTCGTTCAGGAGCACCTGCATCCGGCCGTCTCCTTGCTCGCCGAACACAAGATTGAAATGCGAGAACAGGGGATATCGAAAAAATGCCGCGGCGCCGGCGGCCCAAACAAGAACGCCCGCGGCGAGCACAGCCCACGACACGGGCCTGATGCAGCCTCGCAGATAAACGTCGGATGTGGTCACCGGCCAACTCTCGCCAAAAGAAAAGCCCCTCCTCGCCCGACGCGAGGAGGGGCGCCCCGGTCTCAGACGATCATGCTTTCGCGATCGTATTCCAGTTCGCGGCCAGATGCTCGGCGCCGCGCTGCGACACGGCAAAGATCGTGTAGGTCGGGTTCGATGCTCCTTCCGACGCAAAAGTGCATGGCCCAGCCATCCAGAGGTTGGGCACCTCGTGGGTCTGGCCGTAACTGGTAACCACCGAGTTCTCGGCACTCGTGCCCATGATGGCGCCGCCATGCAGATGCGTGGTCGGCACCACAGGCCCCCGTCCCGGCCAGACCTCCTTGGCCTTGGTGGATTTGGCGATCTTGACGCCCAGATCGTAGTTGCTGGCCCACAACGCCAGCGCATCGTCGTCGAAGCTGTGGGTCAGACGCGCGAGCGGCATGCCGAACTCGTCCTTGTCGCTCGCAAGCTCGACGCGGTTCTCCAGCCGCGGCAGCCCTTCACCGAAGATGGTGATGCGGGTGAGCCCTTTGGCTGCCCGCTTCATGAAGGTGTGCAGCTCCGGACCGAACAGATCGCCACGCGCGGACGCGAAGTCGATGGTCTTCATGGCAGCGCCCGCCACGATGAAGCTCGAACCGAAACCCGCTGAACCGCTCTTCTTGTCGTAACGGTCGTACGACATGAACTGCGCGCCGATCGTGCCCATGTGCGGTGTGATGTCCTCGTCGAACATCGCCCAGGTGGCGGCGATGTGATGGGTCATCATGAATTTGCCGACCAGCTCGCTCTTGTTGGCGAGTCCCTTCGGATGCTTGTCGGTCGCCGAATTCAGCAGAATACGCGGATTCTGCGCCGACCATGCGGCGAGGATGACGACGCTCGCCTCCTGCACCTGACGCTGCTTGTGGGCGTCGTAATATTCGACACCTGTCACCCGCGTGCCGGCCTGGTTGGTCAGCACACGCGTGACCGTCGAGAACGGGCGCACCTCGGCTTTGGCTTTGCGCGCCTGCTGCAGATAAGTCACCACCGGGTTGGCGAGCGCACCGGTCGGACAGCCGACATGGCACCAGCCGTCATAAATGCAGGCGGGCCTTCCCTTCCAGTCCTGCGACGTCATGCCGACCGCGGCCGGCACAAGCTGCACGCCGTTGGCCTTGGCGCCTTCGAGCCAGACCTCGCCATTCGGGAAGGTCTTCATCGGCGGCATCTGGTAGGCCGGCCCGGCCGGACGCCATCTCTCTTCCTGCTTGGCATCGCCCGAGACGCCGATCTCGGCCGCAACCTTGTCGTAGAACGGCGCCACGTCCTGATACGAGATCGGCCAATCGTGCGCGCGGCCGTGCTCGCTCTTGATCTTGTAATCGGTCGGCAGATAGCGCGGGAAGTTCGCGAAATAATGCAGCGCCGCGCCGCCGACGCCCCAGCCGGCCTGCGCCGTGTATCCGAACGGATTCTTGCCATCGAGCAGCACCGGCGCACCGGCCGGCTTGATTCTGCGGCCCCAGATATCCGAACTGATCAGATCCTGAAGCTGCCAATCCGGCCCGTTGTCGAGCAGAACGACCGTCTTGCCGGCCTTGGCCAGCACCGACGCGTAGACCGAGCCCGAGGCTCCCGCGCCGACGATGACGACATCGACTTTTTCGTTCGCCATGTCACCACCTCCGATCCGGCGCGACGTGGGGCATGTAGGGCACGCCAAGCATCTCGTAGCCGTCCATCGTGCTGTAGACGACGTCGACCGCGTCGCTGCGCAGCACCGTGTAGACGAAAGCTCCGGGCGGTCCGCCTTGCCAGCCTTCGAGCTTGTTCTGGCGCATCAGGTTGACGAATTCGCGCTGGGTGTCGGCCGAGAGCCCGGCGAACCTCTTGCCATGGATCTTGTCGCTCGCGCGATCCACCACGCCGATCGCGGCACGATACAGGTTTGCGAACGGCGGCCGCACATTGAGGATGCGCGCCTGCAGCAGCGCCTCCTCCGGCGGCACCGAGATCTGCTGATCGATGAAATGCGCCATGCCGGCGTCGCGTGCGCCGGGCACCAGCGTTTCGCCGAGCGCTGCCAGCGTCTCGGCTTCGTGTTCCTTGAGCATGCGGTACGGCACGTTGCGTGCGCGCGCCTGCGATGCTGTCAGCATGACTGTGGTGCCGCTCACCGTGAATGCGAGCGCACCGAGTGCCGCGCCTTTCATCAAGGCGCGCCGTTCAATGTCGGCCATGACGCTTCCTCCCAGCACGGCATCGGTATGACGCCGCGTTTTCCCGGCTCGTAGACCGGAGCAGCGGTCGACCCGGGTTGAATTGGCCCGCGCCGCCGCCATTTGTTAGAACGAGTCAAATTGAACGCTGAAAGCATGACGATGGCAAGCGGGTCGCAGGGCAAACGGCGACTGCCGCGGCGAGCAAGAGGTGCAGCATGAGTTTCTTCCCAGGCCAAGACCCCGTCGCTGGCGACAAATATCAGTGTGATGCGATCAAGACCGTGATCGTGCCGCGCACAGCCGATCTGGGTGACGGCTTCACGGTGCGGCGTGCGCTGCCGTCGATCCAGTCACGCATGGTCGGACCGTTCGTGTTCTTCGACCATTTCGGCCCGACGGTGTTCAAGTCCGGCAATGGCCTCGACGTGCGGCCGCATCCGCATATCGGGCTCGCCACCGTCTCTTATCTGTTCGACGGCGAGATCATGCATCGCGACAGCCTCGGCACCGCGGTGCCGATCCGGCCGGGCGAGATCAACTGGATGACCGCCGGCCGCGGCATCGTGCATTCGGAACGCACCGGCACCGAACGGCGCGCGCATGGCGACACCCTGCATGGCCTGCAGATGTGGGTGGCACTGCCGGCCGCGAAGGAGGAAATCGATCCGGACTTTGCGCATTACGGCGTCGAGGGCTTCCCGATGGTCTCCGACAATGGCACCTCGGCGCGCGTGGTGGTCGGCGATTCCTACGGCAAGCGCTCTCCCGTGAAGGCGTCCTCGGAGACGCTGTTCGTCGACGCGCATCTGAAGGCCGGCAGCGCGCTGCCCTTTGACGCCGACCATGTCGAGCGCGCCGCCTACGTGATCGACGGCGAAGTCGAGATTGCCGGCGACCGTTTCGGCGGCGGCAAGCTCCTGGTGTTCAAGCCTGGTGACCGCATCACCATCCGCGCGGTGGCAGATACGCATGTCGCGCTGTTCGGCGGCGAGCCGCTCGATGGCCCGCGGCACATCTGGTGGAATTTCGTCTCCTCGCGCAAGGACCGCATCGAGCAGGCCAAGGCCGAATGGGCCTCAGGCCACTTTCAGAAGGTGCCGGGCGACGAGATCGAGTTCATTCCGCTGCCTGCGAAATAGCCCGCTCGGCAGGCCGGTGCGCCCGGAGGAACGAACGGATCTGGCGGATCGCCAGGGGAATCCGCTCCTTCGGGTCCTTCCACGGGAACATGCTGACCTCGGAGTTCGGCGCCAGCATGGCGGACTCCATGGCGACCGCGTAAGGATGCTGCGGCACGTCGTCCGGGAGGATCAACACCGGCGTCCTGCAGTTCCGCACAAAATCCCGAGACACCGTAAAAACGAAGTCGGGATCGGTGCGGTACATTTTGGTCACGAACCTGTCGACCTGCTCCATGGTGATCTCGGGGCGCTTGCCAACCAGTGCTGGGCCCCACCCCTTCATGTTGCCTTCGTAAAACAGGTCGGGCTTCTCGGGACGCGAGCCGCTCGGCTGCGCCAGCACGGCCGCGACGATGCGTCCCGGCGCGCGCTTCAGGAGATTCCAGATGAACGGCCCGCCGATGCAGAAGCCGATCACCATGAACTTGTCGATGCCGAGATGATCCATCACGCCGAGTTGGTCGTCGGCATAGGCATCCCACGGCCGGTCGACTTCGAGCGGACCCGATGATTGACCTTCAACAGCGTGGCGCAGGTCGGCGGTGATGCATCGGTACTCGTCCTTGAACTCCACCATCGGGTTGAAGGGCGAAATGGTTTTGGACAGGCCCGCGATGGTCGAGTTCAAGCCACCGCCGGGGATGACGAGCAGCGGGAAGCCCGAGCCCGCCTCCTCATAGTGGATGCTGACGGGGCCTTTTTTGTAGGTCGGCATGGTGGGCTCCTTTTCAGATCGTGCTTGGCACTAGCAGGAATATATCGGTGTCGCCGGTCTTCTCGCCGCACGCCGTAATCAGGGCGTGGGCTTGTCCGCGATGGTGAGTCTGATGATTGAAGAAATGCGTGACCAGAAAGCCGCGCGGCATGTGCAGCTCTTTCTGCGCCGAACCGCTGAACCAGGTCTGGTCGACGGCGAGCCATTCGTCGGTGACGCGGCCGGCCCAGTCCGAGATTTTCGCGTCGGCGTCGACGCGCGTGCGCCGCAGATCGTCGAAGCCCTCGATCATCCCGGCGCTGTCCTTCTGCACCGCCGTGGGCTTCGGCCAGGCATCGAAACGCGACATCCACATCTGGTCGCCCCAGACGAGGTGTACGAGCGTGCCATGCAGCGAGCCCCAGAAAGCGCCGCGGTTCTCGCGGCGCTTTGCGTCGGGAATGCGCGCCGACGCGTCATAGAGGCGCCGGTTCATCTCGGCGTTGTAGGCCGCCATGGCCCGGACGTAACCGGAATTGACCATCGCTGAAGTCATGACATTCTCCACCCGACGCCCCGCGCGGAGAATAGCAGCCGCGCGAGACTATTTCTTGTCGGGCAGGTTCAGCCTGATATGCAATTCGCGCAGTTGTTTCGGCGTCACCTCCGACGGCGCGCCCATCAGCAGGTCCTCGGCGCGCTGGTTCATCGGGAACAGCACCACCTCGCGCAGGTTCTCCTCGCCGCACAGAAGCATCACGATGCGGTCGATGCCCGGCGCGATGCCGCCGTGTGGCGGCGCGCCGAGCGACAGCGCGCGCAACATGCCGCCGAACTTCGCCTCCAGCACGTCCGCGCCGTAACCCGCGATGGCAAAGGCCCTCTTCATCACGTCCGGACGGTGGTTCCGGATCGCGCCCGACGACAGCTCGGTGCCGTTGCAGACGATGTCGTACTGGATCGCCTTCATCCCGAGGATTTTCTCGTGATCGTTCGGATCGAGCTTCAGGAATTCGTCGACGTCCATGTTCGGCATCGAGAACGGGTTGTGGGAGAAGTCGATCTTCTTCTCCTCCTCGTTCCACTCGAACATCGGAAAGTCGACGATCCAGCAGAAGTCGAAGCGATCTTTGTTGACGAGGTTGAGCTCCTCGCCGACCCGCGTGCGCGCCGCACCCGCGAACTTCACGAACTTGCCTGGCTCACCGGCAACGAAGAACACCGCGTCGCCGACGCCAAGGCCCAACTGATCGGCAATCTGCTTGGTGCGTTCCGGCCCGATGTTCTTGGCGAGCGGACCCGCGCCGCCCTCCTCGCCCTCGCGCCAGAAGATGTAGCCAAGGCCCGGCTGGCCCTCCTGCTGCGCCCACGAGTTCATGCGGTCGCAGAACGCGCGGTTGCCGCCGGTCGGTGCCGGAATCGCCCAGACCTGCACCTTGGGATCGCCCGCCAGCATGTTGGCGAATATCTTGAAGCCCGAGCCGCGGAACGCTTCGCTGACGTTCTGCATCTTGATCGGGTTGCGCAGGTCGGGCTTGTCGGTGCCGTAGGAGCTCATCGCCTCGGCATACGGGATCATCGGAAACTTCGGCGTCACCGGCTTGCCGCCGGCGAACTCCTCGAACACGCCGCGCATCACCGGCTCGACCGCGTCGAACACATCCTGCTGGGTGACGAAGCTCATCTCGAGATCGAGCTGGTAGAATTCGCCGGGCGAGCGATCGGCGCGCGCGTCTTCGTCGCGGAAGCACGGCGCGATCTGGAAGTAGCGATCGAACCCCGACACCATGATCAGCTGCTTGAACTGCTGCGGCGCCTGCGGCAGTGCGTAGAACTTGCCCGGATGGATGCGCGACGGCACGAGATAGTCGCGCGCGCCCTCAGGGCTCGACGCGGTGAGGATCGGCGTCTGGAATTCGAAGAAGCCCTGCTCCTTCATGCGGCGGCGGATCGAGTCGATCACCTGGCCGCGGACCATGATGTTGTTGTGCAGCTTCTCGCGGCGCAGATCGAGGAAGCGGTACTTGAGCCGCGTCTCCTCGGGATACTCCTGATCGCCGAACACCGGCATCGGCAACTCGCCGGCCGGGCCCAACACCTCGATCGCCGTGATGTAGACCTCGACCTTGCCGGTCGGCATTTCGGCGTTCGCAGTGCCGGCCGGCCGTGCCCGCACCTTGCCGTCGATCCTGACCACCCATTCGGCGCGAAGCGTCTCGGCGGTCTTGAAGGCGGGACTGTCCGGATCGGCGACCACCTGGGTCATGCCGTAATGGTCGCGCAAGTCGATGAACAGCACGCCGCCATGGTCGCGGATGCGATGGCACCAGCCGGACAGCCGGGTCTCCTGGCCGATGTCGCTTTCACGGAGCGCGCCACAGGTGTGGGAGCGGTAACGGTGCATGCTGAAACCCGGCCAGAATCGA